>QWHO01000261.1 GCA_021404945.1 bacterium CPR1
CCGTGGCGGGAGGGTTGGGATTCTCGGCCGGAGGAGCGCTGTTGGCCGCGCTGAGAGTATTAAAATTGAAGGGTTTGGGAGCAACGCTGACTTGCATGACACTTCCTCCTTAGATGGTCCGACGCAGGACGTTGAGTGCGACGCCGATTCCGACGCCAGCGATGCCGCCCACGACGACGCCGCCCACCAGGCCGCCCACCAGGCCGAAGCGGCCGTCTTGCTGCACCTGGACTTCATTCTTGTCGACCTCGGGACGCCCGAAGAACCCGGTCTTGGGGACGTCGCGCTCGATGTTGACGGTACCGGGCGTGTTGCCGCCGTTGGCTGACAGCGCGCTCTTGAAGTAGTCGGAGGGGATCTGCCCGAGCACGCGGTGCTCGGTGACCGGGGTCTCGCTGTTGTAGCTCTGGCTGACAGCGTTGTTGGACTCCATCAGGCCGTTGAGCAAGCCCACGCCGCCGCCGATCACCGCGCCCACGGCGCCGGTCTTGATCAAGAGCTGGGTCTCGCCCTTGACCTCGCGGCGCTCGTGCTCTTCATAACCCTGGCCCACGGCCTTGCGGCCGACGGCGATCAGGGCCCCCAGGCCGGCGCCCACGCCCATGCCGATGCCCAGTCCGACCAGGCCGCTGGTCAGCGGCGAGCCGCTGCCGGGGGTCTTGATCTCGTGGCTGCGCTGGGTGTACTCCCCGATGCGCTCCTGGGTGATGCTGGGGGTGTGGCGCACGTCCCAGCCCACCAGCTCGCGGGTGGTTCCCACCTGCTGGCCGCTGGAGTTGAACACGGGCTGCTCGTCGTAGCGGGGCACCTCGACGAAGGTCGAGCCGGTCAGCTTCTCGCTGAAAATGGGCACCTTCGTCTCGCTGACGACCACTTCGGGCCGGGCCACGGCCGAGGTGATCAGGCTGTCGGCGACGCCCAGGCCGCCGCCGATGGCTCCACCCACGCCGGCGCCCAGCATGATCAGCTCGGCGTTCTTGAAGTTCTTGAGGGCGGGAGGGCGAAGCTTGGTATCCTCGTCGATGCGGTCGAGGTCGCCCTTGACCTTGCCCAGACCGTCCTCGATGCGGCCGTAGTCGCGATCGATGTCACCGGCCGGCTTGCCGGCCAGGGCATCCTCGGAGGCGGCGCCAACCACGTTGGTGCGCACCCAACTGTTAACTCTGGAAGCGACAGTTCCCAACATTCTCGTGCTCCTCCTAAATCCCGCAAGCCCGCTCGCGGGATGCGATATTGGCTTCCTTACCGTCGAGTTGACGGTCCTGGGCTTCCAGGTTGCGAAGTTGCGAGCCCAGCTGGGCCCGGGCGTTGGTGAGGCGGTTGACCTCGGCCTCGGCCTGGCGGCGCTGGCTCTGAGCCGAGCTCAGCTCGGACTGAGCCTGGGCCCGCTGGCCGGAGGCGATGCTGGCTTCGGACTGGGCCTGACGCATCCGGTCGCTGGCCCGATCCTCATCGCGGCGAGCGTCGGAGATCTCCGACTCGAGCTGGCTCTTTTTGGGAGCCAGGTCTTGCTGGTAGCGCCGCTCGGTCTCGTTGGCGATGTCGGTTTCGCGGCGGTCGAGGCGATCCTCATACTGGTCGAGCTGGCCCTGCAGGCCCTGGTAGTGCTGCTCGAGGGCGGGGCGGCGGCCGGCGAAGATCTTGTCCGACTCGGAGACGATCTCGCGGTCGATCTGAGCCTCGCGGGCCTCGATCTCACCCTGGAACTGGTTCTGCTGGCCCTCGCGGGTATCCAGACGACCCTTCCAGTCGCGCAGGTCCTGCGAGCGCTCGTGGAAGGCGGCCTGACCGCGGGTCTCGATGGTGTCGTCGATCTGCTTCTCGCGCCCGTTGGCGTCCTTCTCGCGCTCTTCGATGTCGCGCTCGCGGGTGTCCAGGCGGGCCGTCTCCTGCTGGTGGAAGGCGCGGTCGGCCACGGCCACCTGGGCCAGGTCCGACTGCTTCTTCTTCAGCTCTTCCTCAAGCTTCTCGAGGCGCTCTTCCTTGAGAGCCAGGTCTTCGGTCTCGCCGGTCTTGTCCCGCAGCTTGGAGATCTTGTCGCCGGCCCAGCTGGCGGCGTTGATGGTGCCCTTGGCGATGGAGAGGGCGCCCGCCCCGACCACCAGGCCCATCGCGCCGGCGCCGATGGCTCCGCCGATTCCGGCCGCGCCCAGCACCGAGGCTCCGCTCAGACCCTGGCCGAGCAGTCCGCTGATAGTGGCGCCGCCGGCGGCCACCGAGCCGCCGATGACCGCTCCGCCCACCAGGCCGCCCAGGGCTCCCGTGCCGGCGATGACCCGTCCGGCCACTCCCTTGGCGCCGGTGAAGGCCTTCAGGTCGGATGGCTTGCCAGGCTCTTGCTTATCGGCCCCGAGCAGGCGGCCGGCAGCGTTGCCGAAGCTGGTGCCCGTCTTCCAGGCGCCCACGATGCCGCTGGCGCCGCCGATGAACATGCCCACTTTGGCGGCTGAGAAGCCGGCGTTCCACACGCCGCCCAGGAAGCCCAGGGCGCCGTTGGTGCTGACCGAGGCGATGGCCGGGCCGATTCCGGCTCCGAACAGTCCGCCCACGATGGCGCCCCCGAGTACACCGGCATACATCGCCGGGATGGCCAGGGTCAGGAAGCCCACGCCTCCGATGGCCAGGTTGATGGCGTTGCCGAACTCGCTGCCCTGCTTGGGCTCCTTCTCACCGCTGAGGGTGAGCGACTCCTGCGGCCCGGCCGCGACCGGAGCCTGATACTGGTTGTAGAGCCTGCCGACCGACTGGGGGGCGGCGGGGGCCAGGGTGCTTACATTCATCGTGCTTGACCTTCCTCCCGATTCCTAACTCTTAAGCTGCCTTGGTGCTGGCGCCCGGAGGCGGGGTGGGCTGCTGCACCGGGGGTTTCTCCTGCGGCGTCAGCTTGTCGACCAGGCGGGCAGCCGTCTTGGCCACCTTGTAGCCGCCCATCATCCCCATGGCGCCGAAGGCCACCAGGCCGATGCCGCCGCCGATCAGGGCGGCGCTTCCCATGTTGGACATGGCCGCCATGTTGAAGCCGTTCAGGGTCAGGCCGTGGATCAGGCTGCCGGCCGAGGCCACCGAGGCGCCCAGGATGCCGCCGCCCACTCCCCCAGCGACAGCTCCGCCGCCGACGGTGACGAAACCGATGGTGCCCTTGATGGGGCCGCTGATCTTGACATGCTTGCTGGGGTCCTCCTTATCGGCCCCGAACAGGCGTCCCACGGCGTTACCGACGCCGGTGCCGGTGGCCCAGCCGCCCAGCAGGCCGCTCACGCCGCCCAGCACCATTCCCGCCTTGGCAACGGTGGAGGTGCTCTGCCACACCGTTCCGACCATTCCCAGGAAGCCGTTGCTGGTCACCGCTCCGGCGATGGGGCCGAAGCCCAGTCCGAGCATCGAGCCCACCACGGCGCCACCGATGACGCCGGCATACATGCAGGGAATGATGAGCGCCAGGGCGCCTACTCCGCCAACACCCATCTTGACGGCGTTGCCGAACTCGCTCCCCTCGCTGAGCTGGGCCTGGTCTTGAGGGGCAGCCTGGCTCTCCGACTGGGGGGTCAGGGACTGGCTGGCCCGGGTGTAGGGGGCCAGACTTGGCGCGGTGGCGGCGGTGACGTTCATGGACTTCCTCCCGTGTTTGTTGCGTGAGCACCATAAAGGGTGGGGGAAGCCGATTTGGTAAACGATCTATGAACGTCACGCCAAAGAGCTTTTAGCCACTTTTCAGAAACAAATTTTTAATGCCCGTAACCACGCCATTCGTTTCACCCATTTTTCAGCCGGGGGGGGTAGAGTGCTCATGGGCGACGGGGGATTCCCCCCCGTTCCCGAACATCTCGAGCACGATGGAGCCGAATATGGACGCCACCCGCATCACCGCCAACACGACCAGCGCCTTCAGCGCCCCTACCCGCAGCACGGGACGGGATGAAGACCCCCACAAAGGGGTAAAGGAGAAGTTCGAGTGGAGCGGCCGGCCGGCGGCCGGTGAAGCGGGGAGCTTTCAGCCCCAGGCGAAGGCAGCCGCCCCGGCTCAGACCGAGACGGCCATCGCGATGAAGGCCCCTCCGGGCGCTCGCAAGTCGGAAGACCTGGGCGTCGTGACCGTGCTCGACGCGGAATCGGTGGCTCCCGGCGCCGACCTGATCAAAGCCGAGGAGGGCCACAGCTCTGAGGCTCAGACCCGCAACTGGGCCGACATCGGCAAGAAGGTCGGCCTGGTGGTGCTGGGCGGTCTGGCAGTAGGCGTGCCCCTGGCCATGCCGGCCGTGGCTCAGGCCGCACCGGCCCAGGTGGCCACCCAGCAGCAGGTCAACCGCAACGTCGCCCCGGTCCAGGTCAGCAGCCTGCAGGACGTGGTCAACCAGTATAATGGCGAGCGTCCCTTCTTCGTGGTGGGCACCCCCCGCATCAACGGCGCCGCCCTCAGCCAGAACGAGATGCGCGAGTTCCAGCAGGTGCTGCGCGAGCACCCCAACACCGTGGTGGTGCTCGTCGAGAACACCCACAACGAAGATGCCGACAACACCCTGATCGGGCGCGGCATCGGCAACAACCCCGCCTTCCAGAACATCAAGAACGCTCAGACCGGCGAGGGCGAGGGCGTGATGCTGGTCATCTACTTCGCCAACCGCGGCGACGCCACCGACCGACCCATCTTCTACCGCGCGGGTGAGTTGCCTGACCGCCTCAACGTGGGCGAGGCCAACTGGGCCGCCCCCGACCACTCGCCTCGCGAGCTGATGCGCACCTTCATCAACGCCTTCCGCAACGAGGGCCGCAGCCTGGCCGGCTCGGTGGACGCCGTCTTCGACCAGGTCAACGGCACCATCGCCCGCGAGGTGCAGGCCCAGGTGGGCAACGCCCAGCAGAACGTGAGCGCCGCCCAGTCGGCCCTCAACGGCGTGAAGCCCAAGGTGACCCAGTTCCAGCAGCGCCACGGCAGCGGCGGAACCATCGGCAGCCCGGACGTGAATAGCTGGCAGCAGCAGCTCACCACCGCCCAGCAGCAGCTGGCCAACCGCGACTTTGCCGGGGCAAGCCGCACCGCCAACGCCCTGGTTCAGACCATCCGCGGCCACGAGGCCCTGATGGCCAACTACGAGGCCGCTCCCGGCGTGGCCAGCCAGGTCGAGGCTCAGATCGAGCAACTGCAGCAGAAGATCCAGAACCTGCCCGACAACAGCCAGGCCGAGAGCGCCCGGGCCTCCTTCGAGCGCGCCCAGAGCGAGCTGCAGCAGTTCCGCAACGACTACGCCGCCAAGAGCCCCAGCTTCCAGCAGCACCTTGACGCCGCCAAGTCAGCCGCGGCTGAGGGCCTGAGTCAGGCCCAGAGCTCGACGGATACGGCCGCTCGCAACGAGGCCATCCGCAACTACGGTGCCGCGGCCGGAGCCATCGCCCTGCTGGCTACCGGGATCATCTTGAACGTGCGCGCTCGGGGGGCCCGCAAGGCCGCCGAGGCCGAGTACGACGAAGCCATCAACGAGATCGGCAAGAAGTCGCACGAGCTGCTCGAGCTGATGAACGAGGCCGACTACCACAAGGTGGCCAACTACGAGGGCAAGACCAAGGAAGTGGCCGACGCCCTGATGGCCAACGTGGTGGACGCCCTCACCCTGGTAGGTGGGGCCGAGAAGTTCGCCAACGAGGCCAAGAGCCTGATCGACGCCGGCGGCCTCGGACGCATCAAGAACTGGTTCACCACCGGCAACTTCAAGAAGGCCGAGCGCCTGCTCACCGACCCTAACGAGAAGCTCAGCTTCAGCTTCACCGACAGCTCCCGCAAGGTGATCGAGAAGGACTCCCAGGCCGCCACCTGGCGCGAGGAGCTGCTCAAGCGGGGCACCAGCCGCGAGTTCACCCAGTCGCTGCAAGAGATCTTGCTGGCGATGGCCGAGAACCGCGACGAGGCCAAGGGCCAGTTGGAGGAGCTGGACAAGAAGGGCTCCGAGATCAACACCTTCATCCAGCGCGTGGACGATGCCTCGGCGGCGGCCCTCAAGAAGGCCACCTCGCTGAAGGCGGGCGAGTCGTTCGCGGCCGCTCCCGAGGCCAGGGTGGCCGTGCAGGCCGCGGCCCGCTCGACGGTGGCCGAGACCGCCCAGGACAGCGATGAGAAGTATCCCAACCTGTCGGCCGACCAGCTCCTCAAGCGCGCGGACTTCCCGGCCGCTGCCGCCGACGCGTCCTTCACCGCCCCGGCGGTGGTCGACAACCTGCTGCCGATGGTGCGCGGCTCCAAGGCCGAGGGCGGCCTGCTGGCCAGGGGCCGCGAGCTGGCCGACCGCAACTTCATCACCGCCTGGGACGACTATACCAAGCCTGCCGAGCGTATGACCGACGAGGCAACCCAGATCATCAACCTGGGCGTGGATACCCGCACGGGCCTCTTGCAGACTCTGGGCGCGGCTGACAGCTTCCTGCACGCCAACCAGGTCAAGACCGACTGGGCCCACGCCACCAAGGACAAGCTCTCGGCTCGCCTCAACGAGGCCGCCAACAAGGCGATGCGCACCTCGGCCGCCGACGACATCAAGCAGATCGGCAACGAGGTCCAGGCTCTGGAAGCCCGCGTCGAGCGCGTCGTCGAGCAAGACTACGAGCGCCGGGAGATCTCGCCCAGGCTGATCGCCGACGCCGAGGCCGATGTCGCCAGGACCCGTCAGGAGCTGTGCGACCAGTTGCAGAAGTTCGGCGTCTTCAAGAGCGGCAAACCGGAGCAGGTCCTGGTCGAGCCCCAGCGCAATCCTACCGACCGCACTAAAGCTTCTCACGACAACCTGGCCAGGGTGAAGCCGCAGCTCGACACCGGCACCATGGAGAAGGCCGGCGAGCACCTGGGCAACATCCGCGACCTGACCGACGAGGCCCACGACCTGGTGGCCCAGAGCCGCTCGGCCGTCAGCAGCTACCACGGCACCCTGGACGAGCGCCAGAAGCGCACCATCAAGACGACCGACAGCATCGCTGCCACCTACCAGCCCTCTTTCGACCGCATCAAGTCGACCTACGCCGCCGCCTGCCAGCAGCTGATCGCCGCCGAGGTGGGCGCGGGCGACACCATCGGGGATAACATCTCCCAGGCCCGGGCCGATATCAAGAAGGCCGAAGGCGAGACCGCCGAGGGTATCAAGAACTTCGACCGCGCTTACGTGCTGACCTCACGCGACGACCTGAACAAAGCCGATGCCAGCCTCAAGAGCGCCCAGGCGCATCTGGACGGCATCACCAACGCCGAGAAGCTGCTCGGTCAGAAGCAGACCGCGGTGGAGGGCGAGCTGAAGACCCTCGAGGGTAGTTACGCTCGCACCCGCTCCAACGCCGGTCAGGTGTTCGTGCGCTCGCAGGCCAAGAGCCTGCTCGGCCAGGGCGAGCAGAGCTTGCGCGAGGCCGGCAACGCCGTCAACGCCAAGCCCAAGAACCCGTTCGAGGCCAAGAACGCTCTGGGAGCCTCCGAGAGCATGCGCGGCCAGGTCGAGACGGCCATCGCGGCCGACAAACGGGCCTATGACGCGGCCAACTCGGCCGTCTCCTCGGCCGAGAGCGAGATGTCCAGCGCCCGCGGCCAGATCATGGCCTACGCCGCCGAGAGCTGGAGCTTCTCCAACCGCTGCGGCAGCGCTCGCAACTCGGTGGGTCAGGCGGCCGTGGCCGGCGCCCTGGTCTCGCTCGGCTCGGCCGAAGGCGACCTGCGCTCGGCGCGCACCCTCATCTCCGCTCAGCGCTACGAGGAAGCCGCCCAGGAAGCCCAGCAGGCCGAGCGGGCCGCTGGCAGCGCGGTGGGTCTGGCCGCAGCCGCGCGGGCTTCGGCTTACGCCTCGCATATGAGCGAAGTCCGTCGCCTGGAAGCCGAGGAGGACGCCCTTGAGCGCCGCGAGGCCGAAGAGCGCCGCCGTCAGGAAGCTGCCGAGGAGGCCGCTCGCCGCTCGCGCGAGTCCAGCTCCTCGTCGGGCGGCTCCAGCGGTGGCTGGGGCGGCGGGGGCGGTGGGAGCGGCGGCTCCAGCGGCCGCTGGTAATCCTGGGAGAAGGGCCGCAAGGCCCTTTTTTCATGGACGGGGTCAGGGCAGGACGTTGAAGCCTTCTTGCGTGGCGACCTGGCGCAGCCGTTGGTCAAGACAGACCAGCTCGCGCCCACCCGGCTGCTGCTCGCACCAGGCAAGGGCAGCGGCCAGTTGCAGCGAGTCGGCCGCGCGCAGGGGATAGGCAGCCACCAGTCGGTGAGCCATGAGGCGCACCAGCTCGGTCGGCTCGACCTGCTCGGCGCTCTGGAGAACCAGCCGCAACGTCTCGCGCGCGAGCTGGAGCTCGTCGCCCGGAAGCGAGCCCTCGCGAAACCTCCGATTGAGCGCGGAATGACACTCCACCGAGGTTCCCCACCAGAGGACAAGGCGCTCGTCCGACTCGAGCAGGGCCAGGCCTTCTGCGCGCCCTGGCTCCTCGAGCAGCAAGGGGAGCACGGCGGAGGAGTCCCAGAACCTCACCAGCCGTTCTCACGCTCTTGCAGGAGCGCCTCGACGACCGACTCGGAGGCGCGGGCCGCCCGCCGCCCGCGGAGCGCCTCGATCAGTGATTGTCCGTTGCCCGGCTTCAAGATACCGTCGCGATAGAGACGCTCGAGCCGGGGTCCCTCCTGCTCGGGATTCGACTGGTAGGGAACCAGCCTGGCGATCGGTCGGCCTCGCTCGGTGACCAGGACCTCTTCTCCTGCCTTGACCAGGCTCAGATAAGCGCTCAGGGACGCTTTCAGGGTTGTGACCGAAGCGACCTTTTCCATGTGACCAGTCTAGTCTGTTTCTGAAGCACTGGTCAAGGAGCCCCAACAGGCTTGTGTTCGATACAGGACTTTGGGTCCTCTTCGTAGCGGCCTTGCTTGTTTCGATTCTTGAACCGGCGGTTCATTTTTAGAGCGCTTGTTCGCCGTTGGGGAGCTGCGCGCCCACCTCGCTGGCTCGACGGCGTCGCGGATTGGTCCAGGCCGACGGGCCTGGAAAGCAATTCAATGGCAACCGTCGAATCAGACAAGAAACTAGAGTTCAGCAGGTCGGGGGAGGTCGAATGCAGTGCCGTGGGACGCACCAACCGGTCCGAGCCAGTCTTCTAGCAGTTCTGGTAGCCTGCCTGTTTGCTCTCCAGTGTGGAGGCAATGAGCCGGGCCCGTCAAGCTCCGGCACCAGCCCCGACAACGCGACCCTCGGGGGGGGGGGGG
>QWHO01000754.1 GCA_021404945.1 bacterium CPR1
AACGCGGCCGACAACGCGAGCATCCTGATGCAGCCGGCCGAGTTGCTCGACCTCTACCCCATGCTGGCCCGCATCGTCAAGCGTGCCTACGCCGACGGGGTGCTGGTCAGCACGGGGAACAACATCGGCTATTTCGGGCCTTACGAGCGACTCTTCCGGGGCGGGGGAAAGCCTCAGGAGTGGATTTTCTGGCAGGGCTGCCAGGCGGGCCTCGCGGTGCTGGGCATCGAGGCCGATGGGGCCATCAAAGGCTGTCCCTCGCTGCCTACCACGGCTTACACCGGTGGCAATATTCGCCAGCGGAGCCTGCGCGACATCGTGGCCAACGCCCCCGAGCTCACCATGAACCTGGACGAGTCCGTCTCCCACCTGTGGGGATTCTGCTCGACCTGCGACTTTGCGCGGGTCTGCCGGGGTGGCTGCTCCTGGACCGCCCACGTTTTCTTCGATCGGCGCGGCAACAACCCGTACTGCCATCATCGGGCCCTGCAGCTCGCTTCGAAAGGAATTCGCGAGCGCGTCTACCGAACGGTGGCGGCACAGGGGAAACCTTTCGACAACGGCCTGTTCGAGCTGGTGGAGGAGCCCCTGGAATCGCCCTGGCCCTCGGACGACCCTCTGCGCTTTACCGCAGACCGGGTGGTCTGGCCAGAAGACTGGCAGGATGTTTGAACGTGGAACAGCAGGTCTACATGCTGGAGCTGGCTCCGGATGAGGCGCTCATCGACTCGGTGCGCCAGCACCTGGCCCTGGAGGGGGAGACCCCACAACACGTCCGGCTGGCCACCAACTCGCCCCTGACCAACCGCGGCTGGCCCGCCAGCGCCAGCGGATACCTGTTGCGCCTGGATGGGCGGGGGGCGGTGGTGGGAACCGCGGGCAACAACGCCGTGCCCCGCATGCTGGTGCCGTGGCAGAACATCGCCTATCTGGCCGAGGGCGCTCCGGAGATCTGACGCGGGTCCGGGTCCTCAGCCGTTCTCGGCTGCGAGAGCCCTTTTCGTCGACTCGATCCGAGGGCGAAGCGTGCGCTGGATATGCTCGCGGTAACTCATCGCGTCGGCTGGTAGGCCAGCTCCTGTCTGAGGCATTCCCCCAGCAGCGGGCGGCACGGGCTAGAAATGATCCTTTCGTCGCATTTTTTTTTTGCCGTTTTGTTGCTAAGCTGTTAACAGGCTCTTCGGAGGTTGAGGAATACCATGAAGCGACAAAGAGGGATCGTCCTGCTCGTAGCCATTGTGCTGTCCGTCATCCTGGCGATGTTCGTCGGGGCAGCCCTGAGCCTGGGTAGCGGTGGACTTGCCCTGGGCCAGTCGTCGATCTACCAGGCCCAGGCCCAGCAAGCGGCCGAGTCGGGAATCAGCTATGCCATCGCGCAGCTGCGCGCCGACCCGACCTGGAGGGGTAACAAGAACGCGGTCACCATCAACCAGACCGAGCTCTACGTGGTGGAGGACCAGGGCAACGTGGTGGGTCTGGTTAAGACCCCGCAAGGAACGTGGAGCCAGTTCCGCCTGCGCTTCAATTTTCAGGACGGGCCAGCCGGCGGCGATGGGTTGAACGACCCGAGCCTCACGATCAACAGCCCTTATCTGTCGGTGAACAACCTGATCGGCTCGGGCCCTGCCAACGTGCCTCGAGCCGACGGGCCCGGTTACTCGGTCACCGCCGCCAGCCCGGTGGCCTTCCAGACCCCGGTCTGGTCGGTGTGCCTGGC
>QWHO01000262.1 GCA_021404945.1 bacterium CPR1
GACGCCCGCCATGGCGCCCCCCACGCCTCCCAGTGCGCCTCCGATGGTGGCGCCCAGGAACATGCCGGTCGTAGTGCCGCCGATGACAGCCAGAACGCCGCCCAGGTGACTCGTCGGGGGCTCGCCCCCCGAGGCCGACACCCGGCTCATGTCCACGCCCGAGGCGGCCAGCTCTGAGCCGATGGCGCTGCACACCATGCCGACGGGCCCGGCCGCGGTGGCCAGCACGCCGCTGCCGATGCGGTCGGCCTGCTCGGCCTTGAGCTTGCCGTCGGCCACCAGGCCGGCCAGGACGGCGTGGGTGGCTCCCACCGCCAGGGCGCCCGGGGCTCCGCCCGGGGCCAGCAAGAGCAGGCCGCTGGCCAGGCTCATCTTGCCGTGGAACTTCTGCTGGGCGTCCCCTTTGATCAGCCCCGCCTCCAGACGGCGGGCGCCACGGTGGATCTGGGCGGGAGCGATCAGCGCTCCGGCCAGCTCCAGGGCGTTGCGAAGGTAGGGAGCCGCCTCCAGGGCTTGGCCCACGCTCTTGCCCGCTTTGCGCACGCCGGGACGCTCGGTCCACTCGTCCGCCAGTCCGCGCTGGGAGAGCTCGTCCAGCACCTGGAATTTCTCCGGGGTGACTCTGGCCAGCTCGGCCCTGGAGGCCTGGTTCATGTGGTAATGGGCGTGGGTCTCGGCAAAGTCCTCCATGCGGTTGGTCTGGGAGTAGTCGGTGAGGAAGGGCCCCTTGCCGAAGGGCCCAATCAGGCTATGCGCGCCCAGCGGACCGAAGCCGCGCACGAAGTCGCGCGAGTGGCCCACCTCGTGGCTGATCAGCTCATGGTGGAAGTCGTAGCCCCAGGTCATGGCATCGCGATCGAGCAGCAGACGGGTCTGCGAGAAGGTGGGGTGGGCGATGCCGATGGCTCCGGTGCGCTCCAGGCCTGGCACCATCTGGATCGTGGAGGCGCTGGTCACCGAGCTCATGGGCAGACGATCGAGGGAATTCAAAATCAGCTCGCGCTCGGCCCCGGTGGCGCCCACCAGGGAGGGGTAGGCGAATTGAGGGACGGCCCGCAGCGCTGCTCCCAGGCCCAGGGCGCCGTCCACCAGAGAGCTGGAAGGCGCGGCGGTGCGCCTGGACGACAGGTGCTTCTCGAGGTAGTAAGCTCCCAGGCAAGTGGCCCCGCCCATCAGGGCGCTGCCGCCGGTGAGAATGTAGACGTTGGCGGTGGAGATGGCCAGGGGGGCGAAGATGGCGGCGCCGATGGCCATGCCCACGAGCTGTCCGGCGTAGGCCGCCGACCCCACCCGCAGGTTGACCAGCGATTTGGCCTGCAGGTCCTGCAGCCAGGAGCCAATGCGCTCGGACCGGTCGGGCGCGCTCTGTTCTTCGGGGATAGCGGCAGCAGCCGGAGTTATCGGCGCGGCAGGCGCCGGGGTGGGCTGCGGGCGCTGGGGAGCGCTCGCCAGGCGAACGGTCTGGATCTGCATGGCTGAAGGTAATGTAGGGGAACTGCCCCTCGGGGACGTTGACAAGTTGTTACACGGGCGCTCGCGGTCTGTTGTTTACACGAATTCACTTGGTCCGCGGCAAAGGCGTCTTTATCCTGAGAACGTGAGAGCCTTAGCGACGACAGGAGCGGTCGACCGACTGTCGACGACCGGAGCGGACAGGGTTTCGGCCCGGTTGCACGAGACCTGTCTCTCGCTCGGCCTCGACCCCCGCGAGGTGGCTGAGCGCGAGCATCTCGACGTGATCATCTCCCTGCCCGACCAGGCCGCCTGCGACCGGCTCGAACGCCGCTGCGCCGACGAGCTCGGTCTTGCCGTGCGCGACCGGCTGCCCTTGTTGCAGGGTTTCAGCACCCGGCTCGATCAGGAGGACCTGGAGCTTCTGGGCGACGAGCTGCCCGCGGGCGCGGTGGTGGCCCTGGATCGCCCGCTGACCTTCCTGCCCATGCTCGACGACTCGGACGTGCTGCCCCTCGACCCGCCCCTCGAAACCGCCTTCCAGCCATTCCTGCCGGGCATCGAGCGCGTGCACGAGCAGGGCTTTACCGGACGAGGGATCACGGTGGCTGTCATCGACTCGGGTCTTTATCCTCATCCCGACTTCAAGGAGCGGATCAAAGACTGGGTGGACTTCACCACCGAGCGCAAGCCCACCCCGGTCGACCCGGTGGGCCACGGCACCAACGTGGGCGGCATTCTGGCCGGCAACGGCAAGCTCAGCGGCGGAAAGCTGAAGGGAGCCGCCCCCGAGGCCAACCTGGTGGGGGTGCGCATCGGCACCGTGCGCGAGGCCATCGCCGGCCTGCAGTGGGTGATCGACAACAAGCAGCGGCTCGGGATTCAGGTGGTCAACCTCTCTCTGGGAGAGGAAGCGCGCCTTCCCTTCAAGCAAGACCTGTGGGCTCAGGCCACCCGCAAAGCCATCGAGGCGGGCCTGGTGGTGGTGGTGGCGGCCGGCAACGAAGGTCCGGGGGCGGGCAGCATCAGCACTCCAGGAACCCTGCCCGAGGCCATCACGGTCGGGGCGTACGACAACCACAAGACCCCCGACCCGGCCGATGACAGCATCGCCCGCGACTCCAGCCGGGGCCCCACTGCCCACGACCAGGTGGCCAAGCCCGACCTGGTGGCCCCGGGTGTGCGGGTCTACGGAGCCCTCAGCCCGGGCTCGCGCAAGGACAACGCCGAGCGCCCCCGCATCGCTCGTGACTACTCTGCCGAGTCGGGCACCTCCCAGGCTACTCCTCAGGTGGCCGGCCTGGTGGCCTGTTTGCTGCAGGCCAATCCGGGCCTGGACCACCACTCCCTCAAAGCGCTCTTGAAGCAGGCCGCCGTGCGCTCGGTGCCGGGCGGCGAGAACGACCAGGGCGCGGGGCTGGTGCAGGCCGACCGGGCCCTCGAGCTGGCCCTTCAGACGCGCTAAGCTTTCTGCAGGCGGGTCAGCCCTCTTTGTGGAACTTTCTCCTGGGCATGTCTTGCCTTTCCGGCAGGTTGTGCATATACTACCCGAAGTTCAATGGGGGAGTCTCGCCCCTTCGACCGGACGGATATTTGGAAAATTTGTTAAGCGATCTTTCAGAGGACGGTGCTACCATTCAGCAAGCTGCGACAGGCGTGCAGCCCAGGAACTTGATAGAGGAGCCCATGTCATGACGAACAATGTGAACCTCGGCCAGATCTCGGTGGCAGCGTCGGGAGGTGGGGCTCCTCCGCGACTCCCGGCTGAGCAGACGCCGCCGGAGATGAAGGATCAGGTCGTGCTGGGCCAGGATCCCAATCCTCCCTCGACACAGAAGCTGGTCGTCACGATGCAAGTGGACGCGAAACTGCTCCAGCCCGATGCCTCGGGCAACGCTCCCATCTCCGGCCTCGAGCCCGTCTTCATCCCCAAGGCCGAGGTCCCCAGTCACGATCCCAGCCACGTTCCCACCGGCGTGAACGGTCAGTTCGCCCCGGCTGGTGGCGACCTGCTGGTGGTGCCTGTTCCTCCCCACCAGCCCAACGCCAAGTTCATCGCCGTTCCCATCGAAGTTCCCAACGAGTTGCTCGAGCCCACCGGCAAGACCCTGCCGGACGGTACGCCGGCCCGGGGGGTGGATGACTTTGACGCCCGGCTCGTGCCCCACGACGCGGTGATCAAGAAGCCTTCCGACTACCACAACGACCTGAAAGAGGCCTATGACGGCGGCAAGAACGATTACCTGCCGCAAGGCTACACCCGCGTGGTGGCCAACTCCAAGGGCGGTCAGATCCTGGAGATGACCGGCGGGATGGTCTCCAAGATCGGCACCGTGGGCAGCGGCTTCGGCAACATGGTTCTGGCCGGTTGGAACAGCTGGATGAGCCTGGCCACGGCCGGAACCCTGGCCGGCATCGGCGGCGCCATCGGCGTGCTGGGCGCACTGGATCAGATGAAGAAGATCTCCAACGAGAAGGGTCGCCTGGAGTATCTCAAGCAGAACTACGACGCCGGCGAGGCCCGCCAGTCCCTGCTCAACGATGCGCCCGAGGCGGGGGCTCGCTACATCGAGGCCCTCAAGGGCAAGTACGAAGCCGAGCACGTCCTGCTTCAGCCCAAGAGCGAGCTCAAGCAGTATGACGACATCGTGGCCCAGGGCGAGAAGAAGAAAGAAAAGGGCAAGCTCAAGGAGGGCGAGATCGCTCAGCTCGAGGCGCTCAAGAAAGAGCGCGAGGGCGTGGAGGCTAAGGTCAAGGCCCTGGAGGCCAGGGTGGCCGAGGCCGCCCAGACTGTGGAAGCGGCTCGGGGCCAGCTGCCGCCTGAGAAAGCCGAGAAGCTCGACAAGGCTGTGGCTGCCCTGGCTCCCAATCTCCAGCATTATGAAGCCAATCGGGGCGACCAGATGAGCCTGCCTCAGGCCTTGAGCAAGGCGCTCGAGGCCGAGGGCGTGGGCGCGATTCCGATGCAGACCATGCGCGGCATCCAGAACGTGCCCCTGGAAGAGCAGATCAAGGCTCAGGATACCCAGCTCAAGGTTCAGGGCGTCTCGGCTGTCGCCAGCGGCCTGGGCATGGCCTGCGGCATCATGGCCACCGTGGGCATCGGTTGCCCGCCGCTTCTGGCCGCGGCCGCAGTGCTGCTGCCGCTGACCGGCATCGTCTTGATGGTGGGCAAGCCGCTGGCGATGCTGGGCAAGATGCTCTGGAACAAGTGGTTCAACAAGGACCAGACGCCCACTCCCGAGCGGGCCGTGCTGGGCGAGAAGGCCAAACCCGAGGGGCCCAAAGAGCAGGCTGCCTGGGACAAGTCCATGGGCATCCGGGCCGGCATGATCAAGGCCGATCCGAGCAACGCCGAGGGCTACTTCAAGGCGCTCCACGACCTCGAGCAGACGCGCATGGCCGCCATGACCGCTCCCAATCCCGAAGCCGCGGGCAAGGCCCAGGCCGAGAACCAGAAAGCGGCTCTCGAGCTGAAGCAGTTCCAGGACGCGCTGGACAAGTCGGCTCCGGGTCAGGTGGCCGCCTTCAAGCAGTCGCTGGCCGACCTCAACGATTGCTGGGCCGAGCGCCGCGCCGACGAGGCGCTGCAGCAGCAGGGCTACAAGGACATCCTGTCAGCCGGCGTGGTGACGCGCTCGGCTTCCAACCTGGGCCTGACCTCGGCTCAGACCGAGCGGGTGCTGACCAACCTGATGCTGGCCGAGTTCGGCCACCAGGAGGCGGTGGCGACCGTCCAGTCGTGGCAGGGTGGGAGCGCGTCTCAGACGCCTGAGGCCCGCATGGCGGCAGTGCTGATCCAGACCTCCAAGGCCCTGGAGCAGAGCGCCGACCCCAACAAGGTCGTGCAGGTGGCCACCAATACTCCGCAGCAGCCTCCCGCCGCGCCGACCGCTCCGGTTGCCCCGGCTCCCGCCCCCGATGCTCAGCAGCAGGCAGCACCAGCCGATCCGGCCCAGGCCCGGGCCCAGCTCGAGCAGCAGATGGTCGGACTGGTGACGGCGGCGATCCAGGGCAACGTGCAGGCAGATCAGCAGCTGACCGCGCTGCAGCAGCAGGCCTCGGCCGGCGACCCCGGCGCTCAGGAAGCCTTCCAGATCGCTCAGGCCGTTATCGGCGAAATCGCCTCCAACGCCAAGAGCGTGGTCGATTCGGCCTCTCCCGAGCTGCTCAGCAAGAGCAAGGCCGTGTCCGACGCTCTCGCCAGGGGAGACCAGGCGGCCCAGCAGACCTTGCAGGGCCTGATGGCCACGGCTCAAGCCAACAACGAGGGCTCGGCGGCGGCTCAGCAACAGCTGCAAGTGATCGACGCGCTCTATCTGTGCCAGCGACTGAACATCCCCGTGGGGACGGCCGAGCCGGCCGCAGCCCAGCAACAGGCCCCGCAGGGCTGAAGCCTGGCGGGTTGATCCAGAAAGGGCCCCTCGGGGCCCTTTCTGCATTCCTGGAGCGTTTTTGGTAAACCGGCGGGGCAAGCCTTACCGTTTTGCCGGCGTTACCGGTCCCACCGGGCGGTATACGGCCTGCTCAGGGCGGTAACGCTGGGAGCCCGGTAAGACCCGGGAGCCCACGGGCCTGAAGTCAGTCGAGCGCCTCGAGCCGCTCGGGGTCGAGGCTCAATTCCTCCGTGACCTGGCCGGCCGCCGTCAGTATTGCGCGCTGCTCGTCGAAGCTGAAGACGAAGCGCAACTCCTGGCTGGTGCGTCCGAGCAGCACGAAGCGGGCCTGGATGTCGGAGGGCTTGAGGGCGTTCCAGCCGTTGCCGAGCACCTGCTGGGGCTCGCACAAGAGGGGCTGGCCCATCAGGAAGTGGCGGGCCAGGGCCAGAAAGCGCGGATCTTCCAGCGAGAGGAGGGCTCGATTGGCGTGCTCGCTCCAGAGCCGGGCGGCGGTCTCCTGGGTGAACCGGGTGCTGAGAAATACCGAAGCTGCCATCCAGACCCCTCCAGCCGCATCATGCCTTGATTGCGGCACCTGTCAGGAAACCTAATCATCGGTCCTGAAAAAATCCTTAAGAGTTTCTTCCACAGATGTTCACAGGCAGTTCACCCCTCGGACCCCCCGGGCCGCTAGGATAGGCCCCGGGACCGTATTCCATCGAGGAGCCAATTCCGTGACCATCCGGGATGTCGCAAGTCTGGGTCCGAGCCTGCGAGGGCCGCGTTCGGCAGGTGTTGCCGATGGCGGAGCCCTGCCCCAAGATCGCGCTGATCTTGGCGGGCTGGCGCCCACGGAGTTGGGGGGGAAACCGAGCTATACCACCCGCCTGCAAGCCATGCTGGTGGCCACCGAGTCCGAGTCGATGTCGCTGGCGCCCAAGCTGGCGCCGCACATGGAGGGCGAGGTTCTGGTCAAGATGTTGCCCGGCCAGAGCGTGGGCTCTATTGAAGACTTTTGCGCCGAGTACGGGGCCCGGGTGCTGGAGCGCATCGAGGTGCCCCCCTCCATGATGCAGACCTTCGGGGGCGACTTGGTACGCATCGGCATGCCAGAGGGGATCAATACCGCTCAGGGCATCGCCGTGCTGAGCAAGGACGTGCGAGTCAAGTACGCCTGCGCCAATGACATTTTGCAGAACCTGGACGAAGGGGGGCAGCTCATCCCCAACGACCTCGACCCCAAGCTGTGGGGCCTGAACAACACCGGCCAGGAGAACGGCACGCCCAACGCCGACATCAACGCGCCCGAGGCCTGGAACATCACCACCGGCAAACGCGAGGGCGGCCCGCTGATCGCTGTCATCGACACCGGCATCAACTATGGCCACAACGACCTGCGAGCCAACGTGTGGGTCAACCCGGGCGAGATCCCCGGTGACGGCATCGACAACGACGGCAACGGCGTCATCGACGACGTGCACGGCTACAACGCCATCAACGGCACGGGCGATCCCAACGACGATCATTCTCACGGCTCGCACTGCATGGGCACCATCGCCGCCGAGGGGAACAACAGCCTGGGCGTGGTGGGGGTCAACTGGCAGGCTCGGGTGATGGGCGCCAAATTCCTCTCGGCTCAGGGCTCGGGCACCACCGCCGACGCCATCAAGGCCGTCCTCTACGCCACCCGCATGGGGGCTCGCATCACCTCCAACTCGTGGGGTGGCGGGGCCTACAATCAGGCCCTCTACGACGCCCTCAAGGCCTCCCCGGCCCTGCACATCTTCGCGGCCGGCAACAGCTCCAACGACAACGATAAACGGGCCAGCTATCCGTCAAGCTACAACCTGGACAACATCGTGGCCGTGGCCGCCACCGACAAGAACGACCGCATGGCCGGCTTCAGCAACTGGGGACGCACCAGCGTCGACCTGGGCGCGCCCGGCGTGAACATCTACTCCACCGTGCTCGGGCAGGACTACAAGCTGTTCAGCGGCACCTCCATGGCCACTCCCCACGTGGCCGGGGTGGCCGGACTGATCGCCAACGCTTATCCCGAGGCCAGCAACGCCGAAATCAAGGCCCGCCTGATGAACGGGGCCGACAAGGTGCCCGCTCTGAGCGGCAAGTGCGTCACCGGAGGACGCCTGAACGCCTTCAGTTCGCTCGACAACGACACCGTGGCCCCGGCCGCGCCTGAGGACCTGCGGCCCGCCCAGGTGGGCGCCAAGGCTGTCACCCTGACCTGGACCGCCACCGGCGATGATGGCCTGGAAAAGCGGGCCTCAGGCTACCTGCTCAAAGTCTCCGAGCAGCCCATCACGGACGAAGCCAGTTTCCAGGCCGCCCGCACCGTGCCCACCGGCGTTCCTGGCGAGCCCGGGTCGGCCGAGCGAATCACGGTGGGTCTGATTCCCTCCTCCAGCGAGCGCACGCTCTACTATGGTCTCAAGGTGATCGACAACGTGGGCAACGCCTCGCCCCTGCGCCTGGGAGAGACGGCCGTGCCGGCCGCCCGGGTGGCCTTCGAGGATCGCATGGAAGGGGATGCCGCGGCCTGGACCCCGACCGGCCTTTGGGGTCGCGTCGAGTGGGAGGGCAACGGGCAGGTCTGGACCGATAGCCCGGACGTTCCCTACCCGAACGACTCCAACACCACTTTGACCTCCCGAGCCATCTCGCTGGCCGGCATTCAGGGCGCCACGCTGCTCTTCGACGCGCGCTATGAGATCGAGTCGGGCTTCGACTTCCTCAACGTCGAGGTGTCCGAGAACGGTCGTGACTGGATCACCCTGGGGCGCCTGACCGGGTCGCGCGAATGGGGCACTCAGCAGATGGATCTGTCCCACTACGACGGGAAAGGCATCCAGGTCCGCTTCCGGATGCAGGCCGATGGCTCCATCAACGCTGATGGGTTCTACCTCGACAACGTGGTGGTGGCGGGCGATCCCAAGCCCGACCCCAAGCCGGAGCCGCCTCCCGAAGGTTAAGGCTTTTTGGTTTCGAAATGACACGAAATGAAAGTCTTCTATACCGAGAAGCAGAGTGTCTCCGAGAACGCCTCCTTCAGCCCCTCGGCTGGAAAGCCGAGCAAGCTGGTGGAGCAGTGGCTGCGTCGTTACCCCATCGAGCTCGTTGAGCCCGAGCCGGTGACGGCCGAGGAGCTGTCTTGCGCCCACGACCCTGACTACGTGCGCGAGGTTCTGGCCTGCCGCCGTGCCAACGGCTTCAGCAATACCTCCCGCGAGGTTGTAACCTCGCTGCCCTACACGACCGGCTCGCTGGTCTCGGCCGCGCGTCATGTCGTGGAGAACGCAGGCGCGGCCTGCTCGCCCACGAGCGGGTTTCATCACGCCTGCT
>QWHO01000755.1 GCA_021404945.1 bacterium CPR1
GGACCGGGACCGACCGCGAGCCCATCGCTCGGGGCAATGCCAGCGAGAGCTGGGCCTGCCGCGGCTCGCGCTGCCAACGCCATGAGCGACGTCCGTCCTGGCTCTCCTCGGCCGGCAACTTGCGGTAGTCGCCCCAGCGCACGATGGCCTCAAGCGTGGTCGTTTCGGCCGAGACCAGGATGGAGAGACCCATAGAGGAGGGAAAGATGCCTTTGCTGGCCGAGGCAGGCTCGGGCTCGTTCTCGTCATCGCCGCCCCCGATCTCGTCGAGCAAGTCCAGCGTTTCGTCCGCGTCGGGGTCGCTTTTGTACGGGAGCTTCGTGTCGGAGGGGACTAGAAAACCAGTCAGGTACCACTGCGAGGGAGTTTGCGGCAGGATTTCCCGTTCGTAGGCCTGGTGCGCGGCTTCGTCTGGGCACGGGCCCACGAGGTCCAGGCGCAGAGCCTCCACCAAGCGCGAGCGCACTTCGGCGCTACTAGTGGTCACGGAAGCGGTCTTGAGGGTCACGAGTCTACCTCCACGAGCAGCGGGTGGGTGACGGGAGTAGGCTGGGGCTCCGTCTCGACCTGGATGCGGGGTGCCTTCCGCCGGGGCGTTTTAGGCTTCCCGCCCGGACCGGCCATGCGCTCCTCCTCGGCACGGCTTTTATTGAGCTCGAGCAGCCGGGCCAGGACGTCGTCGTGGACCTCGTCCGGCCACCGGTAGCGCCAGGGCTTCTTTTTGTTTCCCCAGCTCTCCTCGTCGATCTCATAATCGAGCAGGAACCGGCACTCGGTGGGGATGTCGCTCCAGCCGTAGGCTTCCAGGACGGCGCGGTCCATGGCGGCGTGCAGTTCGCGCATCCGCAGGATCTGCTGATTGCGCTCGTCGGGGTCATGGAAGCGGTTGTAGGTCTGGGTCAGGCCCTCCTGGCGTTCGAGCATCAGGGCGGCACGAAATTCGTAGTACTCGCGGCCGGCTTGCTCGAGTGCCGGGTAGGATTGCCCCTCAGCCGGGAAAGGGAAGGTCAGGAAGCAGTCAGTCGCTGTATAGTTCAGCCTATCCTCGAGAGTGGAGGAGAAAAACCTTGCCCAAATTTCGTGGGCGCGCGACTGGAGCGTGCAAAAAGAGGTGTAGGAAGGCAGAGGGTACACCTCGAGACGATGAGAGAAAACAATGCTCGTTGGCAGAAAGACAAACGCAAGGTGCTGGCTCACAATGCCGTTGACTAGCACGCGCTCCAGACCCCGTATAGCCTCAGTTAGATTTGGTCTGTCTCGCCAGAAACGCCACCAGTAGAGCTTGTCCGGGTCATCGGCGCCCTTGACTCTTTCGGGCTTAACCTTTTCCTCCACAATGCTCATCAGATCGGGCCAGCCTCGCGCTTCGGCCTCGGACATTCGACCAAAGTTGATGATGTAACGGTGATGCCTGTGGGCGGGGTCTGAGTTGACCTCCTCGCCCCCGATATACGGGAAGATCAACTCGGCATTGCGTGGGTCCTTCTTAATCAGCCGCGTCATATCGGCAAGGGGCGTCGACTTGGGATCATGGTCGTCGAAGATGAAACCCTGGCCGGACACCTTATAGCCTTCAAAGCTGAGCCCTCCGTTCGCTGCCAGTTCGGCCGGCTTGCCGTCGGGCCCGGCGTGGAACAAGAAGGCCGTGATGAGATCCACAGGCCGGCCTTGCAGCATGGGCGGAGGAGCATGAACGCCCTTGCGCACGT
>QWHO01000263.1 GCA_021404945.1 bacterium CPR1
CCATAGTTGAGGAATATTCCTCAAATACCCGAGATCTACTCACAAACAGATGCTCTTGAGAGAGATCGAACGGGCGTTCAGCTCAAGTCGGTAGTTTTAATTGTCGCCGCCGGTAGATCTAATTGTCGCACATCACCATTGGGAGATACGGATATTGAGGACATTGTCTGCTTGTTCGCCTACTGCCCTGATCTGGTTGACGAAATACTCCAGTGCCCAGCCCCGCTCCGGGACTATCTCCTGCAGGAAATCGGCAAACTGGCAATACTTGAAAGCCTGGAAGATGCCGTGAGCGGTTGCTTCCTGCCGGACAGGGTGAGCCAGTCGGTCGTGCCGCACGTTATCTCGTGCTTCCAGACAATTGGCGGGTCTACTGTCGATGGCCGGATTTTTTGAGTCCGATTTGGCCGGATTTTTTGAGTCCGATTTGGCCTGTTTGATTGAGACGGCCGGGGGCCGGGCTAAGAAAATGCCGGCCCTCGGGCGGGCCGGCTCGCGGTGCGTTATCGACGCTCGGCTGCCTTGCTGATTCGAAGCCGGATTCCATGGCCTCGGCCGTATCCTCGAATTCCAGTAGTCGCTCCGGAAAATCCGCGAGAACCGCCCGATTCCTGGCCCTCGAGCCCCGTGCTCTGAAGAACTTCCAGGCAAACGCCTCCCGGTCTGCCACTCCGCGATGGCCCCGCTCGAGGCGCAGAAGGCCCCTTCCGGCTCCTCCAAAGCCCTCTCGGGCCGTCTGATTGACCCTGGCTGACGCTTGGCGCAACAACAAAAAGGGCCAGGGTCGTCCGACCCTGGCCCCTTTCATCGAGAGCTCCCGTTCCGGGACTACTCTTGCTTGCCTTCCTCGTCGGCCGGCTCATCCGCCGGAGCGTCGCTGCCCGCGATGGGCTTGAGGCTGCCGGCCAGGGCGTCGACCTCGGCGGCGTGCTTGGCCACGCCGTCCTGCTCGCCGAGTGCCAGAACGATCAGCGGTTTCTTGGCCTTGATGAAGTCCACCGAGAAGATCACGTCCTTGCCTTCCGACTTGCCCTTGCCGTTGAAGCTGAAGGCTTCCATTCCGTTGATGTTGGTCTCCTCGCCTTCGCCCTCGATCTCGGGCTCTTGCACGACCTCGGTGATGATCTTCTCGATCGCGTCCCCGGCCGCGTCCACGCCCTCCTCGCCAGGGGTGATGAAGAAGACCACCATCGTGCCGTCCTCGGGGTTGACCATCAGATGCTGCTGGCCTTCCTCCTGCTTCCAGCCTGCCGGGAGGGTGAACTCGACGCCGCACTCCTGGTGCGTCATCGTGGTCCCGTCGCCTCTGGCCTGGTCAGACGGGCTCTCCGAAGCCGAAGGGCTGGTCGCCGGACTGCCCGCGGGGCTCGGGCTTCCGGTCGCGCTGGTGGAGGTAGGGGCTGGAGTGGAGGTGGAGGTGTTGCTTGCTGGCTGGCTGCAACCCACCGAGAGCAGCAGGCACAGCCCGAGAATCAAGTTCTTCTTCATTGCGAGTCCTTTTCAAGTGGTTGCTTGCTTAGAGCGGCCCGGGCCTTCGCAGCCTCAGCAGAATTTCCTAAAGGAGCTGTCGCGCGCCTCTCAAAGCCTCCTCGCATGAGCACCTGCCCTCGCTGCAACCAGCCCATGGAGTCCGGTTTCTCGGTCGAGCTCGGGCGCAATGACGTCTACCAGTCCGTCTGGCACCCCGGCCCTCCCGGGCCCCGGCAGGACAAGATTCTGGGCATCAACCTGGCCAGTGAGAAGTCGGTCGAGGTCGACCCCGCCCGCACCCGTCCCATCACCACCTATCGCTGCTCCGGGTGCGGTTTTCTCGAGTCCTACGCTCTCTGACCCGCGTTTGACACATTCCAGGAGTAGACTCAGCTCGGTGACTCCTGTTCTCTCATTGAAGGAAATTCCTCAATTGGATTGGCGAACGCCGCAATGCTTCAAAGCATGCCGTTGCGGGCCTTTCTCGAATCTCGAGAGATGGCCCGGGAGGACAATTCCTGAAGGTGCAGAACTCGGGGGTCTTCGTTTGAGAATGAGGAGGAAATTTAGCTTTTTTCACCGAAAACGTGAATATCTTTAGACACTGACGCGGCCAGTTTTCGTGCAGTCCGGGGATGGATTCTTGAAGCGAGTTCTCTTTGCCGGTGGGGGCACCGGCGGGCATCTGTATCCGGGTCTCACGCTGGCCGAGCGGTTGCGCTCCGAGGGGGTGGAGGTCCATTTCTTCGGCTCGCGGCGCGGGGTGGAGGTCGAAATCGTTCCGCGATTCGGCTTTCCTCTGCACCTGGTCAAAGCCGGTCGACTCTCTCGCAAGCCCGTGCAGGCGCTGGTGGGGGTGCTCGAGACGGCGGTCGGGTTCGCTCAGTGTCTGGGTTTTCTGCTCCGCCATCGGCCCGATCTCATCGTGGGCACCGGCGGCTACGCGAGCGCACCTGTGGCGCTGGCGGGCGCGGTTCTCGGGGTCAAGTTGATGGTGCTCGAGCAGAACGCGGTACCCGGCAAAGTGACTCGCCTGTTGGCCCACTTTGCCCGCCACGTGTGCGTCAGTTTTCCCGAGTCAACCCGCTGGTTGCCCGGGAAAAAGACCCTGGTGACCGGCAACCCGGTGCGCGCCGAGATTCTCGCCTGCACGCAGGCGGAAGGGCGGCAGCGGCTGGGTCTGGCACCAGACCGACCCTGTCTGCTGGTCACCGGGGCCAGTCAGGGCGCCGTCAGTCTCAACCGGGCCGTGTTGCGGTCGTTGCCGCGCTGGTCCGAGCGAGCCTGGACCGTGCTCCACCTGACCGGCCCCCGACATCTCGAGGAGGTCGAGCGCGAGCGCTCCGCCACCTCGGGTCTGGACTACCGGCCGCTGGGGTA
Source organism: bacterium CPR1 (assembly GCA_021404945.1). Classification (GTDB taxonomy): domain Bacteria; phylum Vulcanimicrobiota; class Xenobia; order Xenobiales; family QWHO01; genus QWHO01. The sequence goes on from QWHO01000263.1 coordinate 2,851, forward strand.
TCTCGACGACATGGCGGCGGCCTATGCCGCGGCCGATCTGGTGGTCTGCCGGGCTGGCGCCACCACGCTGGCCGAGGTCACGGCCCGGGGGTTGCCGGCCATCCTGGTGCCCTATCCTTTCGCGGCTGAAGACCACCAGCGCCTGAACGCGCGGGCAGCCGTGAAGAGCGGGGCGGCCGAGTTGTTGGAAGACGACCAGGTCGAGGCTGGTCTGGGGGGATTGGTGGAAGAGCTTTTGGGCGCAAGCGACCGGTTGGCCAGAATGGCGGCCGCCAGTCGGGCTCTGGGGAAGCCCGCGGCGACCGAGGAGATCCTCGAGCTGGTGCACGCCCTGGTGGGAGATGGAAAGGAGACTCGGGATGACTGACTGTCGCCACGCTCACTTCGTGGGCATCGGCGGGATCGGCATGAGCGGAATCGCGCGCGTGCTCCTGCAACTTGGTTGGACGGTATCCGGCTCTGACCTCAAGCCCAGCGGGATCACCCAGGGCCTGCAAGAGCTGGGCGCCCGCATCCACATCGGGCATCACGGTGACAACCTGGGAGAGGCCGACATCCTGGTCGTCTCCTCGGCCGTTCCTCCCACCAATCCCGAGCTGGTCGCCGCCCAGCAGCGCGGTCTCACCATCCGCACCCGGGGGCAGATGCTCGGCTACGTCATGCAAGACCGCTGCGGCATCGCCGTAGCTGGCACCCACGGCAAGACCACCACCACCTCCATGGTGGCTCGCGTCCTCGAGCACGGCAAGTTCGCCCCCACCGTCATCATCGGCGGCGAGGTCAACGACATCGGCTCCAACGCCAAGCTTGGCATCGGCACCCACCTGGTGGCCGAGGCCGACGAGTCGGACGCCTCCTTCCTCGACCTTTCCCCCAAGATCGCCGTGGTCACCAACATCGACTCCGACGTCAATCTTTCCGCCGCTCCCTTCTCCAACCTCAACTATGACTACGACAAGACCATGGAGAAGATCCAGCAGGTATTCGTGGAGTTCATGCACCGTGTGCCCGCAGACGGCCTGCTCGTGCTCTGCACCGACAACGGCGTGCTCAAGAGCCTGCTGTCCCAGGTCGATCGTCCCTATGTGACCTACGGCTTGCAAGACGGCGCCGAGTTCCAGGCCCGCGACATCGAGCTGCGAAACTTCGCCTCCCGCTGCCAGGTCTACCGCCACGATCAGCACCTGGGCGAGCTGACCCTGAGCGTGCCCGGTCGCCACAACATTCAGAACGCCCTGGCCGCGGTGGCCATCGGGCTTCACAGCGGCCTCTCCTTTCCCCAGGTGGCCGCCGCTCTGGAGCGCTTCGAGGGCGTCCAGCGCCGTTTCCAGCTGCGGGGCGAGTATGCCGGCGTGATGCTGGTGGACGACTACGCCCACAACCCGGCCAAGGTCCAGGCGGCCGTGCACGCTGCCCGCTCGGGCTGGGCCAAGCGCGTGGTGGCCGTCTTCCAGCCCCACCGCTACACCCGCACCAAGTTCCTGGCCGATGAGTTTGCCCGCTCCTTTGAAGAGGCCGACATCCTGCTGGTGACCGACATCTATTCGGCCGGCGAGGTCCCCATCGTGGGAGTCAGGGCCGAGAATCTGGTCGAGCAGATCCGCCGCCACGGCACCCCGGCCGAGGTCTACCACACCCCGGGTATCCACGATGTGGGCGAGATGCTGGCCGAGACCTGTCGCCCCGGCGACCTGGTCATCCTGCTCGGAGCCGGCGACGTCAGCTCCTGGGCCCCCGTGCTGGGCGACTACCTGGGAAAGCCCGCCCTTAAGAAGGCTGCCATCTGAAGCTCCTTCTGGCGCTCTTGCTGTGCCTGCCGGTGCTGGCCGAAGCGCCCGCCATCCTGACCATGAACGGCGTCTCCTTGATGGTCACCCGGGCCGAGCTCGAAGCCGTGGTCGGCGCCCCCGTCAGCAGTCGCCCCCTGAAAGCCTCGTTCTTTGGCGAGTTCTACGAGTACACTTACCCGGGCGGCCTGATCGTGGGCATGCCCGACCGCAAGAGCGGCAGCCATCCCACCATGCTGCTGGGCACGAAGCTGGCCTCGCGCGGCATCGCCATCCCCGTGGGCCTCACCCTCGAACAGCTCCAGGCCCAGCTCGGCGAGCCCACCGAGAAGGACGATTGGCGCTGGGTCTATCGCGACCCTGACCGCCAGACCCAGCTGCTGGCCTTCTTCGAGCAGGGCAAGGTGACCCGTTACGCCGTGACCCGCCTCCCGAAGCCCTGAAACGGTGCGCCAGCTCTTCCTGCAAAAGCCCCTCGATCTCGTCCTGCATGAGGTCGAGCCCCCCCACCCGGGCCCCGGCGAGGTCACCGTCCAGGTCAAGGCCGCTCTCACCTGCGGCACCGATCTCAAGTTCTACCGCCGCGGCCATCCCCGCTGGCCCCTGCCGAGCGGCTTCGGCCACGAGTTTTCGGGCCTGGTGCTGGAGGTCGGCGAAGGCGTCGCGATCGCCCCCGGCACCCCCGTCATGCTGGCCCCCAGCGCCCCCTGCGGGGAGTGCCGCGATTGCCAGAAGGGCCTCTCGAACCTTTGCCCCCAGTGCATGCAGGTCATGATCCTGGGAGCCTTCGCCGACGTGGTGCGGGTGCCCGCCCCGGTGGTGGCCACCAACCTCTATCCCAAGCCCCCCGAGCTCGACTGGTGGCAGGCCGCCCTGCTCGAGCCTCTCAGCTGCGTGGTCTACGGCCTGAGCCTGGTGAACGCCTCCGGCACCGTGGCCATCCTGGGAGCCGGCCCCATCGGCCTGCTCTACGCCGCCCTGGCTCGCAGCCAGGGGGCCGAGCGCGTGCTTCTGGCGGGCCGCCACGCCCTGCGCCGGTTGGTGGCCCAGCGCCTGGGGGCCGAGGTCCTGCCCGAGAGCGAGCTCCCTGGCCAGGCCGTCCGAGTCGCCGGGGGGGCCGACCTGGTCATCGAGTGCACCGGCCAGCCCGCCGTCTGGGAAGATGCCATCCACGCGGCCCGAAAGGAAGGCACCGTGCTCTTCTACGGAGGCTGCCCCGGCGGCACCACCTTCCGGGTGGATCCTGGTCACGTGCTCGAGCACGGCCTCTGCCTCAAGGGCGCCTTCCACTTCACTCCGGCGGCCGTGGCCCGGGCCCGCGACCTTTTGATCGCCGGCGCCATTCCAGCCAGCGAGCTGATCACCGACGTCTACCCCCTGGACCGCTACCAGGAGGCCTTCCAGCGCCTGGACCGGGGCGAGGCCGTCAAGCTGGGGCTGCAGCCCTGAGGTTCGTTTTCTTTGGCATGCCGGGACGCTTCTCCACCACCCCCCTGCGGGTCGTGGCCGAGCGCCACCAGGTGGTGGGCATCGTCAACGGAGTGCCCCGCAGGGCCGGCTGGCTCGAGCGTTGGGGACTGACCCCCCGCTCGGCCAACCTGTGGATCTGGGCCCAGACCTACCAGGTTCCCGTACTGCGCCTGCGCAGCGGCAAGGACCCCAAGCTGGTGAGCTTCCTGGAAGAGCTGCGGCCCGAGGCCCTGTGCGTGGCCAACTTCCCCCACCTCTTGCCGCCCGAGGTCTTCGGGCGCTGGCCCACCCTCAACCTCCACCCCTCTCTCCTGCCCCGCTGGCGCGGCCCCTACCCCTGGTTCTGGATGTATCACGAGCAAGAGTCGCAAGGCGGGTGGACGGTCCATCGCGTGGACGCCGGCGAGGATACCGGCCCCATCTTGCTCCAGAGCCCCTACGAGGTGCCCTTCGGCAGCACCGTGGGCGAGCTGGCCGACCTGGTGCTCGAGCCCGGCGGCGAGCTCCTCGTCCGGGCCCTGGATGGCCTGGGAGAGCTCGAGGAGCGCCCCCAACCTTCGGGCGACTTTCCTCGCGCCCGCCGCCCCGGACCCCGCGAGCGTTTCGTCCAGTGGCGCGAGTGGCCTGTGCGCCGGGTCTACGGCTACCTGCGTGGCGTTTGTCCCCTGTGGGTGCGCGAGTTGGAGCTCGGGCCTTTCCTCCAGCCCGAGTTCACCGGCTGGGACGAGGTTTCTTCGGGTCTTCCCCCCGGCCGGCTCGGCCGGGCCGAAGGCAGGCGCTTCGTGGCCTGCCGGGACGGGCGCGTGTTCTTCAGGACCAGGCTGGCCTGAGAGTCAGGCCTCCTGAGCGGCCTCGGCGGCCAGCGGCCCGGTGCGCTCGTAGTAGTTGGCGGCATAGCCCGACCAGCTCTCTGAGAGAGGAGTCGGCGCGAGGTCTTCAGTCAGCTCCAGCATGGGCGGGCGATTCTTGTACGGATGCCTGCTGCCTCTTCGGCCAGGAGGAGGCGGCTCTGATCTTCCCCCGGCCGGCTCGGTCGGGCCAGAGCCTCAGGATGCTGCTCCGTTACTGCTGCGAGCAGTCTCTAAGGTGAGTCAACTGATCGCCCCTGATCACCAACCTGGACAATTGAGCGCTGGCTGCCCCCAGAACCGCCCCTGCGCCCCACGGCACCAGACACGAGCGAGCAGCTGCGCTCATAGCGCAGTTTCCACAGCCCCCTCCCCCAGCCAGGCCAAAACCCAGGTCACTCAAGAGAGGAAGGCCGAGCGTCAGGCCGCCCAAAGCCAGACCCCATGATATCCCGAGTCCAAAGTGTCCTCTACCTCCCACCCATTGTGTCAGAAAGTAGCCACTCGTGACCGTGGCCGCCAGGAACAGAGTCCCTCCGGCCCAGGGATCTTGCTGGCGGGCCAAGCCAGCCATCACGACGCCCATCGGGTAAAAGACGAATGGCCAGAGCATTACAAACGTCACGGGTCCCAAGACGATCCCGGCAAGAAATCTCATCATGCATCCCCTACGCGGATGAGAGCCCGAGAGTTCAACATCTTCGGGGAGAGTTCATCAAGCCCACAAGCGCCACTCGCACCCGTGCAACCTGCACTCCCGGACCCGGGCCCTACCCCCGACCCGCCCCCGCCTTACCGCCCTCACCTCGTTACCGCTCTGAGCCCGTTACCGCTCCCACCAGACGGTATACCGCCCGCTCAGAACGGTAACGCTCTGACGCCGGTAAACCCCGAAGCCCACGAGAGGCGCGCCGGCTAGAGCACCGAAAGCCCGCTCACCGATGTGCCTCATTCTCGCCGGAACGCTCGCCGCTCATCATCGATCAGATGCTCGGAGCGCGTTTTCGGGGCTCTTGTCCGACGCGGGCGCGCTCGACAGGCAAACTACTAGATAGATTCAATGAGCGTATCCGATGAACGCTGGGCGTGCTGCTTCGAGCAACTGTTTACCGGGTCCGAACAAGCCGCGATACGGGCTCTGCGGCGCGATCTCGGCTAGGTTTCATCCTGGCTGAGCGGAACCATCGGGCTTCCCTGAAGATTCTCCAGATCTGCCAGGTCTTGATGCCTACCGGATGCCTGTTTGTTCACTCTCAGGCTCTCGAGATCGATGATATCTACGGATACGCCCTCGAGAACTGTGCGGACTTTCTTGGGATAGCACTCCTCAAATAGAACTCCATCCGGTCTGGTCAGCAGGTCGATGCGATTGGGGGGATGCCCGAGTTGCACGACAACATCCGGCTCCAGGAAGTCCGAGACCTGAAGTCCAAGCGACTCGAAGCCGAACTCTCGAAGACATTCGACCAGTCGCTGAGCGTTGGACTCAGTCTGGCGGATCCACAAGTCGAGGTCTTTGGTATAGCGGGGATGCCCGTGGGCCGCGACTGCGAAGCCCCCGACGACCAGGTACTCAACGTGGTGTTTTTCGAGTAATTGTAAGAACTCTTTCAAATCCTGGCTCAGTGCCATATTGCCACTCGTGGTAGTGCTGCCTGATCTGCAGGAGAGCTTCCAGTCGTTCTTCCATGGGTCGCGACTGCCAGTAGCCAAAGTCGGTCGGTTCTTCGCCCATCTTGTACTTCTTGACTACCTTTGCGATCTCCATGGAATCATATTCGACATGGTCCTGCAGACGCCCCGCTGGCGTCGAAGGAAATGACCAGCCTGAGGTCGTCTTGAATCCCCGCCTGATCACCCGACTCCGAGCAGGCAAGAACGACCAGAACGGCTTGGTGGATACGAAATTCCTCTGCATGGTCACTTGGTGTCCACTAAGCGTGAGAACCTTATCAAATCAACGTTCCTGACCCAAGCCCATAGGCCGCATGGTTGGCCCCACCACGAGGCCATTTCGGGACCAAGGTAAAATCTCACCGACAACCCCGCCAGAATGCTGTAAAGTCAAGCCATGGTTCCCCGAACCCGCACGAAACGCAAGAATCGTGGCTCTTACCCGGGGAACCTACATGGGGCTTCTACAAGGGCGCCCCGACTGGGTTTGCGGGGCGGCTCGGGGCCGAAATGATCACAGTTTGATCACCGTTTCCCCAACCGGACGCAGTCTCCTGTCTCCCAGGAGGGCCGCCCCCAACCTAGCGGTTGCGTCCCGTTGCGCGTCCTTGGGCGGATGATAGTAGGTCTCCAGAACTTGCCTGACGACCGAGTGCCCCAGGCGGTCAGCAACCAAACGCGCGTCATTCCCTGAGTGCAGCATGATGGTCGCATGAGCGTGCCTTAAGGAGTAAAGATTCAACCCGGCAGGCAGACCCGCCTTCTTGGCCAGCGGATGAAGGTTGCTCACCGTCACGTGGTTACTCACGAGCGGGCTCCCGTTGTAGTTCGTGAACACGAAGTCTCTGTCGTGCTCGGCCTTCCAGCCCAGGCGCTCGATGTCTTGCGCCATCGTGCGCCTGGACTTCGGCGTCTTCGGGGCCGTGATGGTCCAGCCGCCGCCCTTTGGGCGGTACAGCGACTGCTCCACCCTGACTTCAGCCTTCTCCAGGTTGATGTGCTTCCACTCCAGCCCGAGGAGCTCGCCGGGGCGGCACCCGGTGAAGATGGCCACGAACCAGAGGGTTCGGAACCTGTCTAGAACTGCGAACTCGAGGAAGGTCTGGGCCTGCTCGAGGGTGAGTGCCAAAGCCTTCGTCTGCTTCGGCGCCCTGGGCACGTCGATCAGATCGCTCGACGCCGGGTTCACGGCGATCTTCTTCTTGCGAACGGCGTAACGGAGGGCCTGGCGCAGAATGCTGAACACCTTCTTCATCGAGCTGTGGCTCAGGCGTGGCGTGCCATCGGCCTTGGGACGGCGCAGAGAAGCGAGGTGCTCGTCGATCGCCGTGGGCGATACCTTCCCGAGAGGCAACCGGCCCAGGTCGGTCAGCCTGAACTTCTTGATCATAGCCGGGTCGCTCGGGAAGTAAGTGTTGATGCACTTCAGCCGGTTGGCTGCGGTGCGAGGGCGCACTTCATCCCGCGTGCGCTCGGCCCACGCGAGCAGATACGCGTGCAGCAGCTCCTTACTGGGCTCCGGGCAGTCCGCGCCGTGGGTCTTGAACTCGTCGATGAGGTCGCGCAGTCTGTCCTGGGCGCCGGACTTCTTGCCGTGAAAAGTCTCGGATCGGTAGATTCGCTTTCCATTGGCATCTCGGCCGAGGCTGACTCGGATCAGCCAGGTCTCTCCTCGTTTGTCTCGCTTGGTGACTGAACCTTGCATAGGGGGCCTCCGTCGGGGCGGGTAGGGGTAAGCTTGGCGTTGGCGGCCTGTGGACAGCTTGGAAAAGTCGCCGCTTGAAAAATATTCAGGCGACTTTACCAACCTGCCCACAGGCACGGGAGCATCGTCTTGGCGTAACAAAGGGGGCCTCGTGGCGGAGGCGGGCGGGAAACAGAGTCTCGACTGGGCGAGACCTTTCGTCAGTAACTGTTTTTTATTTGGTTTTTAGGAGGGGGCCGAGAGACCGCAGCGGAGGGCGATAGTCGAGGGGCCAAGCCGACCGGTAGCCGGCCCTGGCCCCGCGGTAGTGGCTAGTTGCTCGAGATGGCGGCGCAGCCCGCGTTGGCCAGCAACTGCTCGAACGCGTGGGTCGGGATGAGGATGCGGCGGCCGATCCGGATGGACGGGATCGAGCCCTCGCGAACGGCCTGGTAGGCGAAGTGCCTCGAGACGCCCAGGCAGGTGGCGGCCTCGGTCACGGTCAGGGTCTTGCGCGTGATGGTGTCGGACATCGTGGTTACCTCCAGTTAGTTCATGGCCCCAGCCAGCAGCTGGGCCAGGGGTTTGACGACCTCTTGGCAGGCCGGGTCGAGCATCGCTTGCTCGGCGGCTCGGATGTGCGAGC
>QWHO01000264.1 GCA_021404945.1 bacterium CPR1
TACTCACAAACAGATGCTCTTGAGAGAGATCGAACGGGCGTTCAGCTCAAGTCGGTAGTTTTAGTTGTCGCCGCCGGTAGATCTAATTGTCGCACATCACCCGAGTGGCTTGCCGCTCCCTTCGGAGTGGCTCCGGCTAAGGCCCTGTTGGCCAAAATTCAATATTCAGGAGAGCGCGGGTGGCGGGCAAGCGAAGGAAAGGGATGGCTGCGATCAGGAGCCAGGATACCAAGCCTGAGATCTTGCTTCGCAAGGCGCTCTGGCGAAAGGGCGCTCGGTACCGCTTGCATTACCGCGCGGCCAGCGTCAGGATCGACATCGCCTTCCCAGGCTCGCGGGTGGCGGTGTTCGTGGATGGCTGCTTCTGGCATGGTTGCCCCGAGCACTATCGCAAGCCTCCTGGTGACAAGCCCTATTGGGTGGCCAAGCTGGAGCGGAACCGATCCCGGGATGCCCGCAACAGCCAGGCCCTTCAGGAGGAGGGCTGGACGGTGCTACGGTTCTGGGAGCACGAGGTTTTGTCGGACGTGACCCTGGTCCGTCAGGTTGTGCTGGATGCGCTTCAGGGGAGAGCTGGCCCGTCTGGAGAGACATCCGATTCAGTGCTGCTCTCTGGCTCTCCCGCGCCCTCCCAATTGCGCGGTGGCTGATCCACGACCATCCTCCAGGCCTCTGCCCACTGCCTCCAGGCTTCCTCGTCCTGCCAGGCCTCGGGTTTCCCGAGCGCCCAGAGCTGGGCTTCCACCCGCTTTCCGACAGAGCTTGGATCGAGCTGCCCGTGCGCTTGCATGGTTGCTCGCATGGCACCGGCCACGATGGCTCGGACCCGGCGGTGAAAAATGTCCCGACCCTCTGCGAGAGTCAAGCTCAACTGGCGATCATCTGCTGGAGGCGATGCTGCTTGACGATGACGCTAAGGAACCACTTCGCGTTCATGCGCTCCGCCTCTGGAAGCTGAGATACCTCTCGGAACAACTGAAGAAGATCGGGATCCTCGACAGCCAGGGCCGGCTCGTTGGAGGAGTCGGAGAGCAAGTCCTCTGCCGAGACACCGAGCGCCTCCGCAAAACGCTGGATGGTGCGCGCCGAAGGCTTCAGATGACCGGTCTCATAGCTGCTCACGTTCTTGCCCTCGATGCCCGCGCGCGTGCCGAGGTCCTTTTGAGTCCATCCCTTCTGTTGGCGGAGCTTACGTATCTTATCTCCTATAGTCACAACCGGCTCCTTAAGCTGCTGTCTTGGCTCTATTGTAACGGCAGCAACCTTTATGCGCAATCCGGCGCTTGAGTCGCTCTCAAATCCACCTCGAAGCCCGGAAGGTTTTTCGTAAGTTAAGGGTAACTATTCTTAGGTATATTTTAGGTGTGCCATGAACTTACTCCGGAGGCTGTCCGCATGAGCTCCCACATTGATGACCAGTCGTTCTCAAACACTCAGGACCTGAAATCCCGACTCCCGATCCTCGACTTCCTCGCCCAGCAGGGCGTCCAGGCCCAGAAACAGGGCAAGAGCTGGATGGCCCGCTGCCCCTTCCACGACGACAGCACCGCCTCTATGTCCGTAGACCCGGAGAAGAACCTCTGGCACTGCTTCGGCTGTCAGAAGGGCGGCGACCTCTTCACCTTCCTGCGCGAGCGCGACGGCCTGACCCACGCCCAGGCCGTCCAGGCTGCGCAAGCCATGCTGGGCGAGCTGCCCGAGACCCGGCCGGCGCCGAGCCTGGCCCGCCCGGCCGTCCCGCCGGGAGTGGACCCCTATCTGCTGCTCGACCAGGTGGCCGCCATCTATGAGGAGGCCTTCCAGCGCCACCGGCAGGCCCGCCTGCTGATGAGCGCGCGCGGCCTCAAGGACCCGGCCACCCTGCGCGCCTTCCGCGTGGGCTACTGCACCGGCACCGCCCTGCGCGAGCGCGCGGGCGCGGGCGAGACGCGCCGGGCTCTCCAGGCGCTGGGGGTTCTCAACGAGAAGGGGAGGGACAGCCTGGCCGGCTGCGTCACCGTCCCCCTGCGCGACACCGAGGGGCGGGTGGTGGGATTCTACGGCCGGCGCCTGGCCAACACCAACCCGCGCCACCGCCTGACCGGCGGCCGGGTCCAGGGCTTCTGCTGCCCCGAGGCCGTGCGGGGCACCTCCAGCCTCATCCTGGTGGAGGGCGTGCTGGACGCGATCGCCTGCTGGCAGGCGGGCTTCCGCCACGTGCTGGCCCTGGGCGGGACCGCCCTGACGAGCCTCCACTTTCAGCTCATCGCGCGCTCGGGCGTGCGTCAGGTCTGGCTGGCGCTGGACGACGACGAGGCCGGCGAGGAGGGAGCGAAGGCCGCGGCCAGGCGCCTGGTCGGCGCGGGCTTGTCTTGCTACAGGGTCAAGCTGGACATCGACAACGACCCGTGCGCCTTTTTTGCAGCCTTCGGCAACACGCCCGAGAAGTTCCGCGAGCTGCTGCTGGCGGCTAAACCGATCGGCTGCCGCCCTGCCCAGGCTCCGACCGTCCCGGCCAGGCAGAGCGAGCCCGAGTCCCCGGCCCCACCAGCTCCGGAGAGCCTGACGGCTGCGGAGGAGCCGGCCCCGGAGCCCGAGGAGCCTGAGCCGGGCCGGGAGCCAACGCAGGTCGCGCCGGCGCAGGCGGCTCCCGAGGAGCCCTCGGTGGAGGCCTCCGGCGAGGACCTGATCCTGGAGCACAGGGGCCTCACCTGGAAGGCGCGCCTGGTCTCGCGGCCGGGCGGCGGCCAGCTGAAGGCGCGCCTGCGCCTCGAGGCCGGCGGCCAGGTCCACCGCGACCTCTTCAACCTCTACTCTTCAAAAGCGCGCCGCACCTTCGCCAACCGGGCGGCCGAGCGGTTCAGTCTGGATGCGCGCCTCATAGAAGAACAGCTCGAGGACCTGATCGAGCGCCTGGAGCTTTTTCAAAGCGGCGAGCCGGACGACGTCCCTCCCCCGCCCGAGATGAGCGACGAGGAGAGAGAAGAGGCGCTGGCCTATCTCAAAAAAAACGACCTGGTCGAGGCCATCCTGGCCGACATGGAGACGCTGGGCGCGGTGGGCGAGGAGGAGGCCAAGCTGCTGGCCTTCCTGGTGGGCGTCTCCCGCAAGCTGGCCCGGCCCCTGTCCGGGATCCTGCTGAGCGGGTCCGGGGCCGGCAAGTCCTCCGTGGCCGAGCTGGTGGAGGCGCTCACCCCGCCCGAGGAGGTCGTCTTCTACAGCCGGATCTCGGCCACGGTCCTGTACTACCAGCCGGCCGACTTCCTGCGCCACAAGCTCCTCATGCTCGAGGAGCGGGCCGGGGGCGAGGCCGCCGACTACAGCATCCGGACGCTGCAGAGCAAGCGGCGCCTCACCCTCTGCGTCACCGTGAAAGACCCGCAGACCGGCGAGATGAAGCCGCGCACCTACGAGGTGGAGGGACCCATCGCCTACCTCGAGACCACCACCAACCCCTACCTCAACCCCGAGAACTCCAGCCGCTGCTTTGAGATACCGCTGGACGAGAGCGCCGAGCAGACCCGGCGCATCCACGCCCACCAGCGGGCGATGCGCGGCCAGCTCGAGCGCCTGGCCCGGCGTGTCCGCTCGGAAGCACTGTGCAAAAAACACCACAACGCGCAGCGCCTGCTCGAGCCGATGGAGGTCTGGATCCCGTATGCCGATCGGCTGCGCTTCCCGGACCGCCTGCTGAGAAACCGCCGCGACCACGAGCGCTTCCTGTGCCTGATCGAGGCGGTGGCCTTCCTGCACCAGAAGCAGCGCGTCATCCACGACCTGGGCGAGGGCCTGCGCTGCGTGGAGGCCACGGTGGCCGACTACGCCCTGGCCCACCGGCTCGCCCTGAGGGTGCTGGACGTGGCGGTCGACGAGCGCTCGCGCTGGGGACGCTTCCTCTGCGAGTGGCTGGAGGGCCAGCTGAACGGCGACCCGCGCTCGGATCGCGTCTGGACCCGGCGCGAGCTGCGCGAGGGTCTGAGCTGGCCGGCCCGCCGCCTGCACGAGACGCTGGACGAGCTGGTGCACCTCGAGTACGTGCTGCAGGACCGCTCGCCGCAGGGCAACCTCTTCTTCTACCGGCTGGGCGCGCCCAGCCGGAGCGCCGGGCCGGCCGGCCTCCTCAGCCCCGAGGAGCTCAGAGCCGTCCTGACTTGATCAACTTGATCACCCGTCTCAAAGGCCCGGTAAGCTCGAATTCCTTTCAACATGCCATTCTGGGAGCGACTTGATCACTTGATCACCAAGCCCAGCAAGCCCTATATACAGCCTTCATCCCGGAAGACTCTCTTTCCCAAAAAAGAGATGCTCTTGTGGGCCGGGGGCATTTGCGCCGGAGGAAAGCTGTGCCAAGAGAGCTGGAAGCGTGCCTGGAGCGCCTGGTGGAGGATTTCGTCGACCACCTCCGCCACCGCAACTATCGTCCCCTGACGCAGAAGACCTACCGGATCGCGCTCCTCAAGTTCGCCGGGTGGGTCGCCGGGCAGCCCGGGGTGGAGGGCCTGGCCGACCTTTCCCGGGCCTTGCTCCGCGCTTACGCCCAGCACCTGCTGGTCCTGCCCAGGCGGAAGATGTCCCGGGGCGGGCGCTGGGTGCCGACGCAGGCTCCGCTGAAAGCCCAGACCCGCCACCACTACCTGAGCCCGCTGCGCTCCTTCTTCCGCTTTCTCTACCTGCGCCGGGACATCGCGCTCGATCCCACCGTCGGGCTCGAGCTGCCGCGGCTGCCCCGCACGCTGCCCGCGACCATCCTCACGGTGAGGGAGATGGCCCGGCTGCTGACCGGGATCGACGGCTCCACCCCCCGCGGCCTGCGCGACCGCGCCCTGTTCGAGCTGCTCTACGCCGCCGGCCTGCGCCGGGCGGAGGCGCTGGGGCTGCGCAAGGCGGACCTCAACCTGCGCGAGGAGCAGCTCTTGGTCCACGGCAAGGGCGGTCACCAGCGCCTGGTCCCGATCGGCGCCGAGGCCGCCCGGGCTCTGCGGCGCTGGCTGGAGGACGGAAGGCCGGTTTTCCCGACCCCGGAGGACCCGCATCTCTTCCTCTCGTCGCGCTCCGGGCCCATGAAGGAGGGCGAGCTGTATGAGCGGCTGCGGGAGGCGGTGCGCGCGGCGGGCCTCAAGAAGAAGGTGACTCCCCACACCTTCCGGCATTCGGTGGCCACGCACCTCCTGCGCGCCGGGGCGGACCTGCGCCACATCCAGGCCCTTCTGGGCCATGCCAGCCTGAGCTCCACGCAGATCTACACGCGGGTGGAGCTTACGCACCTGCGCCGGGTGCTCGAGCGCTGCCACCCCCGCGAGCGGCGCCGGTGAGGCTGGAGGCCGCGGTCGATCTCTACCGCGTGCACCTCGCGCTGCTGGGCAGGAAGCACCGCCTGGAGGGCCTGAGGCTTTTTCTTGAGCTCTGCCGACAAAGGAGGCGGAGCCGCCTCGAGGACCTCGGCCGGCGGGATCTGGAGAGCTTCGCGGGCTGGCTCGAGCAGCGCGGGAAAAGGCGCCTGGGCCGTCCCTACGCGGCCCAGACCCGGCGGCTCTGCTTCGATCATGTGCGGGGGTGGCTGGCTTACTGCCTGGAGGAAGGGCTGCTGCTTGCCGACCTGGCCCCGGCGCTCCCGCGCCCGCGCGTGCCGCGCCGGGTGCCCCGCGTGCCCGAGCCGGATCAGCTGGAGGCCTTGCTGGACTGGCCCTCACGCACCACGCCGAACGGCCTGCGCCAGCGGGCCCTCTGGGAGCTGGCCTACGGAACCGGCCTCCGCCTGCGCGAGCTGATCGCGCTCGATCTCGAGGACGTCGACGCCGCGGGCGGCTGGGTGCTGGTGCGCGCTGGCAAGGGAGGCTGCGAGCGCATGGTGCCGGTGGGCGAGAGCGCCCTGGCGGCGGTGGGCCGCTACCGTATCGAAGGGCGCGCGCGCCAGGAGACAGACGACTCCCCGCCGGCCCTCTGGCTCAGCCGGGATGGGGCCAGGCTGCACCCGCAGAGCGCCATCCTGGAGCTGCGCCGTGCCTCTCGGGCGCTGGGGTTCCCGGTCTCGATGCATGCGCTCAGGCATGCCTGCGCGACCCACCTTCTGCGGGCCGGGGCGCCGGTGCGGGTCGTGCAGGAGCTGCTCGGCCATGCGGAGCTGCGCACCACCCAGCGTTACACGCACGTCGACGTGACGGACCTGAGGAGAATGCTGGCCCGGTGCCATCCGCGCGGGTGAGCTCATAAGGAAATTCCTCAACCCCGATTCAGCCTGCCGCCCGTCCTGACGCCTCTCGCGAGGCCAGAAGCCGGACCAGAGGGATCCCCGATCTGCATGCCCAATGGCCCGCAACGCGTGTGCTGACGGGCTTTATCCGCGCAAAAAGCCTCCGTATACAAGGGCTGGTTTACACGGAAGGGGATTTCAGGGCGCGAGACGTAACGCTGGTGGGGGCCTTTGTGGGAAATTCAAGCTCGGCTGGGGGCTCGAAGATGCAGCTAGATAACGTTTCTGCGGTTTACGATGGGGCGGCGGTGGACTTTGAGATGAGGTATCCGTGGGGGTATTCGGGGGGTCCGGGACTCAGTGCTGGTTTATCGTCTTTAACGCCTCTGGTGCCGGACCTGAGCGAGTTCTACGACGCCAGCACCGACAGCTATAGAGTCAAGCCGGACTTGTTGGCCGAGATTCAGTACCGCTACCGTGGGCGAAACTACTCGCGCTCCGAACTCGTCAAGCTGCTAAGGCAGCAGGCTCCACCGGCAGACTTCCCCGACTGGGATACCGCCCTCGACGCCACGGAAGCCGATTTCCGCCAGAAGTTGACGGACCAGCTCACCGACATCGCTGATCGCTACGCCCGCACGCGTGACGCAGGCCTGCGCGACGGGAAGGTCAGCCTGGATCTGAGCAAGTTCCTGTCCGACAAAGATCGAGTTCGCGTCGTTGCCCGTCGGGACCTGAACTAGGAGGCCTCGTGAGGAATCTCTTGCCCCGTCTGCTCTTCTGTCTCGTTCTGGTGGCTGTGCAGGCCTTGATCGCCTGCGGAGGCGGCGGGGTTGCCGGCCCGATGACCCCGCTGCCCCCGACCGTCGATGGCGGCACAAATGGTGGCGGGACGAACGGAGGTGGCACAGACGGAGGAGGAACCGACGGCGGCGGGACCACGGGCCAGCCGGCCTTCGTCATCCAGCGAGACAGCGTCAGCTCCGGCGGTGCCCAGAGCAACGCATCCAGCAGCATACCCTCGCTGTCGTCGGACGGGCGATTCGTCGCCTTCCAGTCTGAGGCAAGCAACCTCGTGCCCGACGATACGAATGGCCTGGTAGATGTTTTCGTGCGCGACCGGCAAGCCGGAGCAACCAGCCGCGTCAGCGTCGCCACCGGCAACATCCAGTCGGTCGGAGGGGGCAGCGCCGTTGCAACCATCTCCGGCGACGGAGGAATTGTCGTCTTCTTGTCCTTCGCGACGAATCTGGTTCCAACCGACACGAATGCGTCGCCCGACGTTTTTGTTCACGACCGCGGAACGGGTGTGACGACGCGGGTCAGCGTCGACTCAGCCGGCGCCCAGGCGAACGGTGGCTCTGATACTCCCGGGATGTCGGCCGATGGGCGGCTCGTCGTCTTCAGCTCAGATGCTACCAACCTGGTCCCGAACGATACCAACGGGGTCGCCGACATCTTCCTGCATGATCGACAGACCGGCCAGACCTCGCGAATCAGTGTCGACTCTTCCGGCGCACAGGCTGATGACGGCAGCTTTGCGCCATTCATCTCCGCGGACGGAGGCATCGTCGTCTTCAGCTCGTTCGCGACCAATCTGGTTCCTGGCGACACAAACGGAGTGATCGATGTCTTCGTGCGCAACCTGGTTGCGGGCACGACCACCCGAGTCAGTGTGAGCTCGACCGGCGTTCAGTCAAACGGCGACTCGGGCTTTGACTTCCGGGCTCAGGTGACCTCTGCCGACGGCCGCTTCGTAATCTTCGATTCCGATGCTACCAACCTGGTGGATCCGCCGACCAACGGCTTCAGTCAAGTCTACCTGCACGATCGTCTGACCGGCACCACCAGGCTCCTGAGCACGGACGCTGCGGGCAACCAGGGCAACGCAGCTTCATTCGGAGGGTTCCTGTCCGGCGACGGACGCTTCGCTACCTTCCAATCGGAGGCCACCAACCTGGTTCCCAATGCCCCTACCCGCCAGCTCTACCTGCGCGACCTCCAGGCCGGGACCATCCAGATCATCAGCGTGAACGCCGCCGGCGAGGTCGGCAACGACCGGAGCGATCGGGGCGTCTTCTCTCTGGATGGGCGCTTCATCGGTTTCCAGTCCAGCGCGACCAATCTGGTGCCCGATGACACGAACGGGGTCATCGACATCTTCACGATCCAGAACCCGCTCGTTCCGTAAGAAGCTGCCGAAGAGCGCAGAGCTGCGCCCCGTCGACCTACTCGATGGCCCGGACGGCTGCGGCCATCTGGGCCGGGGACGTGTGCGCGTAGACCTGTAGGGAGGTGAGGCGGGCATGGCCCGCGAGTTGCTGGGCAGTGACGATGGACGCCCCGGCGGACACGACGGCCGACACGAAGTGGTGCCGAAAACTGTGCGGGGTCACACCCTGGAGCCCGGCAACTTGGCGGAGCTGGTGGATGTGGTCCTCGATGGTGCGCACGGCCATGCGCCCGTGCGTACGCGTGACGAAGAGCGGCGCCTCGGGCGCCACGGAGAACCCGCGCAGCTTCTTGAAGGCGAGCAGCCCGGCCACTGCTTCCCGGGCCCGAGCGTTGAGCGGAATGGCCCGTGATTTCGAGCCCTTGCCCAGCGAGCTGGGCACCACCAGCAGCGGGCGCGGCGCCCCTTGCCAGGCCACGTCGTGGACGGAAAGCCCGGCCATTTCTGAGACTCTAAGTCCCGTGTGCGCGGCCAGCACGATGAGCCAGTAGTCTTGCTCACCGAATGGCCTGCGCCGGTTGACGGCCGCCAGAAGGGTCTCGAGCTCCGCGGGGGTTACGTTTCTCATCTTTGCTTCCTCCATTTTTCCTTTGCTTGGCGCCGTTCGCCCCCCCTCGGTAATCCTTTGGGGGAGGCCCGGCCACCGCCGGTTTTGCGTTTCTTTGCCCGTATGCCGCTGCGCCCCGATGGCTCTTTTGGCGACCAGCGAGCACCGACCAGCGATCGCCGGTTCGATCGGCGGGACGATCACCGCGAGAGGTTATTCCAGTCCATCGGGGCGCAGCGGCTCACGCAGAAACGCAAAACCAGGTGGCCGGGCCTCCCCCCGCCCGCCCGAGGCGGCCCCCGCATCACCGGATTTGCGCTACCAATGCGGGGGTCGTCGAGAGGCGGGCGCCCCACGGCCGGCCGAGGACACCCCTGAGCCAGCCTTTACATAACGCGAAGGGGTGCCCGAGGACGGCCGTCCCCGCACCCGGCAAGGTGGCCCCGAGCCCGGTCCTTCACAGCTGCGAGGGGCCGCCGCAGACGGGTGCCCCCGCGCCTGCGGAGGTGGCCCCTGAGCCCGATTTTTCATGCCGCGAAGGGGCCGGCCGACGCAGGCGCCCCCGCAGGCGGCGAGTGGGCCCCGCCCGCCGTTTTTACACCACCGGGCGGGGCCCGCAGCAGCCGCCTGCCCCACCGCGAGGCTCTCGCCCCGAGGCCCTACGGAAAAACTTTCCGGGGCCTCGGGGACGGGACTTCCGCGAAGACGAGGCCAAAAAGAAAGACCTCCGCCAGGAGCCTGGCCTCGCCAAGCGCCGTGCGGTCGTAGGACTTACACCACCACCCCTTTGGACACCAAAGGCCGCGCGGTGCGCCGCCG
>QWHO01000265.1 GCA_021404945.1 bacterium CPR1
CTCGGCCAGGGCGACCTTCTCGAACTCGCGCGGGTCGATCTTCACCTCGCCCGCCAGGTGAAGCTTCATGTCCAGGATGGCCGAGGCCAGCGCCTCGACGGTGGAGAAGCCCTGATTGAAGGTGTCGGCCCGCTTGATCTTGGCCACCAGCTCGGCCGGCATGGGCTTGCCCGTCTCGGCGTGCAGGGCAAACTTGCCCAGCACCTCGGGGGTGGAGAGCCAGCGCTCGTTGATCTGCGAGGGGAACTCCACGAAGTCGCGAGCCACGTTGGTGCCCGCCAGGGTGGGATAGCTCACCTGGGAGGCCAGCCCGTGCAATGCATGGCCGAACTCGTGGAACATGGTGTCGGCGTCGTCCCAGCTCAGCAGCACCGGCTGGCCAGCCGGCGCTTTGAGGAAGTTGGAGTTGTTGGAGACGATGGGCGTGATCGGCTTCTGGAAGGCCTCCTGGGTGCGATACTCGTTCATCCAGGCGCCCGACTGCTTGCCGGTCTTGGCATAAGGGTCGAAGTACCACAGACCCTTGTGCTTGCCATCCGGGCCCAGCACCTCGTAGACAGCGATGTCGGCGTGCACGGTGGGCAGGCCCTCCACCTTGCGATAGGTGAACCCGTAGAGCTGGCCCGAAGCCCAGAAGATGGCCTCGCGCATGTTGTCGAGCTGCAAGTAGGGCTTGATCTCGCCCTCGTCCAGGTCGTACTTCGCCTTGCGCACCTTTTCGGCGTAGTAGCGATAGTCCCACGGCTCGATCGCGTGACCGGCCAGCTCTTGCATGGCGGCCACCTCCTCCTTGACCCGGGCTACCGCCGCGGGCCAGACCTGCATCATCAGCTTCATCGCGTTCTCGGGGGTTTTGGCCATGGTGCTCTGCAGGCGCCAGTGGGCGAAGGTCTCATAACCCAGCAGTTTGGCCTTGCGAGCGCGCAACTGCAGGATCTCGGTGACCACGGCGTTGTTGTCGTGCTCGCCCCCGCCGTCGCCACGGCGGATCCACATCTTGAAGCCCTTCTCGCGAAGGTCGCGACGATCCGAGTAGGTGAGAAACGACTCCATGGCCGAGCGGGTGTTGAGGATCACCCACTTGCCCGCCTGGCCCTTCTCTCTGGCGGTGGTGGCTGCTGCGTCGCGCAGCGACTCGGGCAGGCCGGCCAGGTCCTCGGGCTTGCCCAGCACCAGCATTTCGTTCTCTTCGTCGGCCAGGGCGTTCTGGCTGAAGCGGGTGTAGAGCTGAGCCAGACGCTGGTTGATCTGGGCCATCTCCTTCTTCTGAGCCGGCGAGAGCCTGGCTCCGGCCAGCACGAAGTTGGTGTGGTGGACCCAGGCCAGGCGCTGCTGCTCGCTGGTCCAACTGGATTTGTCGGGGGAGTTGTCGATCGCCTCGATGCGGGCAAAGAGCCTGTCATTCTGGACGATCTCGTCAATCAGGGCGGCAAAGCGGGGCGACCACTCGCGCTCGATGGCCTGCACCTCGGGCGCATTCATGGTCGAGGTGTAGACCCCGAAGATGAGGCTGACCCGGGTGAAGGTGCGGCCCGAGCCTTCGAGGGCGGCCAGGGTGTTGGCGAAGGTGGGCGGCTCGGGGTTGTCGGCGATGGCCTGGATCTCCTTGCGATAGGAGGCCATGGCGGCCGTGAAAGCGGCCGGGAACTCGGCCACCTTGACCTTGTCGAAGGGGGGAATCCCCCCGTAGGGGCCGGTCCAGGGGGTGAGCATAGCCGGCTCGGCGGCGGTCGCAAAGGCAGGCGGGCCGGCGGCCAGAGCCAGGCTGGCGCCACCCAGAGCAAAGAGAAAAGTGCGTCGTTTCACAGATCTGCGCTTCGTGCGCCCGGTTCCCGGTCCTTCGCGACCAGTTACACAAACTTCATCTCGAGGTAGAAAACGGTAATATCTTGCGAGAGTTTGTCATAACTCAGGGGGCTGTGCCGGCTCTGTCCGGAGAGGTAAGCTCGAAGCAAGATGATGACCATCAACCCGAGCCTGCCCCAGAATCCGCTGAGCCCGCTGCGCACGGTGAGCTCACCGGCCAGCCTGACGAACCAGAGCCCGACCGATGGATTCCGTCCCTCCCAGGACCTGCTCGACCGACAGGGCCAGATGGGCGCCGCCATGCTCGCCCAGGGCATCGCCGGCTCGCACTACGACGGCATTCTCAGGGCCCAGGCCCAGCAGTTGATGGTGGCCGCCACCTCGGGCGCAGCCAACGCCCAGAGCCTGGCCGAGCAGCTGATGAAAGACTACCAGAAGGCGCGCGAGAACGGCGCCACCCTCTCGCCCCAGACCGAAGAGCTGGTGCGCAAGGCCCTGGAGATGGCCCAGGGAGGGCAGCAGCAACCCCAGACCGGCGGCGGCAACCCCGAAGCGGGAGGCGCCGCGCCCGTGGACAACAGCGGAGGAGCCTCCCCCAGCGGCAACAGCGCGGGCTCCTCCCCCGGCCGAAGCACCTCGGGCCCGCGTCAGACCGGCAACCGCAATTCCTCGAACAGCGCCGGCCCCAGCAACGTTCCGCGCAACACGAACTCGAGCGCCCCCTCCCCGAGCACTCCCGAGAACCCCGAGGCGGCCGAAGTCGAGCGGGTGCACGACCGGGTGGCCCAGGGGACCCCCGAGAACTGCAGCGCCACGGCCATCATCAAGGCCATGCAGCACCAGTGGGGCGACGACGCCATGAAGATGGAGACGCTGCCCAACGGCAATGTGCGGGTCACCATGCGCGATGGCTACTCGGCCGAGCTGACCCCCGATCAGATCCGCCAGGCGCGCGAAGCCTCCGATTACCGCGGTCGTAGCCCGGCCGCGGTGGAGCAGGCGGCTCGCATGAACGCCGCGGCTGCCCAGCGCTACGCACAGGAGAACGGCGTTTCCTACGAAGAAGGCCTGCGGAAGATCAACACGCGCCAGTACCCCGAACAGATCTCCCGCTACTTCGGCGTGGCCACCCAGAGCGTGGACCCGCGCACGCTCGACGGGCACGGCTTCGGCATCGTCTACAACGGCGAGCATGCCGCCAATGTCGGGCGTGGACCCCGGGGCCAGCTCTACCAGGACGACCACGGCCGCGTTCCGCGCGGGCCGAACGGGCGCCGTCAGCCTTACGACGGAAACGTCATCTCCAACGGCCGGAATACCGGCCGGGCCAGGCGTGGCCTGATCATCCGCGACGTCAACCCGCGTCCGGGTGAGAGCGGCCAGGTGCCCGGACTGTCCCGTCAGGAGTGGCGCGGCTACGTGGGCGAGCGTCCCCGCCCCAGCACCAGCGTTGGGGCCACCGGCGAGCAGGCCCCGCGCCCGGCCTCCAGCTCCGGCTCGGGCAGCTCGGCCAGCTCCACCACGCGCGGCACCCGGGCTCCGGGCGGGTCGCGCGGCAGGGGCAGCACTTCGACGGTGGCCAAGAATACCACCCGCACGACGCGCAAGTCGAGCACGAGCTAAGCTTGGCCTCGTCCGCTCGGATCTTACGAGACCTTACCGGTCTTTCTGCCTTACCGGTTTGAGAAGGCGGCGGTATACCGTCCGGTGGAGACGGTCAGGCGGGAAAGACCTCCGTCGGGACAGAACCAGTTCGGGTGGCTTTCTTTGGAGAGAGGCAAACCTACGAAACCGCCCTGCAAAGCCTGAAAGCACGCAGAATCGTGTTAGCCTCCAGTACCTCGTTCGGCATCCAGAGCGTGGGCGACGATGACTACGGGCGCTACGAGGAGGAAGTGGGCCTTTTCCCTCAGGATCGCCGACTGCTGCACGGCGTGAGCTGGATCATCAAGCGCTCGGGCCTGCGCCAGCGGGCCCACCGCTGGCTGACCTTCAACCAGGTGGGCAGCGTCTGGGTCTATCACTGGACCAACCGGCCCGACGGGATCCGGTTCAGCTTTGGTCTTTCTGGCTTCAACTTCCAGGGGGCGGGGCTGGGGATCAGCATGGATACCAGCGAGCACCTGAATCACCAGAGGTCCCTGGACCATCAAGAGCCGGACCGCTACTGGACCTGCCTGGGCGAGTTCCGCCTCTTCGGACCGTTCTACCGGACCTCTTACGCCAGCGACCTGGCTGGCCACCTGGCCGGAGCGCTGGGCCTGCCCTGCGATACCACGCCCCGTCGCCAGCCGCGGGCGGGACAGATCGCTTCGCCCTCCGAGCCTGAGGAATTCGAGCCGCCTCCTCGAGACGAGCCTCCGTCGAATGCCGAGCCGCTCCCGCCGACCCCCAAACCGAAGGCAGAGTCCAGGCCCCCCGAACCCCGAGCAATACCCCGGCTAGCCGACGACCCGGGTCTGGAGCCCGAACCCGAAGAGGCGCCCACACCGAAAGCCGAGCCGACAGGAAAGCCCCGCAGCCTCCCCCGGCCACCGAGCTATCGCCAGATGCGCGCTGACCCGTCCGACAAGAAAAAGCGCTGACCGAGGCTCGACGAAGAACGCCGCACTGCTTTCAACGCGCGGTTTTGAGACTCAGGAGGACTCGAAGGGCTCAAGATCGTCCAGGGAGCGCTTCACCCTGGCTCTTCGTAGAGCCCGCGCTCACACCCCACCACGAAGCGCTCGGCGGCCGTCTTGAGCTGCTCCCACTCCGAGCGGATGCGGGCCGCCTCCTCGGGGGTGATGGCGCTGTCGGTGGTGTAGCTCTCCGAGACGGCCTGCAACAGCTCGGAGAACTCTTTCAAGAGCTGTTGGGTCGCCAGCAGCACCGGGCTGGAGGGCGCGTTCATCGGCATCGGGTTGCTGACGTAAAAGCCGTCACATTGCTGGCAGAGCCAGTGCAAAGGGGCCGGGTTGCCGGTCAGCTTGACCAGTTGCAGCACCCGCTCGAGCGGGTTCTCGGCCCGGGCGTCCTGGTCGGCGTCGCGCGGCTGGCACCACTTGTAGAGCAGCGATTGGGTCAGCTTCAGCTCGGCCGCCGCCCGCTTGAACCCGTACTGACTGAGAATGCCCTTGAGAACCTGACTCGACTCCACGGCCGGGGCGCTTAGGCGAGCCGGCCAGGAAGTCCTGCCCTGGCGCGAGAAGGCGCAAATTCAGATGTCCGATGCCGACCAGACTCTGGCCCAGAGCGAGCAAGACCTGGCCGAGGGGCGTCAGCAGTCGCAGGCGGACGGTGCTCCCAGCCTGCCCGGCTACCGGCTCGAGCGCCCCCTGGGCGCGGGCACGTTCGGCACCGTCTGGTCGGGGGTGCAACTGAGCACGGGCCAGCGCGTGGCCGTCAAGGTGCTCAAGGCCGCCCACCTCGACCTGACCGGATTTCGTCGCGAGGTGGAGCGGTTGCGCGAGGTGTCCGAGCATCCCCACGTGATCACCCTGCTCGACGCCGACCTGGGCCACGAACCGCCTTTCTTCGTGATGCCCTGGCTGACGCGCGGCTCGCTGGCCGCAGTCGAGCAACCTTCGGTGAGCCAGGCCGCTTCCTGGCTCGAGCAGATCGCCGAGGGCCTGCAGTTCACCCACGAAAAGGGCCTGCTGCACTGCGACCTCAAGCCCTCCAACCTGCTGCTCGACGAGCAGGGCCGCATCCGCCTGGTCGACTTCGGCCAGGCCTATGCCCGCGGCGAAGCGCGGGGAGCCCTGGGCACGCTGGGCTTCATGGCCCCCGAGCAGGCGCTGCTCGGCTCCGAGCAGGCCGGCTCCACCCCCGGCGCGCGCTGGGACGTCTACGCGCTGGGAGCCACGCTCTACTACCTCCTGACCGGACGCTGCCCGCGACTGTCCGAGGAGCAGCGCACTGCTCTGAGCACCCTGCACAGCGCGGCCGCGCTGCAAGCCTATCGCCAGCACCTCGAGCAGAATCCACTCCTTCCCCTGCGCCGCCTCAACCCGACCGTGGACGGGGACCTGGCCGCCATCATCGAGTCCTGTCTGGCCCTGGACCCGGCCCATCGCACGCCCACAGCGGCCCAGGTGCTGCAAGACCTGGAGCAGCGCCGGCGAGGCGATCCGCTCCTGTGTCGCCGTCCCTGGTCGCTGACCTACCGGCTCTCGCGCCTGGTGCAAAAGCCCGCCGTGGCGGTAGCCCTGGCCTTCTTGCTGGCTCTGACCGGCCTGGCGGGCGCGTCGTATCAGCGCATCATGAAAAGCAACGCCGCCCTGAAGGTCTCCGAGCAGCGCTCGGAAGACCTGGTGGTGCAGCTGATGACCGACCGGGGGTTGACCGCCGAGCAGCAGGGCGACCCCTCCCAGGCCTGCCTCTGGTGGGCCGAGGCCCTGGTGCGGCGACCCGAGGATCAGCGCCTGCGGCTGCTTTTGGCCACCCACCCGCTGGACCGGCTCATGTGGCGGCAAAAGAGCGCCGACAAGCCGGGTCTGGCCATCTTCACCCCGGACGGGGAGCGGCTGCTGGTGAACGAGGGCTCCAGCACCCGACTGCTCGAGCGCTCCAGCGGCAAAGAGCTGGCCGCGCTGCCAAGGTGGGTCCAGAGGGCGGCCTTCAGCCCGGACGGCAAGCTGCTGCTCACCCTGGACGATGGAGTCGAGCTGCGCGCCCTGCCGGACGGTGCGCCGGTCAAGCTGCCCATCAGCGACCAGGTGGCCGCCTGGAGCTTCCGCCAGGGCGAGCTGCTCACCCTGGAGCGAGGCGGCCGGCTGGCCTTCTGGCAGCTGCCCGAGGGCAGGTTGCTCCGCCGGCGCCAGCTTTCCCCCTGCGACGAGGCCTGCTTCGCGGGCGACCAGGTGGCCCTGATCACCAGCCAGGGCCTGCGCCTGCTCGACCTGGAGGGGCGCGAGCGCGGGCGCGTGGAGCACGAGTACACCAGCTGGGTGGCCGTGTCGCCCCGGGCCGACCGGGCCGTGCTCGGCCAGAGCTTCCTCGAGCTCCCCTCCGGGCGGGCCCTCCCTCCGCCCTGGGGCTCGCTGGGGGTCAGCCACCCCACCTTCAGCCCCGATGGGCGCTATGTGGCTATCAACGCCGAGGCCGGGCAGCTCAAAGTCTATGAATGCAAGGACGGGACCGAGCTGGCTTCGGTGCAGGTCGGCTCGCGGGTCAGCCGGCTGGTCTTCGCCGGTTCCTCGCTCTGGGCCGGCTCCGAGTCCGGCACGGTGCTTCGGGTGGGCCTGCCGGACGGCATGGTGGAAGCGCGAGTGCAGCTCGGCGACCGCCTGCGCGACCTGGCCGTCAGCGCCGACGGGCGCTGGACGGCCTTCACCACCCGTTCGGGAGTGGAGCTGCGCGAGGTGCGGCGCTTTGCTCCCCGGCTGGACATGCAGCTCGATCACCTGGCCCGGGGGTTGACCTTCACCCCCGACTCTCGCCTGCTGGCCGCCACGCGGAGCACCCTGCTCGAGCTTGATGGCGAGCACCTGCGTCCCCTGGCCCGATTGCAGGGGGCCGACTTCGATCTGCTGCAGACAAGCGCCGAGCAGGTGGCCGTCAACGCCGAGCGCTGGGGTCTGCTCTATGGCCTGAAAGCGGGCAAGACCCTCTTTGAGTCACCTCGCGGCCCCATCGTGCTCGGTCCGGAGAGCTTCGTGGTGCTGGAGGGAGGGGCCGTGCTCCACCAGGGCCATCGAACCAGAGAGCTGAGCCGCACCCAGGAGGCGCTGTGGGGAGCCTTCAGCCCGCAGGGCGACCGGCTGGCGCTCTCCATGCGCACCAACCCCCGCTTCGGTGGTCAGCTGCTGGTCTGGAGCGGCGACGGCTTGCAGCTCTTGAAGGTCCTGGAGCTGCCCAGCCACGCCCTGTGGCCCTGCTTCTCGCCGGACGGCAAGTGGCTGGCCTGCACTTCCGAGAAGGGCGAGCTGGGCGTGTGGGACCGGGACGGCAAAGCGGCGCTCCTGAGAAAACTGGGCCCCGGTCCGGGCAGCTTCCCGGTCTTCAGCCCCGACGGGCAGCTGGCCGTCAGTTGCGAGGATGGGCTGGTGCACGTGCTCGAGCTGCCCTCCGGCCAGGAGGCCTTCCCCGCCCTGGCCCACCCCTCGGGACTGGTCACCGCCGCCTGGCGGGGGGGACGGCTGGTCACCTGCGCCCACTCCTCGGGCCTGGTGCGGGTGTGGGACGGCCAGACCGGCATCCCCCTCACCCCCTGGATCGCGGCCCGAGCCAACGCCTTCGCCGACCTCAGCCCGGACGGCAAGACGCTGGCCACGGCGGGCTCAGACCGACTCCACCTGTGGGAGCTTTTGTTTGATCCGAAGATCCCGGCCCGGGCTCTTCAGGGAGAGGTGGAGCAGGCCACCGGCATGCAGCTCGACCCGGCCAGCTTCACGGTGCGCTCAAGCGCCCGCTGACGGGTCGCGCCGACGCACCACCACGCCGGCAACCGTAACGCCCGACTTGCCTTCGGCCAGCCCGGCCGGCGCGGGAGGCTCGGCCATGGCGGCCAGCTGCCGGCTCCCCTCCAGGCTCTCGCGGGTGCTCTGGAGCTGGCGCTCGACTTCCGACTTCTGGCCATCCAGAGCCTGAGTGGTCTCCTGGTGCTTGGCGAGCTTCTCGCCGAGCTCGTCGATGTGGTCCTGAGAAGCCTGCACGAAGGCAGCCGAGACCACCGTCCCCAGCAGGCCCGCCATGCCGACGTACATCAGCGCCGGTTGCTGGGTGATCATTCCCCCGAGCATGCCTCCGACGAACGTGGCAAAGCTGCCGATGAGGAAGGGCAGCGCCTTGTTCTTCCTCTTGTGCAGCTTGCGCCCGCTGGTCTGCAGGGCCTTCATCTGATCGCGGTGCGCCCGAGCCTGCGAGTCCAGCTCGCTCTCGCGCTCGCGCAGGTCCCCTTCCCGCCTCTCGAGCTCGTGGCTGTGCTCGGAGAGCGTCGTGGCGACGGTCGGGCGGGCAAGCGTCAGGGCGGGCAGGATCTGCATGAGACCATTCTAGGCTGACGGGCTGAAAGAAAGCTGGCCGAGATGGCCTCTCTCGGGTTCGTCCCCGCCTGGCAGACCTGCGGCCGAATCCTCTCCAGCGAGTCGCCGGCAGCGAGGCGCACGCCACCGATCGGGCTCGATGGGCAGTGGCCAGGAGGGCAGATGGGCCAGCAAATGCTCGAGCGCCTCCTGCACCTCCGAACCCAGCCGATCGACCGCCGCGGCCACCGCCAGAAGCGCCGCCGGGGTGGGCCCGACCTCGTCCCAGTGCCGAGCCAGAGCACGCAGAGCGGCGCCGACGCCGAGCGGCCCGGCGCAGGCGAGCCACTCGGTC
>QWHO01000756.1 GCA_021404945.1 bacterium CPR1
CTGGTGGACGAGGTCCACCGCCTGACGAGTCGGTGAAGCTGGCCGTCGTGGGCGGGGGCCTGAGCGGCCTGGCGGCGGCTTACTTCGCCCGGCAGAAGGCCGAGGTCACCCTGTTCGAGCGCTCCGATCGGCCCGGTGGGGTGATCCAGACCCACCGCCAGGGGGATCTGACCCTTGAGGCGGGGCCTGACTCCATACTGCGCAGCAAGCCCGAGGCGCTCGAGCTGTGCCGCGAGCTGGGCCTGGAGGACCAGATCGTTTCCACGACCGGCGCGGGGGGGGCGCTGGTGGTCAAAGAGGACCGGCTCTATCCCATTCCGGACGGCTTTCGCCTGATGGCTCCAGGCCGCGTGCTGCCCTTCCTGCTCAGTCCGGTGATGAGCTGGGCCGGCAAGCTGCGCATGGCCCTGGACCTGATGCTTCCGCCAAGCGACCTGGACGACCCTTCTCTGTCGGAGTTCGTGACCGCTCGCCTGGGGCGCGAGGCCTACGAGAGGCTGGCCCAGCCCCTGATCGGCGGCATCTACGGGGCCGACCCCGAGCGCTTGAGCCTGGTCGCTACCCAGCCTCAGTTCCTCGAGCTGGCCCGGCGTCACGGCAGCCTGCTGCGCGGCCTGTGGAACGAGGGGCAGGCCGCCCGGGGCGACAGGGGCGCGCGCTACAGCATGTTTTTCAACTTTCAAGGAGGCACTCAGACCCTGATTGACCGACTGGTGGAAGCGGTCGGGCCTGCTTTACAGCTGAGCGCTTCGGTCGAAGGCCTCAAGCGGGCCGACGAGGGCGGGTGGCAACTCACCGTCGACGAGCAGCCACGGCATTTCGACGCCGTCATCCTGGCCCTTCCCGCCTACGCCCAGGCGGCCCTGGTGCAGAAGTGGGACCGGCGATTGGGCGAGGCCCTCTGGTCGGTTCCTTACAGCCACAGCGTCACGGTCAACCTGGTCTACGACCGGAGTCAGCTCAAGCGCAAGCTGAAGGCCTTCGGGTTCGTGGTGCCCCGCATCGAGAACTGGTTCTTGCAAGCCTGCACATTCAGCAGCCTCAAGTGGCCCGCCCGCGCTCCCCAGGACAAGCTGCTGCTGCGCGGTTACCTGGGCGGAGCCCTGGGCTCGACCATTCTGGGCTGGGATGACGCTGAGACGGTGGAGACCGTGCACCGCGAGCTGAGCTTCCTGCTCAATTTGGAGGGAGAGCCTGAGCAGAGCCTGGTCAGCCGCTATCGCGACGCCATGCCGGCTTACTGCGTCGGTCACGGCGAGGTGCTCGAGCGGGTGGCCGAGCGCTTGAAACGCTCTCCCACGCTGGCGTTGGCCGGCAATGGCCTGCACGGGGTGGGCATCCCCGATTGCATCGCTACCGCCCGTCGCTCGGTAGAGCGAGTGACCGGGAACTTTTCCGCCTGACGCGAAAGTCGGAACCTTCCGGTCCGCTCGGCCGGTCTTATCAGCGCCCGAGGGAGGCTCGAACCCGTTCACCAGCACGACTTTGAGGAAGTCTATCAGGAGCAGGCTGACTATGTGTACAACCTGGCCTATCGACTGTGCGGCTCCAAGAGCGACGCTGACGACGTCTTCCAGGACGCCTTCCTGCGGGTTTACCGTTTCTTGCCCGGCTTCCGGGGCGATTCTCTGCGAGGCTGGCTGCGACGCATCGTGATGAACGCTTTTCACGACTCGCGTCAGAAAGTGCGCCGGGGATGAGCACCGCTGCATTCTCATCTTGCGGGCCATCGACGACCTGGCCTACGAGGACCTGGCCCTGGCCCTGGAAGTGCCCGTCGGTACGGTGCGCTCGCGCCTTTCGCGGGCCCGGGCGGCCCTGCGAAAGCTCCTGGAGGAAGAGCAGACGGCCACCCCTCCGACCGGGAGCCGGGGTAGCAAGCCTGGCCTGTTGTCACTTCTCTTCAGGAGGGTGCTGCAATGGGCCTGAGCGAGCGAGAGCAGGAGCTGGTGTCGGCCCTGCTCGACGGCGTCCTGGAGGGCGAGGAGCTGCGCGAGGCCGAGCAACTGATTGCTGACTCAACCGAGGCCAGTCGCCTGTTGGAGGACTACCGCAGTGACCTGAAGCGCCTGCAGGCGCTTCCCCGGTTGAAGGCCGAGCCGCGCCACCGCGTTCGGCTGCTGGCCGCCCGCCGCCCCCGGGTCTCTCCCTGGCTGAAGGCGGCCGTGGTCACCCTGCTGATTGGAGGAGCGGTCTGGCTCTGGCTCAACCGGCCCCCCGGCCACGTGGTCACCCTGCTGATTGGAGGAGCGGTCTGGCTCTGGCTCAACCGGCCCCCCGGCCATCGGCCATTGCTGGCCCTCTTTCCTCGCCTGGAAGCGCGCCTGCACCCGGGCGAGCAACCGCTGGTCCATAAGGTCGAGAATCTCACCGGACGTTTCGCCCATCGCGTCACAGCCTTCAGGCTGCGCCTGGACGGCGCGGACGGCAAGACCAGCTCGGGCCATTTGAAGCTGAGCTACGACTTCGACGGTGACGGTCGCTTCGACCGCCAGGAGAGCTACTTCTTCGCCTGTGACGCCGAGCAGGGTTGGCAGACCTTCACTCAGGACGCCGCCCGGGTCGTGGCCTCGGGTGACCCG
>QWHO01000266.1 GCA_021404945.1 bacterium CPR1
CGGTAACGACCGAGCAATTGCGCAGTATGCTGGGGCGCTGGTCGAAAGACCGCCCGGCCTGAGGCCGCTGAGGCGCGGCCGGAAAGGCCAGAATGCACTAGGCCGGCGCCGGGCTGACCTCCTCGGTGGGCATCAAGATGGGGTTGACAGGGCGACTGGCGTAGCGCACGATGCGGACTTCGGCTGGTGAGGTGATCTTGTCCAACTCGCCCACCATCAGGTCCAGAGCCCGTTCGATCTTGAATCCGCCCGAACCGGCGCCGAGCACCGGGAATGCCACGGAGCGGAAGCCGTGTTGGTCGACCAGGGCCATGGCATTGCGAACGCCCTCGGTGATGGAGCGAGCGCTGGCCCGCCAGAGGAGATTGATGCCCGCCACGTGGATGATCGCCTTGTAGGGGAGACTTCCGGCTGAAGTCAGCACCGCCCCTCCAAGGGGGATGGGGCCATGGCGCGCCACTTCCCGAAAGGGAGCCAGGCCGCCGTGACGCTTGATGGCCCCTGAGACTCCCTGAGGCAAGAGCAACCACCATGGCAGCACGTTCCGATTCCAGGCGTTGACGATCACCTCGACCGGTTGGCGGACCAGATCCCCGTGGACAATCAAGACTTCCATGCACCCACCTTGTTAACATGAATTTCATCTCCCCGCCCCCCGCCCCCTCTATCCTCTCAACAATCCAAGCAAGGGGGCTTGACCCGTGAACGTAACCGCCGCAGCTTTGCCAACCGTGCCGCACGAGAAGAAGAAGTGGACCATCCTGCAGTACTCGGCCGCTGACAACAATCTCAACGCTTTCATGCTCGACGACATCGACGAGATGGAGAAGGTGGGCTCGGACGAGAACACCAATCTGGTGGCCCAGTACGATTCCGGGCGCGCGATGCAGCGTATCTTGCTGCAGCAAGACCCCAACAAAGGGATCGCCTCCCCCTCCGTGGAGGAGTCGGGTCCGATCGACATGGCCGATCCCAAAGTTCTGGCCGAGTTCGTCGAGTGGGGCATGAAGAACTATCCGGCCGAGCACTTCATGCTGGTCATCTCAAACCATGGCGATGGCTGGAAGGGGGCCTGCGAAGACCAGAGCCACGGGAGCTGGATGAGCCTCAAAGAGATCCACCAGGGTCTGAGCATGGCCGAGCAGAAGACGGGCGTGAAGCTTGACATCCTGGGCTTTGACGCCTGCAACATGGCCGCCGCCGAGGTAGCCTACGAGCTCAGGGACCGGGCCAACTACATGATCGCTTCCGAGAAGGTGGAAGGTGGCGAGGGCTGGACCTACGACCGCTGGCTCGCCAAGGGCGGCTTTGCCGACCTGCAGCAGAAGCTGAGCTCGCGAGTGGACGCCTCCCCTCTCGACCTGGCTCGCTCCATCGTGGCCGGCTCAGCCTCCTACAACGACTGCATCATGACGCTTTCAGCCACCGATCTGGGCAAGATGGAGCAGGTCAAGGACGCGTTGGAGGAGTTCTCCAAGAGCCTGCTGGCCACCGATACCTCGGTCTGGAAGCTGCGTCGGATGACCTGGAGCACCCAGAGCTTCGAGGGCCACAAAGACGCATACGATTTTGCCGAGCGCATCTCCAACCACGGCGGGATCAAGGACGAGCGCCTGAAGTCGGCCGCCCGCGGTCTCGTGGCGGCCATCGACGAGGCGGTCGTGGAGGAGCAGCACCATCCCTCCCAGGATGGGGCTCACGGACTGACGCTGGAGATCCCCATGTTCTGGGCTCCGGGCGGCGCCTACCAGGACCTCGCCCTTCAGAAGGACACCCACTGGGACGAAGCTCAGTCGCAGCTGACCCGCTGGTGGACAACCCCTCGCCCGGTGGACTGAGGGTCAATCCCTTAACGAGACTTTGCTCAACTGCTTCCCGTGGTAGCGAGCCTGACTCTCCAGCGCCAGCTCCATGGGCCGCTGCAGCTCATTGAGCGCGATCTTGAGCTCACGGGCCCGGGCCGGGCGCTTGGTGCCAAAAACCGTCACCATGCTCTGCATGCGGGCCTGCACGTGCTCGTGGGCCAGCCCGAAAAGCTGCTCCTCGGTGGCCAGCAGGCGGTTGAGCAGCGTTTCCACGCGTGGGAAGGGGCCGTCAAAAGTGAAGCGGGACACGGCGCTATCGTCGCGGGCACCGAGAACGATTCGCTTGAGCTCGAGACCGTGGGCCCGGGCCAGAGCCCCCAGGGTCTGCTCCAGACGGAGTTGAACAGCCGCCGGGTCATTCTTCCGCGGGTCGCGCTGCTCGATCAGGGCCACCACGTAGTCGTCGAGCAGGGCCGGCAGCGAGCCCGCCGGGCGGGCGCGAACGAGTAGACGAGCCAGCTTGAGGGCTTGCAGCACCTCGTCATGCTGCAGACGAAAGCCTACCAGCCGTTGCAGACAGTCCACCGCTTCTTGCCGGTCAGGGTCGGGCAGCTCGGCGAAACGGCCCTCGAGCACGGTCAGCATGCGAAAGATCTCCAGTTTGAGCTGCTCCACGATCAGCTCGAACGACTCGTCCTGCACCAGTTCGGTGTGGGAGAGATTGCGCCGCAGCTCGGGGGCCCAGATGGCAGCCCGGGTGGCGGGCCCGAGGCTGAGGTCGGGGCGGCGGAAGATCAGCCCGTGATGGACGAAGACAAGCTCCTGGGGCGCCTCTCCCCCCAGCGTCACCACCGCCGAGTAGGGCCCGGAAGTGACGTCGGTGCGAGGCGGGTCGACCCGGGAGGTCAGCTTTCCGATCGTAATCTCACAGCCCTTGCGTGCCTCGCCCGCGCGCAAGTAGCTGGCTACCAGGCAGCTGTGGTTCTCCCAACCTATCTGAGGAGGAAAGGACAGGTCGTTGACGGTCAGCTCGAGGTTGGCCAGTCGGCAGCGTTGATGAAGGGCCAGGACCTCGGGCGCATCGCGCTGAGTCTTGCGCCAAAGGGCACGCATGCCGGCGTGCTGCACCTCGATGCGGGTCCAGGGTTGGGCCTTCTCGGGTGGAGGCGCCGTCTCAACTTGCTGCTTGCGGGCGGTGAAGGTCGCCTTCACCACCTGATCGGGGTGCACACTGACCAGGCTCACCTGACGCGGAGAAAGCGAAAGCGCTGCGTTGATGCCCACCGCCAGCTCGGCCACCCGACGTTGGGCCACAGGGCTTGAGCCGACCAGGAGGACGCTGAACATCCCTTCCAATTCTTCAACTGTGAAAGGCGTGCCGTCGAACTCCATGGCGAAACGGGCGGGTCCAACCCGACAACGCAGGGTGCTGCCGCCCCCCAGCACCACGGCGCTGACCAGCGGAAGCACGTAGTGATAAGGGTCGAGCAGCTGGAACTTCTTGAGTTTCTCGCGAGCGTGGACCAGGTCGAGCGTAAAGCTCCCATGGGACTGGAACGTTCCTTCTGAACGAAGGTTTTCCAGTAGATGGACGAGCTCAGGGTGCGCATCGGTCACCTGAAATGTTTCGGGATCTGTACCTTCGGACCCTACTCGGCTTCCATCTCTGCCAGCTGCTCGAGGTAGTCCTCGCTGGCCTCGTACATGGCTACAATGCGCTCGTGGGCAGCCAGGGAGAGCTGCAAGGAGCTGGCGATCAGATCTTCCGGGCCGCCGTCGGCAAACTCGCGCAGGGCCTCGATGGACTGCAAAAACAGGTACAGGCCCATCTGAGTGACCTCCACCAGCTCCACGCCTTCAGGGAAGTCGTAGGGCGGCGGATTGGCCTGCAGGTCCTCGTACCAATCTTCCAGCCTGGACTCGAAGTCATCCAGGCGAGACTGGAACTCTTCCATCGGCACGTCTCCGCTTCGAAAGCGCGCGATGAGGTGACTGAGCAGAAAATACGGTGAATCACCCGAGCCTGACATTCTCTTCGATTTCGCTTTCGGTCCAGAGGGCGCCTGCCCCGGGGCGAAGCCCTGGCCATGACCCTGGCGGGCGACCGGGTCCAACGCATCCTGTTCCTGACGTCGGGCTTCTGCCTGGTGGCCGGAATGGGGCTGGCCCTGGTCTACTCCCGTAACGAGTATTCGGCCACGGCGACCTCGAGCCCATGCTGCGCTACGCTGAGCTCGCTGGGATTCAGCCTGTTGGGCTGACTGGGATGGCAGCGCTCTGGCTGAACTTCGCGAGCACTACGGTCAGGCAGGAAACCTGCACGGGCCTGGGAATCCGTATTGCCAATCCGAAAGGAGAATTTAGCTGGCGTGCGAGGCTTCGTCCTGGGCAAATTCCTTCCCCCCCACCTGGGCCACGAGTATCTCCTTCAATTTGCGCGCCGGGCCTGCGAGCGGGTGGACATTGTGGTCGCCAGCCTTCAGGCCGAGCCCATCTCCGGAGCCTTGCGCCACAGCTGGGTCAAGGAACTGGCGCCCTGGGCTCGGGTCTGGCACCTGACCGACGAACTCCCCTCCTACCCGCATGAGCATCCTGACTTCTGGGCCCTCTGGAAGGCCAGCCTCACCAGGCTGTTACCCGAGCCCCCGGACCTGATCTTCAGCTCGGAGGATTACGGCGAAGAGCTGGCCCGGTGCCTGGGAGCCGAGCACGTCCCGGTAGACCCGGCTCGCAGCCGCTTCCCGATCTCCGGCCAGCAGGCGCGTCAGAATCCCTGGGAATGGTGGGATTATCTACCGCCATGCGTGCGGGCCCATTACGCCCTGCGGGTTGCTCTGGTGGGCCCCGAGTCGACCGGGAAGACTACCCTGGCCGAGCGCCTGGCCGACCGTTTCCAGACTGCCTGGGTGCCGGAATACGCTCGCTCCTATCTCGATTGGCGCAATGCCCGCCGCCCCGTCCAGGGCATCTGTCGTCCCGAGGATATTCCCTTCATTGCCCGCGGGCAGCTCGCCAGCGAGGAAGCCCTGGCCCGCCAGTGTAACCGGCTGCTCTTTTGTGACACCGATCTCAGCACCACGGCGCTATGGAGCCGCCATTTCTTCGGTCGCTGCCCCGATCCTGTGGCCCGGCTGGCCGCCGAGCAGCGCTACGATCTCACCTTGCTCTGCCAGACCGATGTCCCCTGGGTGGCCGACCCGCAGCGCAACCAGCCTCACCAGCGGGAGGAATTCCTGGAGATGTTCCGGGACGCCTATCGCCAGCGCCATCCCATCGAGCTCACAGGCAGCTACGAGCAACGATTCCAGACTGCCTGCCAGCTCGTGGGGGAACTCCTTTCTTCCAGGCAGAAAGGTAGCCCCACATGTTCCTGAAGCTGGAGGAGCTGAACCGTGGAGGGCTGCTGGTCTCGGGAGCGGGGATCCGCATGCAGGTGGGCGCTTACCCCGAGACCATCAAGGACACGATGCTCCTGGGCCAGGGAGTGCCGGACCTCTACCTCTTGCCCGACTTCCTGTTCGACACCGAGGCCGGCGTCAGCGCCGCCGAGTTGGAGTTCCCGCTCTACTTCAACTTCTACGTCCAGCGCCGTAAGCTGAGGCTGATCTGTCGGCGCGACCAGGTGCGCCGCATCCTGGGGGTGCTCTGCGAGGCTCTCTTCGGGCCTCGCCGGCTCTACCTCGAGCAGGAGTTCCCCGAGGGACGGTTGGCGCCCGACTTTCCCGATCTCGAGCTTGAGATGTCCTTTTTCAAGAAGGACCCCGAATACGGGCAACTGCGCCTGAAGCACTTTCTAGACGTGCTGACTTTCGATGATCTCGATCGGGTGCGCGTGGACGGCGCCCTGTTGACACGACTGGCCCCCAACTCGTATCGGCTCGAAAAGGACGGCCAGTCGCAGGAGATCGTCTTCGGCTACCGCTCCGCCCGGCCCCAACCCGAGGCCGAGGTTCCCGGACCTCTGTGGAAGCCTCCGGTCTTCGGCGTCACCGTGATCGGCAGCGGACACGGCTTTGATGCCGCCACCAGCACGTCCGGGTTCATCCTCTGGATGGACCAGAAGGGCGTCATGGTGGACCCCCCGGTCAACAGCACGGCCTGGATGAGGGCGAACGGAATCAACAATCGGCTCATCCAGGACGTCATCTTAACCCACTGCCACGCCGACCACGACTCGGGCACCATGCAAAAACTGCTCGAGGAGGGCCGCATTCGGCTGCATTCGACCGAAACGGTGATGCAGAGCTTCTTGACCAAGTATTCAGCCCTGACCGGCCTGACCCGCGAAGAGTTGAGCAGCCTGTTCGCCTTCCGGCCTGTCATCATCGGTCAGCCCTTCCGTATTGCAGGGGCAATGTTCACCTTCCACTACACCTTTCACCCCATTCCTACGCTGGGCTTCAAGGTGGAGTATCAGGGCAAGGGCTTTGCTTACTCCTGCGACACGTTGTACGACCCGGCCCGACTCTCCGACCTGCACGCACAAGGCTATCTCAGTGAAGCGCGCCTGCATACCCTGCTTGATTTCCCCTGGCACCTGGACGTTCTGTTCCACGAGGCCGGCGTGCCCCCCATCCACACCCCCCTGGAGGTGCTGGCAGACCTGCCCGAGGAGGTCAAGTCGAGGCTCTACCTGGTGCACGTCTCGCAGTCATCCATCCCCCCCGATCGGGGGCTGCGCCTGGCTCCCCCCGGACCCGAGCACACCATCGTGATACCCGTCGATCCCCCCAACACCAGCATGGCCCAGAAGATGCTGGACGTGCTGGCCCACATCGACATGTTTCGCTCCATGCCGCTGGAGCGGGCTCACGAGTTCTTGCAGATCACCCATTATCTGGAGCTTCCAGCGGGAACCACGATTTTCCGAAAGGGCGAGCGCGGCGACCGTTTCTATATGGTCATGTCGGGCGAAGTGGAGATCATCCCCGATCAGCAGCATCGCTACGTCTTTGGACGCTACGACTACTTCGGGGAAAGAGCCCTGATCTTGCAGGAAGAAAGGGGCGCCGACCTGGTCACCCGCACCCCGGTCGAGCTCCTGTGGATGGAGCGGCGAGATTTTCTGGCCTTCATCCGAGATACCGACCTGCCCGGCATGTTCCGCCGCCTGGCTGAAAACCGGGTATTGGGAAGTTGGAAGCTCTTCGATGCTAATCGCGTGCTGCGCCAGATGACGGCCCTGCAGAAGAACCAGCTCACCATCTTGCTCAGGCACGATGAGGCGGCCGCCGGTAGCTGGCTGTTCAAACCCAACGACCCGGTGACGCGCTATTTCCTGGTCGACCAGGGATGCGTCCGGGTCACGACCCCGGACGGAGAGTCGCTCCTGGTGGGCCGAGGAGGGCTGGTGGGTGAGCCGGACCGCTTCCTGCAGGTCGAGCGCCACCGATTCGGGGCCCGAGCCGAAGAAAGCTGCCAGCTCTACCATATCGCCCGCGCCGATCTGGCTCGCTTCTTCTGCGAGAACCCGGGCACCCAGGTGCGCTTGCTGGACATGATCCAGGGGGTGCGCTATCAGCACCAGCCCCGTCGCAAGGGCCCTGGTGGGGGTTTCCTGGGCCCGGGCCAGAGTCGAACGGGCCCTGCCCCATCTCCGGCTAAAGCATGATTGAACGTAGCCCCCTGGGAATTCTTGTCAGGCCTCGCAGGTTACCCGGTGACCACCGCCGAACTGGCTCAGTGGCAAAGGTGTACTCGTACAGCAAGAAGAATATTCATATCTAGCCGATGGCACTCTCGCACGAAGAACAGGCCCTGGCGCGGGACCGGATCTTCCGGCTATTCCGCTTTTTGTCCGGATTGCAGCAGGCTGCCCACCCGCCGAG
Source organism: bacterium CPR1 (assembly GCA_021404945.1). Classification (GTDB taxonomy): domain Bacteria; phylum Vulcanimicrobiota; class Xenobia; order Xenobiales; family QWHO01; genus QWHO01. Next base: position 7,634 of record QWHO01000266.1, read on the forward strand.
GATCCACCTCAAGGATCATCCGTGGGGGCTGCGCATTTCCGACCTGCCCAGGCATCCTTGTATCGTCGTGGGCCGAATTCCTGTGCCCACGCCCGGGCTAGACGATCCGTCCAGCGACTGTGTCCTCCGAGTGCGCCGTCCGACCCCACCCGCCCGCCCAGAGGCCGCCACTGCGACCGACCGCGGCGCGCGCCAGCTCTTTGACCGTCTGCTCGAAGTCTGGCGCCTCCTCGAGCGTGAATCCGACCGTTATGAGCTGATGTTCGGCCAGGCCGTGCTGGCCTGGACCTCGGGCAAGGGCACCGTCTACCACCCGCTGGCGGTCTGGAGCTTGTCTCTCGACTTCAACCCGGAGATCCCCGAATTTACCCTTCGCGAAGCTGACCGGGGCGCCGAGCTCTATTCGGCGGTGTTGCACTGGTCGGGAGTGGACGGCAATCGCATCGGTAGTTGCCGCCGTTTCCTGGAGGCTCATACCTACGAGAGCGGTCCCCAGGTCTTGCTCGAAGGCCTGGCCAAGATTCTGGGCATTAACTACGTGGGTCCGGGGGGTCTATCAGCTCCTCCTCAGGGGAGACCGTGGTTGGCCTCCGAGGCGGTCATCTACCTCGGGCAGCGGCATCTGGGACTGACTCAGGCCATCGAAGGCTTCCTGGAAGTCTTGCCTGGCCTGAACGAATTGCCCCCCGCCCTGGTCCGCATCGTCGGGATCGACGACAGGGCCCCGGCACGCTCGGGAGACCGACCCTTCGAGCTGCTCTACACCCTGCCATCCAACCCCGAGCAAGAGCGCGTGGGAGAACGACTCGACAAGATCGGTTGCGTGCTGGTCCAGGGTCCACCCGGCACGGGCAAAACGCACACCATTGCCAACCTGATCGGCCATCTGCTGGCCGAAGGGAAGACCATACTGATCACCAGTCATACCACCAAAGCCCTGCGGGTTTTGCGCGGAATGGTCAGCCCTGCCCTTCGTCCCCTCTGCGTGAGCGTGCTCGATAATGACCAGGAGAGCCGCGAGCAGTTGGAAATCTCCGTCAAGGGCATCGTGGACCGATTCACTCACAGCGATCCGGAAGAGATGACCCGGCTCGCCGAGTCCTACGAGCGACGCAGGCAGGAGCTGAAGGAGCGGCTGCGCCAAGCCGAGCAGCGCCTGTTGGACTCGTGTCGCCAGGAGTATTCCACCAGCGGACTGCTCGGTGCCGAAGCCATCCATCCCGTCAATGCCGCGCGTGCGGTGGCCGACGGACGGGGGGTCCATGACTGGATTCCGGGCAGCGTCGAGCCGGGCGCCCCCCTGCCCCTCAACCCGGATGAGTTGGCCGAGCTCTACTCGTTCCACGATGCGTTTTCGCTCATCGACGAGAAAGAGCTCGCCGGCAACCTCCCCCCCCTGGACCGCATTGTGTCCGAGAACCGTCTGCGCCACATGCTCGAGTTGGAGGCCAGAC
>QWHO01000267.1 GCA_021404945.1 bacterium CPR1
GCGCCCTCGCCCTCACCGGCGGCTGCGCCGGCCACGGCGCCCATCACGCCGCCCACGACGGCGCCGATGATCCCGTGCACCGCGGCGCCCACGCCCGCGGTGGCCAGGACTCCGCCGCCGGAAATGGCCAGGGTGATGGCTCCACCGATGGCACCGGTGGCGGCCCGGGTGAGGACTCGTCCCGGGCTGTAGTAGCTGGGCTTGCTGTCCGAGTTGGAGCTCAGTGAAAGACTGTCGGAGATGCTCTTGCCCAGGCTGGAGAGGCTGGGGGCGGCGGCGCTGGTTGCGCGGGCGTAGCTGGGGGCGGAGGTGGTGATGGTCATTGGTGGGTCCCCTTTCGCAAGCTGTTCTTTGGGTTTGTGCGGGCATCATACTCACCAACGCGAGGAGCACAACAGACAGTGTTTGCCCTTTTGTTAGTCAGTTGTTGCCGCCTCGCCGGCCTTTCAGGGATTTTTCGGGAGGAACCGATCTGGCGAACAAGAAGCCGGCCTCATGCGAACCGTGCTGGTGATCGACGACGAGGACGACATCCGCGAGGTCGCCCAGGTCAGCCTGGAGGCCCTGGGGGGCTGGAACGTGCTGACCGCCAGCTCGGGCATCCAGGGAATCGAACGAGCTGCTTGCGACCGGCCCGACGCCATCTTGCTCGACGTGATGATGCCCGGAATGGATGGGCCGACCACCTTTCAGAAGCTCCAGGCGGAGGAAGGAACCCGAGTCATCCCCGTCATCTTCCTGACCGCCAAAGTGCAGGCTGCCGATCGGCAGCGCTTCGCCGACCTGGGCGTGGCCGGGGTCATCGCCAAGCCTTTTGATCCGATGACCCTCGCAGGGGAGATCGCCGCGTTGCTCAAGTGGCCGGACGGACCATAGCGCTGGCAGGGAAATCTGCCCGGGAAGGCTAAGTTCTGCTGACGGGACTGCCGTCGGAGGTCTGCTTTTGCCCGATTCGCCCCTCAGACCCGGTTCGGGAGAGACGCCCGATTCAGGCGCTCTGCCCGGGGCATCCGGCTCGGAAAAGAAACCGCGGCGGTCCAGCCTCGACCCCCTGGGACTGGGGGGAGGCAGCGAGCCTCCGCGGCCGAAAGGTCAGGCCCTCGACCCGCTCGGCCTGAGCAAACCACCGCTGGATCCACTAACTCTGGCCAATCAGTTGCTGGCCGCGGCCGAGGCCCCCCCGGCTCCTCCGCCGCCCCCGCCGCAGCGTCCGCCCCGTACAGGCTCTCTTGACCCGCTTGGCCTGGGCAATCAGCCGCTCGGGCCGAGAGCTCCTGACCAGAACATCACCCAGCGAATGCAGGCTCTCCCGCAGCCGGCACCGCCTCGAGCCGAGGCGGGCACCACCCGGCCCATGCCGCTTCCCGAATTTCCCGCTGCCCCGCCACCTGAGGCAGCGCGGCCTGTGCAAAGCCCCCAACTCTCCGCCCCGCCGCCCGACGCGGGCACCACCCGGCGCATGCAACTTCCCGAATTTCCCGCTGCCCCCCCACCTGAGGCAGCGCGACCTGCGCAAAGCCCCCGGGTCCCCGCCCCGCCGCCCGACGCGGGCACCACCCGGCGCATGCAGCTTCCCGAATTCCCTCCACCTGAGGCAGCGCGACCCGCGCAAAGCCCCCGGGTCCCCGCGCCTTCCCCGCCCGATGCTGGCACCACCCGGCGCATGCAGCTCCCCGAGCTTCCTTCTTCCTCGCCGACCGGGCCCAAGCCGGCGAGCGGCTCTGAGTCCACGCCCACGTTGCGCACGAAGTCCATTCCCGAGGCCGATACCAGCCAGCCCAAGCAGTCGACCCCACCCGATTCGGGCACCACCCGACGCATCACAACTTTGTCCGACGCCAACACGACTCAGAAAATGAACCGGGAGGACCTGCGTCGGGAGGCTGAGAAGCGCGGTGGGCCGCAGTGGGGAAGACCCACTCAGAAGATCCCCGACGAGAATCCACCAGCCTCCGGGCCGGTCGGGTCCTACAAGGTCGGTGCCGTGGTGAAGGCCGGAAACAGCCCGGCTGCCCCCGTGCGAGCCGCTTCTCGCCCCCGCCGAGAAAGGGCCGGTCCGGCGCCGCCTCCGACCTTCCTGGCCCTCCAGATGAAGCGACTGGGCAAGACCTTCGACCCGCGCCAGCGGATCAGCCAGGACGACGTGGTGATCTTCACTCGCCAGTTCTGCGCCATGGTGACCTCAGGCCTGCAACTGCACCAGTCGCTTTACTTCTATGCCGAGAGCGAGCCCGACCACCCCCTGGCCAAGGTGATCGGGGAGGTGGCCGATCGGGTGGGCGAGGGCAACACGCTCTCGCACTCCATGAGCCGCTTTCCGGATATCTTCTCGGAGGTTTACATCGGGCTGATCGCGGCCGGCGAGTCGACCGGCATGCTCGCCCCCGTGCTCAGCAAACTGGCCGATCTGTCTGAGAAGAACCAGCGGATTCGCAAGAAGGTCTGGTCCACCCTCACCTATCCCATGGTGCTGCTGGCGGTTTCGTTCATGTGCGTGCTGGCCTTCCTCTATTTCGTGCTGCCCATGATGGTGCCGCTCTTCAGCACGCTCGCGGTGGAGCTCCCTTTGCCCACTCGGATGCTGCTCACCCTCAGTGAGGTGATCAAGCACCCCGCTTTTCTGACAGCCGCCATTGCTGCCCCGATCGTCATGTGGATGGCCTGGCCGTTCATCAACACCATACTGCTCAGCAATCCGGCTCGACTACGAAGCTTGCACCGCATTCCGCTGGATATTCCCCATGTGGGGAGGATGATCGAGAAGGTCATCACGGCCCGCATTCTCTTCTCCATGGCTACCTTGCTCGATTCCGGCTACGCCCTCAACGCCACCCTCGAGAAGTGCGAGAAGGTGGCTGGCAATGCCGAGGTCGCCTGGAGGCTGCGCAAGGCCCGCGAGTTGCTGGTCGAAGGTTGCTCGGCCGCCGAATGCCTGGGCCAGGCCCAGGTTTTCCCCAGCGGGGCCATCCAGATGATCGCCGTGGGCGAGGAAGCGGCCCACCTTTCCGAGATGATCTCGCGGGTGGCTCAGGTGTATGAAGATGATGTGGAGCTGGCCTTGCTCGACCTGGCGGCCATGCTCGAGCCGGCTATCTTGATCGGCATGGGCCTGGTGGTCGGCTTCGTGGTGCTGGCTGCGGTGCTGCCCACGGTGCAATTGCTCAACCACCTTTAAGGTGCTTTCGTCAGGTTGTGCTGACGGGCAAGACCAGGGGCGAGCACATTAGCGAGAGTCTTCCTGGGAAGCTCGCCGTTCAGCGTTGTAGAGCCCATGAGCGATCATCTCGATGGACTCCTCGTCGAGCTCGTTGGAGACCTTGTTCTCGCGGGCCAGAATGGCCCGCGCGCGGGCTCGGTAGAAGCCCAGATCGACCACGTCGGCCACCCGGGCCTGGCCCTGAGCCTCGCCGGTCGTCACCGAACCTTCCTGGCGGGTTAGCTCGTGGGAGCTGGCCGGGCCTCCGGTGACGCGCAGGAACTGGCTTGAGACCGCCTCCACCAGCATGCGCATTCGCTCGAGGTTCTTCAGGCTGGCCTCGGCCTCTTCCAGGCTGATGCCCTCGGGCCGTTCGCCAAAGAACCACCACAGAGGCTTCTCCAGCACCCGGGTCAGGCGGAGCAGCATGGCCACGGTCAACTCTCGGCGACCGGTGAGATATTCCCCCACTTCTTGCGGACTGCAGCCGATCTCGGCAGCCAGCTCTTGAGTGGACTTGCCGGTAGCCACATGGGCCCGGTGCAATCGCGAACGGATCAGACCGATTTTTTCCTGAACAGCTTCCTCGTACATGGGGCTCTCGCTTCGACGCTCACTCGGCGGCGCCTTTCCGAACGCCAGTTCAGCGTCGGATAGCCAGCAGGCGAACTTCGCTCATCTCCTCCATGGCGTAGCGTACGCCTTCACGCCCGAAACCACTGGCTTTCACGCCTCCGTATGGCATGTTGTCCACCCGGAAGGTGGGGTAGTCGTTGACCACGATCCCTCCGAACTCGAGCCGATCAAACGATTGCAGAGCTCGTTCGAGATCGCGGGTGAACACCCCGACCTGCAGGCCGAAGGGCGAATCATTGGCCCGGTCCAGCGCCTCGTCGAAATCCTCGTAGGGGGCCACCACGGTGACGGGACCGAACACCTCGCAGCGGCTCACTTCGGCTTCCGGGGGCACGTTCTCGAGCACGGTGGGGCGATAGAAAGGGGAATCGGCCACTCCCCCGCACACCACCCGGGCTCCGCCCGCCCGGGCCTTGTCGACCCAATCGGCAATGCGCTCCACCTCCCGGGGATGAATGAGAGGGCCGCACACGGTGCGCTCCTCGCTCGGGTCGCCGACCGGCAGTTCCTCCACCGAGTGTCGATAGCGCTCGAGGAACTCGCTGTAGATCGGGCGATGCACCAGAACCCGCTGGACCGAGATGCAGACCTGCCCGGCGTAAGAATAGCCACCGACAGCCAGGCGGGGGACGGCAAAGTCCAGGTCGGCATCGGAGTGAACGACCACAGGAGCGTTACCACCCAGCTCCAACAACACTTTTCGGGCGCCGGCGCGGGCTTTGAGCTGCCAGCCGACTTTGTCCGAGCCGGTGAAACTGAGCACCCGCAGACGTTCATCCTCCAGCATGAGGTGAGCATGGACGTTGTCCATTGGCAGTACTGACAGCCAGCCCGAAGGCACCCCGACGGCCCGGACCACCTCAGCCAGTTTGAGGGCGGTCAGAGGCGTGGCGGGAGCCGGCTTTGCCACCACCGGGCAACCTGCGGCCAGGCCAGGAGCCACCTTGTGCGCCACGAGGTTGAGAGGAAAGTTGAAGGGTGAGATGGCCGCCACCGGGCCGGCCGGAACCCTCCGGCTGAAGCCCAGGTAGCCCTGGCCAGCCGCAGTCGCGTCCAGAGGGACCTCCTCCCCCGCAAAGGCCAGGACCTCGGCGGCCGCCAGCGAGAAAGTTGCGATGGCCCGCTGCACCTCGGCCCGAGCGTACTGCACCGGCTTGCCGGCTTCGGCTACGATCAGGCGGGTGAACTCGTCGGCCCTGGCGGTGATGCCCTGCGCGATGGCCTGCAGCCAGGCCGAGCGCTGCTGGCGAGTCGCCCCCTGGCGCCAGGCGGACTCGGCCAGGGCGGCGGCTCGAGAAAGCTCCTCGGGACCGGCCTGGCAAACCCGAGCGAATTCCTGGCGGTTGTAAGGATTGACCACGGAAGCGACCGAGTCGGTCTTGACCGCATCGGCTCCGATGTAGCATGGATACAGGGTCGTGGTGCTCATCAGCAGCTTTTCTCGCGTGCGCATCCGACAGCCTGCCTGAAGGAGAAACCTTATGCCGCGACTGTCCGACCACTTCAAGAGCCGCCAGCCCTCGTCCATCCGGCTCGCCTCCATCAAATTTGCCGCCCGCCAGGACGGCACTCAGGCCGTCAACGTGGCCATCGGCAATGTCTGCTTGCCGATGCACCCGGCCATGATCGAACGCCTGCATCAACTCGGTCGCACCTTCTCGGATGGAGTGGTCAAGTACACCGCCACGGTGGGCACCGACGAATGCCGTCAGGCTTTTCTCAACGTGATCGCCGCCAGCGGCTGCCCGACCGAGGGCTTGCACGTGCAGGTGACCGATGGGGGCAGCCAGGCCATGGAGCTGGTCACCCTGGGCGTTTGTGGGCCGGCCGGCAGCTCCGAGCGACCGCTGCTCCTGATTGAGGCTGCCTACACCAACTACATCGCCTTCGCCAGCCGCTTGGGGCGGGCCACCGTCTCCATCTGCCGGCAGCTGGATGACGACGGCCGCCTCAGTTTGCCCGAGCCGGCCGCCATCGAGCAGCGCATCCTTGAGACCCGCCCCGGAGCCCTGGTGGTGATCCCCTACGATAATCCCACCGGTCACTTTTATGACCAGGAAACGCTGGTTGAGCTGGCCCGACTGTGCGTCAAACACGACCTGTGGCTGATCTCCGATGAGGCCTATCGCGAGTTGCACTACACCGGAGCTCGCACCTCCAGCGTTTGGGCCATCACCGAAAACGAGGTCAGCGGCATCACCGGCAGGCGCATCAGCCTGGAAACGGCTTCCAAGGTCTGGAACGCCTGCGGACTGAGGATCGGGGCTCTGGTGACCGACAACCTGGAGTTCCACACTCAGTGCGTAGCCGAGAACACCGCCAGCCTCTGCTCCAATTCACTGGGACAACACATTTTCGGAGCTCTGGCCAGGGTCGACCATTCCGCCCTGCAAGACTGGTTCAGCCTCCAGCGGGCCTATTACTTTAAGATGATGCAGGAATTCACGCGGCGCACGCGCGATCTCAAGCCCGAGCTGATCGTATCCCGCCCCGACGCAGCACTCTATAGCATCGTGGAGGTACGGCGGGTGGACCCCAACTTCGATGCCCAGGATTTCGTTCTCTACTGCGCTACCGAGGGCTATGTCGAGCTGAACGGCAAGAAGCTCACCCTGTTGACCGCTCCTATGGACGGGTTCTATTCAGTGGAGCCCAATCCCGGGCGCACCCAGATGCGCGTGGCCTACGTGGAAACGCCTGAGCGGATGCAAGTGGTGCCTGAGCTGCTCACGGCTCTGCTGGGCCAGTATCTGCAGCGCAAAATGGCCAGGATTTAGGGGCTGTCGAGCTGGCGCTGCTCGAGTGGTGAAGTGGGGCATACCATTCGAGCTGTGTGGTGGTCGGCGCGCCACCTCCAGAGGAGAGGAACCGGTCAACGGGGTGCAGAAACGCGCGGCTGCCTTATGAAGTTCACGAAGGAGTCAGATATCGAAATGCTTTTGAAAGACGGCCTGCTCGAGCCCCTCAACCGGCAGGTCACCAACGAGTTCCACGCCCACACGCAGTATGTTGCTATCGCCACCTACTTCGACGATCAGGGTCTGCCTGAGCTGGCGGGCCATTTCTACAAACAGTCGGAAGAAGAGCGCGCTCATGCCATGAAGTTCGTGCGCTACATCCTGGACGCTGGGGCCCGACCCACCATCAGCGGCATTCCCGACATCAAAAACGATTTCAGCTCGGCCTCCGAGGCGGTCAAGTTCGCTCTTGACCAGGAGCTGAAAGTAACCGAGCAGATCAATGACCTGGTGCGACTGGCCATTGAGAAGTCGGATTACACCACCCACACGTTCCTGCAGTGGTTCGTGACCGAGCAGGTGGAGGAGGTCAGCTCCATGAGCAACCTTCTCCAGATCATCAAGCACGCTGGCAACAGCCTGCTGCTGGTGGAAGACTACGTGCGCCGCCAGGGCGGTGCGGGCCGCGGGGGCGATAGTAGCTCAACCTAGGAGCGCAGCCGGACCCCTTGACACGGTCTTCCGGCTGGACCTCTAAGAGCGCACCACAGGGGTGCGGTCGGCTTCTCGCTCAATCGGGCCCGGGATCCTGATGCTGTCAGCTGAAGGGGGAGTCGGCTGCGCCAACTCGGGAATCGCATCGGGGCGCAAAGGCCCTCGCTGAGGCGGGGGCCTTTTTTGATGCGCCGGCGTGGCTCCAGGATACCGGGCTCGGGGCCAGAAACTTTTCGGGGTTGGGCCTGTCCTATCAGCCATTACCCAGGGGAGGAACTCCAACGTGAAGCGCTACTCCGCCACCCTCGCCTGCCTGCTCGTCCTGCTGCTGGGACTGCAGGCACCGGCCCAGCCCCCGCCCCAACGCCAGCAGCTGCCTTATCGGCAGGCCGGCCTGACCGAGCGCCGGGCGGCCGCCCACCTGCTCGACCGGCTGGCCTACGGCCCCCGTCCGGGGGACATTGACCGGGTGGTCAAGATGGGCCTGGAGCGCTGGGTGGACCAACAACTCGCCGGCAATCTGCCGGAGAATCAATCCCTGACGAGCCGACTGCAGTCCATGCCGGCCCTGGCCCTGACGGCCGAGCAACTCGTCGAGAGGTATCCCCCGCTCCCCAAGGTTCGCCAGGAGGCCATGCAGGCAGGTGTGATCACGAAAGATGACAAGGAAGATCTGGGCAACAAGGCCTATCGCCAGAAGTTGATCCGCTTTGGAATTGAACGCGGCTACCGACCGGCCCGCGAGCTCAATCAACAACTGGTGGGCCAAAAGATCCTTCGGGCCGTTTATGGACAAAACCAGCTCAGCGAGGTGCTGACCGACTTCTGGTTCAATCATTTCAACGTCTCACTGACCGACAATCAGTGCCGCCTGCAGATCTTCAGCTACGAGCGCGACGCCATTCGCCCCCGCGTGCTGGGCAGCTTTCGCGGCCTGCTGGGCGCGACCGCCAAGCACCCGGCGATGCTGCTCTACCTCGACAACGCCCAGTCCACCGCCTCCGAAGGGGTCACCACCACTCTGGACGACAAGATGGAGCAGCTACCCCCACAATTGCAGGCCGAGGCCCGCCAGAAGGCCGAGCAGCTCAAGAAGCGTCGAGTCCAGGGCATCAATGAGAACTATGCCCGCGAGCTGATGGAGCTGCATACCCTGGGTGTGGACGGCGGCTACACCCAGAAAGACGTTCAGGAGCTGGCCCGGATCCTGACCGGGTGGACCGTCAATCCGGCCGTCATCGGGCGCAAGCTGCCCCAACTCGAGCGGGCCAAGAAGGTGGGCGCCGTGATCGACGGCAGCTTCCTGTTCCGGCCTGACGCCCACGACTCTACTTCCAAGGTCGTGCTGGGACGCGCCTTCCCGGCCGGCCGGGGCCTGGAGGAAGGTGAGCAAGCCCTTGACCTGCTGGCCAGCCACCCCTCTACCGCCCGTTTTGTGACCGGCAAGCTGGCCCGCTGGTTCGTCTCCGACAACCCGCCCGCCGCGCTGGAAAAGCGCCTGGCGACCACCTTCCAGTCCAGCCAGGGCGACCTGCGCCAGGTGATGCGCACGCTCATCTACTCGCCCGAGTTCTGGAGCGCCGAGGCTCGCCGCTCGAAGATCAAGTCGCCCTTCGAGCTGGCCGTCAGCTCGCTACGGGCGCTGGACGCTGAGGTGGCTCCCTCGCGCGAGCTCTACGACTGGATCACCGACATGGGCCAGCCCCTCTACGCCTACCAGGCTCCTACCGGCTTTCCCGACCGCAGTGAGAACTGGGTGAACCCCGGGCTCCTCTTGACCAGGATGAACTTTGCCCTC
>QWHO01000268.1 GCA_021404945.1 bacterium CPR1
GAACCTTGATGATCGGGCCGCCTCCACCACCGTCCTCCCCGTCGGAGGGGAATTTCAGCGTGCTGATGGGACCGGGGCCGCCGCCGCCGTCCTCGCTGTCGGAAGGATACTTCTGGGTCACAATGGGGCCGGGTCCCCCTCCACCATCCTCGCCGTCAGAGGGGAACTTGAGCGTTGTGATAGGGCCTGGTCCGCCGCCGATGGGGCCACCTCCGCCATCCTCGCCATCAGAAGGAAACTTGGCCGTGGTGATGGGGCCTGGCCCGCCTCCACCGTCCTCGCCATCGGAGGGATACTTGAGCGTGCTGATCGGGCCAGGCCCGCCACCACCGTCCTCGCCATCAGAGGGATACTTCTGCGTCGCGATGGGGCCGGGTCCCCCTCCACCATCCTCGCCATCAGAGGGAAACTTGAGCGTCGTGATGGGGCCGGGCCCACCGATGCCACCGCCCCCTCCACCATCCTCGCCATCAGAGGGGAACTTGAGCGTGGTGCCGATGCCACCGCCCCCTCCACCATCCTCGCCATCAGAGGGGAACTTGAGCGTGGTGCCGATGCCGCCGCCCCCGCCACCGTCCTCGCCGTCAGAGGGGAACTTGAGCGTGGTCCCGATGCCGCCGCCCCCTCCACCATCCTCGCCGTCAGAGGGGAACTTGAGCGTGGTCCCGATGCCGCCGCCCCCGCCACCGCCGCCGTCCTCGGCGTCGCTGGGATACTTCTGGGTGGTGGCGTAGCCCGGGTGCTGGCCCTGAAGGAGGTGCCCAAAGAAGGGCTCGGGACGCTGGGGAACCGAGCCCGCGATCCCTCCCCAGCCGGCGTGCAACTGGTCGAGCGAGCCATTCAATTGCTCGATGAAGGCCCTGACCGCCAGGCTGCCGTCCACGGGGCCGGCGAAGCCGCCCGCCTGGGCCTGATCGGCCCGCACACCAACCGAGGCGAAGCGGTACGAGACGTTGTTGTTGACCTGACCGTAACCGTTGATCTGCGACATGAGCACTCTCCTTCTCGTTCATTGTCCCCCCCAAGAGGCCCCTCGTCCAGGTTGGCAGTTTAGCAAATGGTTGCCGACGTGTAACGAGTTTATGAACGGCGCCTGCGAATGAGGTAGAGCAAGAAAGAGGGAATGCCGTCAAAACGGTACTGACTGTCCACGTACTTCTCGATCACGTAGAACATGAAGTAGTAGAGCCGACAGAACGACCAGACCGCAACTCCCAGCAGAAAAGCGGTCTCCACGGTGGGGCTTCTCACAAACAGGGCCGCCACCGAAACGGTGCCGGCCACCAGGAACAAGAAGGCCTTCAGGTACATCAGCCGGGGGTCTTTGAGGTCGCCCACCGCCCCATGCTAACGCTGGGACCGAAAATGGGCAAGGTTACCCGGCCGCGCTGGCCACCACGCGATGACGGCTCAAGAGCAGCAGGAAGGCCGCCCCGGCCAGCTCGGAATACTCCAGGACCTGGGGGTCATCGGCATCCACGTGGCCGATGGCGTGGCGGCTGAACGGGCGGTCGTGCACGATGCCCCCCTTCTCGACGTGGCCCACCGGACTGTAGGAAAAGGGGCACGAGTGCACCAGGCCGTCGGCCTGCACGCGGCCGATGGGGTGCCAACCGGTAGCCGTATCGTGCACCAGGCCGTCGTGATCGAATCGACCGATCGGCTTGTGGCCACGCAGGCCGACATACAGGACTCCATGATCTTCAACGCGACCGACAGGATGATAGGTTCGCGCTCTATCGTGAATCAGGACGGGCATACGGTCACCTCCGCCCCGATTTTATCCCATCACCAGGCCATTTGACTGTGGCCTGGATCACACCATTGACCATCGAGACCGAGCGCTCCCGCGCCCTCCGAGCTTTCTGAGCAGCGCGAGCGGCCATCCTCGCCTCGCAGACCCCCGGGCTGTATACTCTTGAGTCAGCCAGCCCGGCCATCATCCCTTGCGTCAGCGCGCAAGCTGATACCCTTCGCTACTCACGAGCTCGAAGCTCCGCTTGGGATCGGACGTGTCGACCTGGCGGGCGGTGCCGGTCACCTGGCCCTTCTGCTTCTCCAGCATGACCATGCACGAGCTGGTGGGAGTGAACTCGGCATAAACGAAGGCTTGATCGCCCTGGTCGCCCTTAATGGTCTCCACGAAGGTGCCAGTCCGGGTGTCGCCGGTCCATTCGGCCGTCAGGAAATCTCCCATGCCGAACTTGCGGGGTTGACCCTTGAAGCAGTCCATCTCGGTCTCATCGCCGGAGATGACCTCGTCCACGTTTGTGCGGATGCTCTGATCAACACCCGCGACCTCCTCGGATGGAATCTCCATGCGAGTGGCTCCGGGAAGGGTCTGCGAGGTGCGGAAAGACTCGATCGGCCCCTGGGCCCAGCTGGGAATCGGCAAGCTCATGGTGGTGGTGTCCCCTTCTGTTTTGTTCCCTGAGTTTGCACCAGGGGACTGAAAGAAAGCTGATGCCCGAGACTTCGACCAGGCATGGATGGGTCGATGGGCCTGGGGCAACCCGGGCCGACGTGCAACCAGGACAAGCCGGACCTCTCTTGTGGGGGAATGCTGGCCACTTCCCCGAGGTCTCTCCGGCCAGACGGCCAGGAAGTCGAGTCAGCCTGTAGAGACCCTGACCTTATCCCAAATTTCCTGCAGGGCGTCAGCCGAGCGTCGCAAACCGGAGAGCTCCTTGGGCCAGAGCTCCATCTCCAGCTGCTTCTCGGCTCCGCCCCGACCCACCACGGTCGGTATGGAAAGGCAGACGCCCTTCATACCGTAGAGCCCGGTCTGCATGGTGGAAACGGGCAAGACGCTCTTGGAGTCGCTCTCAATGGCCCGGATCACCTCGGCGATGGCCACCCCGACGGCGTAGCCAGCCCCCCCCTTGAGCTTGATGACCTCGGCCCCGCTCCTGGAGGCTCGCTCGAAGATGGCCTGCACCTTCGCCTGGTCGTAGCCGGGCAGGCTGGGCAGGGGAACCCCGTTGACGTTGGCGGTAGACCAGATTGGCACCATCGAATCGCCGTGCTCGCCCAGGATCAGGGCCCCCAGCTGGCGCGCGTCCACCTGGAAGTGCTCGGCCAGTAGCGAGCGGAAGCGCAAGGTATCGAGGACTGTGCCCAGACCGATGACGCGCTGGGGCGGAAAGCCCGAACGCTCGTAGGCGATCTGGGTCAGGATGTCGACCGGATTGGTCACTACCACCAGCGAGCAGTGGGCCGGCAGGGGGATCTTGCGCAGACTCTCCAGGATGTCCAGAAAGAGCCTGGCGTTGCGGTTGATCAGGTCGAGCCGGGTCTCGTCCGGCTTGCGGCGGAGGCCCGCGGTGATGACCACCACGTCCGAGCCTTCGGCCACTTCATACTGGTTGCTCGACTTCCAGCGCTGGGGGGCGGTGAAGGAGGCCCCGTGCAGCAGGTCCAGCGCCTCGCCGGCGGCTCCCTCGGCAGAAAGGTCGATCAGGGCCAGGTCCGAGGCCACCCCCCAGGTCTGCAGCACAAACGCCGTGTTGGAGCCGACGCGGCCAGCGCCGCCCACAATGGTGACCTTCATGCCGGGGAGACCTCCGCATCCAGAGCGCCCAGCATCTCCTCGATGCGAGAATACTTCAGGCGCGGCCGGCCCAGGGCCTGTCCGCGCGAGACCTCGAGCTGGTCAAGGCGCTGCCAGTCGGGATAGCTCACCACCCGCACACCTTTGCGGGCCAGAAACTCAGCCATGTCCTCGCTGCCGGGAGCGCTCATCCGGCCGGCATCGCGGTCCTCCTTCATCTTCTCAACGGTCTCCCTGGCGCATGGCTTGTTGGTGCCGATCACGCCGCTGGGTCCGCGCTTGATCCAACCGGCCACGTAGACGCCGGTCTGGCCGGCCACCCGTCCCCCTTCGCTGGGCACGGTGCCCGAGCGAGAGTCGAAGGGCAGGCCGGGCAGGGCCACGCCCAGGTAGCCCACGGAGCGAAAAACCATTTGCACCGGCAACTCCTCTACCTCGTCGGTGGCCTGGCAGATCACTTTGCCATCCATTGCGACCAACCGGTTGCGCACCAGCTTGAGGGCCCTGACCCGACCCTGCTCATCCCCCACCACCTCGACCGGCGACTGCAGGAAGCGGATGCTCAGATGGCGTGGCTTGTCGCTTCGAGCCCGCTGGGAGAACTCGCGCAGCACCTCCACTTTCTTGGCGGTCGCCTTGTCGGCTTTGATCTCGGCCAGGCTGGCGGGGTCAAGCTCCATGTCGGCCGGCGGCACCGACACATCGGCACCGATCATCTCGCCCAGCTCGCGCACTTCGACCAGAGTGAAAGCAGCCTGGGCCGGACCGCGCCGACCGATCATGACGACCTCCTTGACCCCGCTCTGCTTGAGGGCCTCCAGGGCGTGCTCGGCGATGTCGGTGGCGGCCAGCTCTTCACTCGTGCGGCACAGGATGCGGGCCACGTCCACAGCCACGTTGCCGACGCCGATGACAGCCACCCGCTCGGCCTCCAGTCGGAAAGATCGGTGGCGATAGTCCGGGTGAGCGTTGTACCAGCCCACGAAGTCGGTGGCGGCATAGCTTCCTTCCAGGTCTTCGCCGACGATACCCATGGAGCGGTCGGACTGAGCCCCGGTGCAGAACACCACCTGATGGTAATGAGCGAGCAGATCTTCGAGCGTCACATCACGGCCATACTCCACGTTGCCGAAGTAGCGAAGCCCCGGCTGGGCGGCAATCTTGTCGTAGATGGCCGTGACCGACTTGATCTTCTGGTGGTCTGGCGCCACCCCGCCCCGCACCAATCCGTAGGGTGTGGGCAGACGATCGAACATGTCGAGCCGGACGTTGGGCTGCAACTCTTTTTGCAGCCACTCGGCCGTGTAGAATCCGGTCGGACCCGAGCCGACAATGGCTACGCGCAGGGGTTCTGTCATCATGGTGGCGGGTCTTTTGCCAAGAGCCTCGGCAGCACCTCCCCCGCCGGTCCCTGGAGGAAGAAGTCGGCCTCAACGGTGAGGGGCGTGGGCGCGAGGTTGACCTCGATCACCGTGGCCCCGGCCTGAGCGGCCATCCCGGCCAGCAGGTTGGCGGGAGCGACCAGCGAGGAAGTCCCCACCGCCAGGAAGACCTCTGCTCGCCGGGCCGCCGAGAAGGCGCCCTCCAGGATGACCGGATCGAGTTGCTCGCCGAACCAGACGATGTGGGGACGTAGCCAGGCGCCGCACTCGCACTTGAGCTTGCCCTCGAACTGTCGCACGCCCCCCTCGCGGGTGCAACGGGCGCGGAAGATGTTCCCGTGAAGCTCGAGCACGTTCTCGCTGCCAGCCCTGCGGTGCAGGCCGTCGACATTCTGGGTGATCAGCGTGATGCTCCCCGGGCGGCCCTCGAGCTCTGCCAGGGCGTGGTGGGCGGGGTTGGGAGCGCAGCTGGAGACCACGCTCTGGCGGTGTTGATACCATTCCCAGACCAGCTCGGGATTGCCGGAGAAGGCCTGGGGAGTGGCCAGTTGCTCGGGGCGATAGGTCTTCCATAACCCCTGCTCGCCACGAAACGTCGGCACGCCACTCTCGGCCGACACTCCGGCCCCGGTGAGCACGACGACGCGTCTGGCCCGGCCCAGGATGCGCGCAGCCTCGGCCAGCTCGGGGCGCAAAGCCTCAGACTCCGGGCGGACGCAGGATCAGCGAGTCGATGCGATTGTTCTTGATCTGCACCACCAGGCCGAGCTTGACGTAGTTGAGCACCCCGTCCCGAGCGGCGCTGGGCTGACCCATCATCTTGGGAACGTCAGCCGGATTGCTGAGCACCGACAGACCCTCGCGGGTAGCCCCAGCGTAAGGCTTCCACTGCTTGTCGGCGGGGTGGAGGGTGATCATGGAAACCCGGTCGTTGGTGTAGACCAGCTCGATACCCCGCGAGTAATAGAGCGCATAGACGTCGCTGGGACGAAACTCGTTGCGATCGAGGTCTTGCGGGGGGCCGAGCCTGGCCTCCACCTGGGCCCGGGTGGCGCCCAGTGAAGCCTCGGGAATGCCCTTCCCGGGCACGATCAAAGAAGCGGCCAGCGCCACCAGCGCGGTCGCCAGTCCGAAGAGCGAGCACAGTGAGATGTGTTTCATAGCGTCCGGCGGATTCTGCTCCAGGTCCCCGCGTTCCTCTGCCGCATTGGGGTTGGAGACGACCACCCGATGGGAGAGCCTGAGCGCAGGCTCGGTTGCAGGGGCTCATCAATCTGGGTCTCCCGTCGACCGGGACGTGCTCGCTCGGCGCCGCTGCGTGCGGTTTGCGGAGTCTCGGCCGCTCGTCAAGCCTGCGGCTTTGCCCCGCGCGCCTTGCGCAGGCGCACTCCCCCCACCACCAGCGTCTGCGTATCCTCGGCGATGGCGCGCCCCCCCGATTCGATGCCAGTCACCCGGGGCAGGCTCTCGCGCACCTTCTCCAGATCCGGCTGGAAGGCCAGGATCTTCTTGTCCGTGTTGGCGTAGATCTCGCCGTTCGGCCCCTGGGAGAGGTTGTTCCAGGAGGTCCCCCCGATGCGGGTCTGGCCCAGCAATTTCCCCTCGGTGGTGAGTTGCAAGAGCTCACCGCAGTCGCTGGCCACGTAGAGCAACCCGTCTTTTCCCAACTCGGGCCGACTTGCAAGTCCGCCCTGCACGTTGACGCGCCAGACTTCCTTGCCCCCGGGGTCGAGCTTGATGACATAACCTTCCGGGTAGGCCGACGTCGTCCCGGTCGTAAGATAGACGTTTGCATCGGTGTCGACGAGTGGCCCCTGGCGAAGACGCGGGGACGAAGACTGGAACGGCGCCAGGCGTCCCTTGAGGCGGTAGGTCCAACGCTCGGCTCCGTCGGGGCCAAATGCGGTCAGGCTGGTTTCGCCGTGACAGGCGTACACGGTGCCATCGGCCCCTTCACCCAGCGAGGTGTGGACGTAGGAGGGCCAGGAGCTCACGGGCAGCTTGTGCTTCAGCCCGCCTTCCGGGGTGTAGCCCAGGAGATAGGCCTGCTCGCGGGCCTCGGAGAACCAACCTTTCTTCTCGCGAAGTTTCCCACCCGACACCCAGACCGTACCATCTCTGCCCAGAAGAATCTGGGGATTGCCGGTGTAGTCGCCCTCCATCTCACGACTCCAGCGTTCGGCTCCGTCTTTTATGGCCACCAGCTTCATGTTGGGCTCGGTCACCCCGTAATGGTCGGTTCGCGTCAGAAAGTAAGTGGTTCCGTCTGCTGCCACGGCAGGTTGCACGTCGGCCCAGCTGTCGTAGCCGAGCGAACGCAACCAGAGCTGGCTGCCCTCGGGAGAGTAGCAGCGAAGAGAATCTTGCGTGCGCACCACCACTTCGCCCCCGGGGCCCAGGGCGGCGGCGCCCTTCACCGGCTCGTCGTTGACGCTCCAGAGCACCTCGCCATCAGCGTTCAGAGCCACCAGGAAGGATTTGTCCAGGTTCCCCACCCCGGCGTAAAGAATTTTGCGCTGCGGGTCGAAGACCGGGTCGATGGGGTTGCCGCCGCCATTGGGGTAAGCCCAGTGGGTGTGGACCTCCACTCCGCTGGTGACGCCGCGCCCGAGCAAGATCCGCGCCTGGATCGCCTGCTCGAGTCGTCCAACCACCCCGTGGTCGTTCTTCAGCGCCGCCTTGAGGGCCATCTGCTCGAGGTCGTCCCGGGTCACGAAGCGGGTCATTTCGCGATGGAGCTCCTCGCTGGAGAGAGCGCGTGACGGCTCCTCCAGGGGAGCAAGAGCCGGCTCGAGGGTCGGGGCGGGCTGGTTCAGGTAACGCGCCTCAGCTTCGTCCAGGGCCCGGTCGAAACGGTGCTGAGCCAGTTTGCCGCTGACACGGTCCACCACCGCGAAGGTGCCCACCACTGCGGCCAGGAATCCGACCGCGCCCAGCACCGGACCGACCGCCAGGCCCACGGCCATCCCCACCGTCAGGCCACCCGTTGCCAGCGCCAAGCCAGCCCATTTCGGGGTCGGGGTGTGCACCGCGCGCCAGCGCAGGTCCTTCAGTTGAGCCAGCTCATCCTCGCGATGGTGGCTCTGCAGAAGCTCCTCGACCCGGTCGGCCCGGTTCAGGCGGCGGGGGGCGCAGGCCACGGGGCGAAGAGCAGGATGAATGACCATGAATATTGCTTAACGCAACCGCCTGAAAAGTTGTCGATAACTCCGGGTGAGATCGGCCTGAGCATTCGGGCCCGAAACGGGCTGATGCGCACTTCGCTCTGGGAATGCGAGCATCGGGGGTGGCGTTGCAGCCACGAACCGGCGTCATCGTAGACCTGCACCTCACCGGCGACAACCACGTCGAGCGCTGCATGGGCCCGCCAGGGGCCGACAAACCTGTCGACCGGCGAGGCCAGCTTCGTCCGATTTGACCTTTGCGATTTGACCTTTGCCGCAGGCCTGAAGGTCGTTGCTATCTATTCCTGCTCGGGGGCGAGCGTCTCTCCAGCCTCCACCGCGGCCTTACGGGCGTGCAAGGCCCGCATGAACTCGGCGCGGCGGGTGTTGAAGAGACTCTCCAGCTCTTTGGAGTATCCCACGACCACCCAGGGGACACGCTCGTAAACGAGCTCCATGATTCGCATGACCTCGTCCTCCTTGCAGGTGATCTCGACCGACTGGCCGGTGAACGTCTTGAGGACGAGTTGATAGGTCACGTTGGTGGTAATGACACCATAAGCCTTGGTGGTGGTGACCTTCTTGTAGGTCCAGGCAATGGCATCGAGCGGCATGACGCTCAGGTTCATGAAGCCCTTCTGCACCAGCCAGTGGGGCGTCACGATCACCGAGGAGACGGGATAGCCCGCGCCGTTCACCTCGCGGTCAATCTCGGCCGCCAGAGAGCGGTGGTCCCCCCGGCCGGCGAGAGTGCGGGTGAACAGGGGGTGCAACTCGGGTTGGCCCATCTCGCGCCAAGCCCTGAGAGCGAGCCAGAGACAAAAGGCCGGGACCAGTCCCCACAGCAAGTGCCAGGCACCGTCCAGGCGTCCCCGGGTGGAGTCCAGCATCCAGCTGGAGGCGGTCAGATCGACCCTTTCGCCCACGAGCCGGTTCAGAAGATGGGTCAGGTCGGACAGCGTGTCGGCCCGCGCCCGGTCGT
>QWHO01000269.1 GCA_021404945.1 bacterium CPR1
CATGTTCATTTTTTCTAGCTCCCGGCAGAAGATCCCCGTCTCCTCCTCCGATAGACGCAAATACTGATCCACGAACCCGGCCAGGAACCTCAGCCGGGAGGGCTCAAGCCGCAGCTGGACCAGAATTCGCAGGCACTCGCTCTTGACCCGAGGCCGGTCGACCGCCGCGATCCGCATGCGGGACATCAAAGCCGCGGCGGCTGGATTCGGTCGCTCGAGAAACTCGCGCCAGTCGAGCCGGTTGAGCTGAACCACCCGGAAGCGGAGCTCCAGGGGCCGCAAGTCCGCAAACTCCACAGTGAACCGGTCAGGCTGGATTGTGCGGGGGGAGGGAAACGAGAACAGGGCTACCGGGTAAATTGGACAGCGATACTTGAGGTGGAGCCTGGCGTAGTAGTCGAACATCCGCAGCCCGAAACCGCTCCGCCGCTGGGCCTCGTGCTCGAGGTGCACCAGGAAGATACGCTCCCCTTTGCGGAACCTGAGGCGCGCGCAGAGGTCGGCCTCGCCCTTCTGCCGGTCAGGCAGGTCAGCGAAGAGCTCCTTGTCCACGAACTCGAGCGAGCCTGGATCGGCATAGCGCAAGACCTCGGGCGCGAAAAGCTCGAGGAAGTCAAGAAAATAGGAAGACAGAAGGTCCTTGAAGAGTTGGTCGTGGTTCACCGGAAGTGGCTCCGAGCGGGGGTGCGGCCGTCAGTGGCTCATGGAGGCTCTCAGGTTGTGAGAGCTGATTGAGGAAAGTTCCTCAAGGCGTGGGTGACCTCCTTCCTCAAGCAGCGACTCGCCCGCACCTGCAGGACAGCCTGTCTGCGACCAGAATCTGCTCCGATGCGTAAACGAATCGTTCTCGCGAGCCTGGTCCTGCTGACCGCGCTGGTGTCGGCCCAGACCGCTCCCGCACCACCCGCCCAGGCCGCTCTGGACAAGATGCTCAAAGCCTACGTCGACCTCAAGAGCGGCATCATCTCGATGGACATCAAGGTGCTCCATCCTGACTACGCCGGCAGCCAGAAGACCGAGCTGCGCGTGCTGCGTCCCAAGAAGCTCTTCTGGCACGGCAAGTTCCAGCCCGAGAAGGCGGGCAGCAGCCCGTTCGACGTGTTCGTGGTCAGCGACGGCAAAGAGGTCTACGTCTTCGACAGCAAGACCCCGGCCGAGTATCGCCAGGGCAAGCTGCCCGATCCGATCCGCGCCATCGACCTGGCTGACTACTTCAGCATGGGCATGAGCAACATGTTCTTGCGGGCCATGACCGGCATGCCCGATCGGGTGCTGGGCAGCCGCACCCTGGAGCTCAAGGAGAAGGACGGCGCTCAGGTGCTGCTCTTCAAGCAGGGCGACTCGACCGATGAGCTGACGCTCGACCCGGCCACCCACCGCGTGGTCAAGGTGGCCAACTTCGAGGGTGAGAAGCTGATGGCCGAGGGCACGGTATCCTACGCCCGCATGGGCGAGGAGCTGGAGGAGGCGCAGTTCACCTTCACCCCGCCCGCAGGGGCGCAGATGAAGAAGCTGGAGGCTGAGGACGGCTAGCGACCGGCCTGGAAACCACCTGAGTCCCGACGCTGTTCTCGAAGCGATCCTGGAGGTCTGGCCCGAGGCCGCCCTGGTGGGGGGCACGGTGCGCGATCAGCTGTGGGGGCTGGCTCCCAAGGACCTCGACCTGGTTGTGCCCCGGCCAGTGCTCGAAAAGGCCCGGTCGCTGGCCGACCGGATCGGGGCCAGCTATGTGCTGCTCGACGAGAGCTACGAGATCGCGCGCCTAATCATGCCCGACGGTCTGCAGCTCGACCTGGCCGCCTGCCTGGGAGCCACTCTCGACGACGACCTGCGCCGGCGCGACTTTACCCTGAACGCGCTGGCCCGCAGGTTGAGCGACGGGCGACTGGTGGATCCGACCGGCGGCCTGCAAGACCTCGAGCAGCGCATCCTCCGGCCCACCTCGCCGGCGGTGTTCCCGGAGGACCCGCTGCGGTTGCTGCGGGCGGTGCGCTTTCTGGCCTGCCACCCGCTGCAGCCCTCGCAGGACCTGGATGGCCTGCTGCAAGAGCACCACGCCCTTCTTGCCCGGGTCAGCCCGGAGCGCATCCAGGATGAGCTGGCCTTCATCCTGCGAGCGGGCATGAGCTCGCAGCTGCCTCGTCTGCGCACCACAGGGCTCTACGCGGTGCTCTTTCCCGAGCAGCCAGACACCCGGCTGCTGGAACGCCTGGAATCAGACGACCTGGCCTGGCTGGGCGAGCTGGCCGCCGCCGCGAAGGACTGGCTGGATCAGCCCCTGAGCGCCACTCGCGAGCGGCGTCTGTCGCTGGCTCTGGCTGCCCTGGGAGGCTCGCACTGGCTGAGCTCGCGAGCCGAGCAGCGCTACCAGCAAAGGGTGCTGGAGCTGGCTCCCCTGGCCCTGCAGTTGAGCGAGAACCGGGCCGAGCGTTACCGCTGGTTTCGCCGGGCCGGGGCCGAGGCGGTGGACGCCTGCGTGCTGGCCCACCAGCTGGACGCGCGTGCCCACCTGGCCGAGCTGGTCCGCTCGGCACTCACGCAAGATCAGGTCGCCTGCCCCCGCCTGCCGGTGGACGGTCAGGATCTGATGCAGGCCCTGCAGCTCAAGCCGGGCCCCCAGGTGGGGCGGCTGCTCGAAGAGTTGGGCGCGCTGGCCGCCGAGGCGGGTGGGCTGACCCGGGAGCAGGCGCTGGAGGAAGCCAGGCGCCTGTCAGGCTGAGGGATCCACCCCCAGCTCGCGCAGTTTCTGCCCAGCCGGTCCGCTACCTCGCCGGCACCGCCTGCCGCCCGCTCATCCACTGCTCCCGTCGCGCCACGGCTGCAGGCCCGGCCTTCGGATCGACCTCCAGCTTCCAGGCCCCTGGCTTGCGCGCGAAGGTCACCTCCAGCGTCACCAGCTTGCCCCGCCGGGCCACCAGCAAGTTGGTCTTGTCCCCCACGCGATAGAGCTTCAGCCGCTCGTCCAGCCCGGTCGGAAGCACCCGGTAGTCGCCCAGCGCCAGAATCTCGTCTTCTGCGTCCAGCCCGCAGGCGAAGGCCGGCGTGCCCCGCGGCACCGAGCTGACCAGCAGCCGGCCGTTGTCCACCTTCAGCCTGGCCCCCAGCCAGACGGGCTCGGGGCTGCCTTCGGAGGGCGCTTCGGGCGGGGCCAGCTTCAGCCCCAGCCACTCCAGCGCCGGCCCATAGTCCAGCGGCTCGGTGGTGGCGCTCAGGCGGCGCACGAAGGCGGTCAGGTCGGTGCCGGCCACCTCGCTGATCAGGGCGATGAACTGCTCCTCGGTGTAGCCCGGCTTGCCCTCGCCGTAGCGCTCGTTGGCCAGCCGCATCACGTCGTCGAGGCTCTTGTCCCCGTTCGTCTCCTGGCGGATGCGCATGTCCAGGATGAACGCGATGGCGGCTCCTTTGTCGTAATAGCTGATGGCGCTGTTGACCGAGTTCTCGTCCGGGCGGTAGAACTTGATCCAGGCGTCCCAGGAGGCCTCTCGCACGCTCTGCACCTCGCGCCCGGGCACGGTTTCCACCGCTTCCAGCGTGGCCGCCATCTCCTTGAGGAGCTCCTTGTCTGAGATCAGGCCCGAGCGGCGCAGCAGCACCGATTCGTAGTAGGCGGTGAAGCCCTCGGCGATCCACAGGCTGGGGGTGTAGTTCTCGGCCTCGTAGTCGAAGCGATCGAGCTCGACCGGGCGAAGGCGCTTGACGTTCCAGACGTGGAAGAACTCGTGGCTGACCAAAAGCAGCCACTTGACGTACTGCTCGCGCACCCGGCCGTCGAAGCGGCTGCCCATCAAGACGGTGGAGTTCTTGTGCTCCAGGCCTCCGCGCGCTTCCACCAGCATGTTCAGGAAAGCGTAGCGCGGGTAGGGCAGGCCTCCCCAGAAGTCGGAGTGGGCCCGCACGATGGCCTCGGCGTCGCGGGCGGCCCGGGGCAGGTCCCACAATCCTCCGTCATTCCAGGTGGCCAGCACGTGCTCTTTGCCGGCCACGTCGAAGCGCGAGATCATGGGCGAGCCGCACAGGATGGGGCTGTCCACCAGCTCGTCGAAGTCGGCGGCCCGGAAGCGGTTGTCGCCCACCTTCTCCAGGGCCGTCACCACCGAGGTCCAGCCCGAGGGGCTCACGATGCTGACCTCGTGAGGCTCGCCAAGCATCGAGGGCACGGTGAGGAAGGTGGGTGCCCCGTTCAGACAGGCGAAGTCGCCCTCGATGGAGTTGGTGCGCACCGTCATCTCGCGTCCGTAGACGCGGTAGCGGACGCTGGCGGCCGCAGGGTCGAGCCGCCAGCGGTTCTTGGAGGTCTTGACCACCTCCACCGGCTTGCCGTCTGCGTCGTGGGCGGTCAGGCCCTCGATGTTGCGAGCATACTCGCGCACCAGATAAGAGCCGGGAGTCCACACCGCGGCCATCAGCTCGCCAGAGCCGGGGGGCAGCGTCATCTCCACCTCGGCATAGTGGCTCTGGGGAGCGGGAAACCGCACCGTGTAGCGCATCATCTTGTCCTCCGCCTGAACCGAGTGAGCCAGCAGCAGGCTCAGGAGAAGCCGCCTAAGGATGCGACATCTCCCAATACTCCGGGCTGCGCCACAGGCGCGAGATCAACAGCTCTCGCTCGAAGATCAGCTCCTTGGGCAGCCGGTCGTAGAGGCGCAAGAACAGCTCCTCGTGAGCCAGCGCCTCGCGCTTCCAGGCCTCGCGGTCGACCTTCATGAGCTGGTTGAAGCTCTCTTCCGACATCGAGGTGCCGGTCCAGTCCAGGTCGTGGTACTGGGGCATCCAGCCGATAGGGCTCTCGATGCCGTAGCCACGGCCGCGCACCCGATCCACCACCCACTTGAGAACCCGCATGTTCTCGCCGAAGCCGGGCCACAGGAACTTGCCGTTTTCGTCCTTGCGGAACCAGTTGACCCGGAAGATGCGGGGCGGGTCGTGCACCCAGCGGCCCACGTTGAGCCAGTGGTTGAAGTAGTCGGACATGTGGTAGCCGCAGAAGGGAAGCATCGCGAAGGGATCTCGGCGCACCTCGCCCAGCTTGCCGGCGGCGGCTGCCGTCATCTCCGAGCCCATGGTGGCGGCCAGGTAGACGCCGTGGTGCCAGTTGAAGGCCTGGAAGACGAGCGGCATGGTCTTGCTGGCCCGGGCCCCGAACAGGAAGGCCGAGATGGGCAGGCCGGCGGGATCCTCCCAGGCCGGGTCGATGACCGGGTTCTGGCTCGAGGGAGCCGTGAAGCGCGCGTTGGCGTGGGCAGCTTTGCGCCCGCAGTCGGGCGTCCAGTCCTGGCCCATCCAGTCGATGAGGTGGGCGGGGGGCTCGTCGGTCATGCCTTCCCACCATACGTCGCCGTCATCGGTCAGAGCGACGTTGGTGAACAGGGTGTTCTTCTCAATGGTCTTCATGGCGTTGGGGTTGGACTTGAGTGAGGTGCCGGGCGCCACGCCGAAGTAGCCGGCCTCGGGGTTGATGGCGTAGAGGCGTCCATCGTTGCCGGGCTTGATCCAGGCGATGTCGTCGCCCACGGTCCAGACCTTCCAGCCCTCCAGGCCCTCGGGAGGGATCAGCATGGCCAGGTTGGTCTTGCCACAGGCGCTGGGGAAGGCGGCCGCCAGGTAGGTCTTCTCGCCGGCCGGGCTCTCGATGCCCAGAATGAGCATGTGCTCGGCCAGCCAGCCCTCGTCGCGAGCCATGACCGAGGCGATGCGCAGGGCCAGGCATTTTTTACCTAGCAGGGCATTGCCCCCGTAGCCGCTGCCATAAGACCAGATGGCGCGCTCTTCGGGGAAGTGCACGATGTACTTGGTTTCCTTGTTGCAGGGCCAGGGCACATCGGCCTGGCCCGCAGAAAGTGGCATGCCCACCGAGTGGAGGCAGGGTACGAAGTCGTTGCCGCCCAGCACGTCAAGCACAGCCTGGCCGACGCGCGCCATGATGCGCATGCTGCAGGCCACGTAGGGCGAGTCGGTCAACTGCACGCCGATCTGGGCGATGTGCGAGCCCAGGGGACCCATGCTGAAGGGGATGATGTACATCTTGCGTCCGCGCATGCAGCCGTCGAAGAGTCCGGTCAGCGTGGCCTTCATTTCTTTGGGGTGGACCCAGTTGTTGGTGGGTCCGGCATCCCCCCGGCCCAGGCTGCAGATGAAGGTGCGGTCTTCGACCCGGGCCACGTCGCTCGGGTCGGAGCGGGCCAGAAAGCAGCCGGGGCGCTTCTCCTGGTTGAGGCGGATCAAGGTGCCGGCCTGCACCATCTGCTCGCACAGCTCGTCGTACTCGGCCTGCGAGCCATCGCACCAGTGGACGGCCTCGGGCTTGCACAAAGCAGCCATCTCCTGGATCCACTGGATGAGTTTGGCGTTCTTGGTTCGCTCCGTGGTAGCCGGCATCAGCGTTGTTCCTCCTTAGACGCGGAAGGCGGGGACTTTGCCAGCTTGCCGCTTTGATCCTTCAGGCGGCGGCCTCGGGAGGAGGCTCGGGTACCCGGAACTGGCCCTCCCAACGGGCTACCACGCAGGTGGCCAGGCAGTTGCCGATGACGTTGACCGAGGTGCGGGCCATGTCCATCAGCTCGTCCACCCCGATGATGGCCATGATGGGCCACTCAGGCAGCCCGAAGGAGGCGGCCGTGCCCAGCAGGATGACCAGCGAGGCGCGGGGCACGCCGGCCACCCCTTTGCTGGTCAGCATCAGGGTGCCCACGATGACGAGCTGCTGGAAGAAGGTCTGCTCGATGTGGGCGGCCTGGGCCACGAAGATGCTGGCCAGGGCCAGGTACAGGGTGGTGCCGTCCAGGTTGAAGCTGTAGCCGGTGGGCATCACGAAGGCCACGATCTGCTTGGGCACGCCGAATTTCTCCATGCGCTCCATGGCCATGGGCAGAGCCGCCTCCGAGCTGGTGGTGGCGAAGGCCAGCGAAACGGGGGGAGCGATGGTGCGGGCGAACTCGCGGATGGGAATGCGGAAGGCCAGCGCCACCGGCACCAGCACGAACAGGATGAAGGCGGTCAGGGCCAGGTAGAGGGTGAGCACCAGCTTGAACAGGTTTCCCAGGATGTCCAGCCCCATGTGGCCCACGGTGTAAGCCATGGCGGCGCCCACGCCGATGGGGGCCATGAGCATCACCAGGCTGGTGAACTTGAACATGACCTCGGACAGGCCCTCGCACAGGTGCAGCACGGGACGCTTGCGGTTCTCGGGCAGCTGGGCCAGGGCGATGCCGAACAGCACGCTGAAGACGACAATCTGCAGCACCTCGCCCTCGGCTACCGACTTGGCGATGTTTTCGGGGAAGGCGTGCACGATGATCTCGCCCAGCGTGCGCGCCTTCGTGGTGGGCAGCTCCTCCATGTGAGCCGGGGGCTCTGCCCCCACGCCGGCCTGGCTGATGTTGATGGCGGCCATGCCGATGAAGAGCGCGATGGTAGTGACCACCTCGAAGTAGACCAGGGCTTTCACGCCCATGCGGCCGACCTGCTTGAGGTTGGAGTGGCCGGCGATGCCCACTACCAGGGTGGCGAACAAGAGCGGCGCGATGATGGTCTTGACCATGGCCAGGAAGATCTTGCTGAACATCCGCATGCCCACGCCAACCTCGGGCAGGGAGTGGCCGATCTCGATGCCGGCGATCATGCTGAAGAAGATCCAGGCCGTCAGGCCGCGCTTGCCCAGGCACCACCAGAAATAGCCCAGCAGGGCCATCCAGCGCCCGACCTCCTTGACCCCCACGTGCAGGTGCCAGGTCTGGCTGGTGTCCCAGAAGGGATACAGGGCCACGACCCTGGAGGGGATACCGGCCACCACGCCGATGGCCAGGATGAGCAGGCCAGCGGCGATCAGCCCCAGCGAGCGCGGGTCGGGCCGCGACGGGGGGCGAGGAGGATCGGGGGGGTGCTCGGGCGCTACGGGCTGCAAAAGGCTAATCGAGCACGAAGGTGGGCGTGACCCCTCCTCCGGCCGTTACGTTGCACAGGGCGGTGGCCGAGAGCCGGGTGAGCAGGCCCTCCACCTCGCCCCCGAAGACGAACGGGTCGAGGTCCACGGTATACTCGCCCCAGATCACCTTCTCGCCGTCGTAGTAGGGGAAGTGCTCGCGGGCAACCTCCACCCGGGTCTGGGCCAGGTACCAGTGGCTGAGCGCCGTCTCGATGGCCTGCTCCCACTCTTGCTCGGTGGTCTCCCAGCCCACGAAGATGCCCTTGCCGCCGTATTCGTCGTTGGGCTTCATGACCAGCTGGCGCCGGTTGTTTCGCAGCCAGGGCACCAGGTCCACCGTTTTTCCCTCGGGATCGGTGGTCTTGCCTTCCTGCACCCGGCGGGTCCGGGGCACGTGGGTGAAGACGGCGTAGAGCTGATCGCTGGTCATTCCCTCCTGCATCTCCGGGTCGGTGATCAGGGCAAAGATGGCTTTCTTATGCAGGAACTTGGAGCGGAACGAGTTCACCATGCAGATGGCCCGGTCGCGATAGGCCTCGAAGACTGGTTTGGCCTGGTCAAAGTGCTCGAGATACTCGGTGACCAGCAAGCGCCGGTAAATCAGGTCAATCTTGACGCCCTCGCTGGTCAGCTTGCCGTCCTTGTACTCCAGCTGGCGGGGGTCGGCCACCACGCACTGGGCCCCGCGCTCAGTGAAGTAACGGCGCAGGATCTCCCACTCGTGCCGGGTGGGCAGCCCTTCGTAGTCGACCACGGCGATAGTGGGGATGGTGGTGCCGCCCCACTTCTTCCAGCAGTTGAGCAGGGCCTGATAGAGCTGCTCGCGGCAGAACAGGGGGCGAACCGGATAGTCCTCCTGGAAGGCCTTCATGACGCGCGACTCGAGGAAGGCTTCCATCAGGATGTCGCCATAGCCGATGCCGGCGGGGCATTCGGCGTTGTATTCCACGAAGCGCAGCTTGCCGCCGAGCAGGAAGCTGTCCAGGCGCGAGGAGACCGAGAACTCGGGGTAGCCAGGGTCGACGGCGGTGAAGCGCTTCTCCTCCTCGGTCAGCCCGAGGCGCTCTTGCAGCTCAGGGGAGGCTACGATGCGAGGGGCCAGCACGTTCAT
>QWHO01000757.1 GCA_021404945.1 bacterium CPR1
GCCCGACCAGCCGGTGTTGACCAGCCAGACGCGGGCGTCGTGTTGCTTCATCTTGGCTGCCAGCAACTCGGCATAGACGTTGGGGTGGCGCACGATGAAAGCGGCCCCAAAACAGGCTGAGAACGTGGCCTGAGGCTCCTTGACCCCCTCTTCGGTCCCGGCCACTTTGGCCGTGTAGCCGCTGATGAAGTGGTACATGGCCTGCTCGGGCGTGAGTCGGCTCACCGGAGGCAGCACGCCGAAGGCATCGCAGGTGAGCAGGATGATGTTCTTCGGATGACCGCCCACACAAGGCACCTTCGCGTTCTGGATGAACTCGATCGGATAGGCCACCCGGGTATTCTCGGTCAGACTCGAATCCTCGTAGTGAACCTCGCGCGTGTCCGGGTCGACGACCACGTTCTCGAGCAGGGAGCCAAAGCGAATGGCCTGCCAGATCTCGGGCTCCTTCTCGGCCGTCAACCCGATGCACTTTGCGTAGCAGCCGCCCTCGATGTTGAAGATGCCATGATCAGTCCAGCAATGCTCGTCGTCTCCGATCAGCTTGCGTCGCGGATCGGCTGACAGGGTGGTCTTGCCGGTGCCCGAGAGCCCGAAGAAGAGCGACACGTCGCCCGCCTCGCCCTCGTTGGCCGAGCAGTGCATCGAGAGCACGCCTACCTTCGGCATGAGGTAGTGCATAATGGTGAAGACGCCTTTCTTCATCTCGCCCGCGTACTCGGTGCCGAGAATGACCACCCGCTGGCGCTCGAAGCTGATATCCACGCTGGTGTCGGACGTCATGCCCTCGGTGTACCGGTTGGCCGGGAAGCGGCCAGCGTTCAAGATGACGTAGTCGGGCTCGCCGAAGTCCTTGAGCTCCTCGGCGGTCGGTCGGATCAACATGTTCCACATGAACAGGGCGTGGTAGGCCCGCGAGCAGATCACCCGAACCTTTAGCCGGTGCTTGGGATCCCAGCCGGCGAAGCCGTCCACCACGTAGACAGTATCCAGGGTGTCCAGGTAGTCGTTGGCGCGCTCGAAATTGATGTCGAAGATGCGCTCGGGAAGCTTGATGTTCACGTTGCCCCACCAGATGTCTTTGGTGCTGTCGGGGTGATCGACGATGCGCTTGTCCGAGGGGCTGCGCCCGGTCTTGCGCCCGGACTGCACCGCCAGAGCTCCATTGGAGGCGATGATGGTGCCCTTCTCGTTCTTCAGCGCCGCCTCGTACAGGGCGGCCGGAGCCAGGTTGCGATAGACCGTGGGCAGGTGGATGTCATATTCCTTCAGACTGAGCACAGATGAGAGACCTCTCTTTCGTAGCTTACCTTGGTGTTGCCACCCGCAGGCGGCATGAGATAAAGAGTCAGGGCCACATCGGAGTGGACGGCCCGCTGGCCAGCGTCCTGGCCTCGGGCCGGGCATGCTCGGCGAACAGCACGGCTGGAACGAAGAGCAGCATCCAGTAAAGAGGCGTTCGGAGGATCTCGGAGAGCATGATGACGATTCTAGGATTTCCCGTCTTCAGCGGCTATGATCTGAATCAGCGTCGGGCTTCCTGGAACCAAACCGCGTCTCCTGCCTCGAAACGGAGGACCCCCTGCCCGAGCGCAGAAGCGACGGAGCGCTTTGCCAAGGTCTACTCTCCTGGAACGGCCCGCCATGACTTCCATCCTGGAAATCAGTCTTCGG
>QWHO01000270.1 GCA_021404945.1 bacterium CPR1
CTCGCACTTTGGTCTGGCACATTAGCACAATCTGACGAACGCGCCGGAACTGCGTTCCAGCGCGTTGTAAAGTGCAAGACCAAAGGCCTTGCACTTTAGATCAAGCGCTCTCCGGCCGCGTCGTAAGCCTCCAGGGGAGCCTGAAGTGCCGGCCGCTCGGCGGCAAACATCGTATAGATCTGGCAGTCGCGCAGCTTCTGCCCGGGAAGGCCCAGGCGGCGCCGCAGGGTGGCCTCCAACTGGAAGCCCAGTTTCTTCGGGACGCCCGCGCTGGCCACGTTGGCCGGATCGACCCGGATCTCCACCCGGTCCACCTGGTGCAGCTCGAAAGCGACCCGGGTCAGAGCCAGGGCTGCCTCGGTGGCCAGGCCCTGGCCCAGGTGATGGCGATCGATCCAGTAGCCGATCTCGAGGCTCCCCGGGCCCTGGCGGCGGTGAAGCCCCGCGCCTCCCACCACGCGGTCGTCCGAGCGCAAGAAGATGCCATAGGCAAAGTCCTCGTCCCGATCGAAATTGGACCGAAACCTGCGCAGCAGCTGCACCTTGTCCTTGACCGGAGTGGGCTCCTCGTGGGCCCACGGCATCCAGGGACGAAGATGCTCGAGGTTGTCGTCGATGCACGCTTTGAGCCGGGCCGCCTCGCCGGGGTGCCAGCAACGCAGCTCGAGGCGGGCGGTCAGGATGCGGTAGGCAGACATGGGCCGGTTGTTCGAGAGGAGGTTCGCACTTCCGCCCTTGAACAACTCTCAACCATGGAGCTGGCTGAGTATTACGTCGACCTGCACGTCCACGTGGGCCGCAACGGCAGGGGGCAGCCGGTCAAGATCACGGCCAGCCGCAACCTGACCTTCGCGGCCATCATCAAGGAGTGCCTCGAGCGCAAAGGCATCGACCTGGTTGGCATCATCGACTGCGCCTGCACGGGCGTTCTGCAAGACCTCAAGAAGCTCGTCGATCGGGGCGAGTTGCTCGAGCTGCCCGAAGGGGGATTGCGCCACAAGGACCGGGTAACTGTCATCGCCGGGGCCGAAGTCGAGGCGGTGGAGGAGGAGGGGGGAGTCTCCCACCACCTTTGCTACTTCCCCTACCTGCGGAACCTGTCCGAGTTCTCCCGGGTCATGCGGCGCTACATCACCAACATGGAGCTCTCCTCGCAGCGCTGCGGCCTGCCCGCACGCGAGCTGATGGCCGTGGTGGAGGCTACCGGCGGGGTCATGGTGCCGGCCCACGCCTTCACTCCCCACAAGAGTGTCTACGGCAACGCGGGCCGGCGCCTGGAGCAGCTCTTCGCCGGCCGACAGGGCGACCTGGTGGCCCTGGAGCTGGGCCTGTCGGCCGACTCCGAGCTGGCCGACCACCTGAGCGAGCTGCGCGACTTCACCTTCCTGTCCAATTCCGACGCCCATTCGCTGGAGAAGATCGCTCGCGAGTACAACGTGATGCGCCTGGGCGCGCCCAACTTCCGCGAGCTGATGCTGGCCTTCAAGCGCGAGGCGGGGCGCCGGGTGGTGGCCAACTACGGGATGGACCCGCGGTTGGGACGTTACCATCGCTCATGGTGCGTCGATTGCGACCGGCCGGTCTCGGGCCAGGCCCCTCAGCTTGGCTGCCCGGCCTGCGGAGCAAGCGGCAACGATGCTCGGCACTTCGTGCGGGGGGTGCTCGACCGGGTTTGCGACATCGGCGACGGCCCTTCTCACTCGCCCTCGCATCGTCCGCCTTACCGTTACCAGGTCCCGCTCCATTTCGTGGCGGGTCTGGGTCGGTCGGCCCTGGACCGGTTGATCGCCTACTTCGGGAGCGAGATGGCCGTGCTGCACAAAGCCCGTAAGGAAGAGCTGATCGGCCTGGTGGGGTATCCGCTGGCCAGCCAGATCCTGCTGGCCCGCCAGGGGCTCCTGAGGCTGGAGGCGGGGGGCGGAGGTCACTACGGCCGGGTGGCCGGGGCCGAGGAGGCGATCGAGCAGTTGGCCCTGTTCTGAGGCCTCGAGCAGTCATTGGGGCAGCAAGGGAAACCCCAGAGCATGAGCATTCTCGCGAACTCGCCGGTCAAGAGAGGCGATGTGCAACTGGAGAACCGAGTGCCGAAGATCCAGCGCGGTGATCAGGTGGATGGCATCCAGCGTCCGGACCGGCTCCATCGGAAATTCCTGGCCCGTCAAGCTCAGCAATCGCGTGTCCAGAGGGACGAGGTCCCACCTCGTGCGAAAGGCGGCCAACCTCTGGTGAGCCGGATCACCGGGGGTCGAGCGCAGTCGGCGCAAAGCCCGCAGACACTCAGCCTGAGTGAGCTCGGAAGTCAGAAAGGTCCGGGCCCCATCCAGCGCTCTCTCGACCGCCCGGGCTTCGGGCTCGAGCAGGACGAGGCTCAGAACCGAGCTCGTCTCGAGGTAGACGTTCAATCCTCGTCCCGATCCTCGTCGAGGAGCCTCTGCGCGGTTCCGCTCGGGTGGGGCTCACCCTCAGGCAGAGAGGCGAGGAACCCCGGCTGGTTCCGTTGGGGTGCCAGCTTGATTTCGCCCCGCGCGACCTTCTCCCAGAACGTGGGAGGGTAGTCCTCGAATCCTGGGAGAACGCTGGAGGGTTGACGCAGCTCGGCCACGACACGCCCGTGATCCGTCACCAGGATCACTTCCCCGGCCGCCACTCTGCGCAGACAGGCGCTGAGGTTGTTCTTCAAGTCGCGGACGCCAACCTTCTCCATGTGGCCATAATAGCTAGTTTGGTTGGAAGCGTCAACACGAGCGGCAGCGCCAAGCGACGGGTGGGAGACTGCGGCAGCCCTGGCGATAGAAGCGTCTTTTCGAGGGCGGAGAGCCCTTTAGATCTCGCCGTCTTCGGCCAGGGTGCGCATGGCCAGGTCGCGCACCCTGGTGATGGCCTCCTCCCTGGTCTCGGCGTAGGCGAGAATCCAGGGGATCTCTAGCACTTCGGCCACCCAGCGGCCATCCGCTTCTTGTTCGGCTTCAATCGTAAACGGCTCTTTGGTCATGGGAGGGCCCCAATTCGCTGATTCAGGGCTGTGTCCCTCCGCGTCCTTGACAGGACATGGTTAATCCGTCTAAAAGGTTAATTGGCATAAACCATTGAGCCTGGATGGAACGGCATCGCTCGCGGACGGCGAAGAGACTAGATCCAGACGGGCTCTCGGCCTTCTCTGCAGGAGCGGTCGGTCATTCCAGCGACGACGGGAGCGTTCTACGAAATTGACCTGGCGAAGAGTGCTGGTGGTGGTCAGACTGGTGCTGGTGGCCGTGACCGGCTGGCGCCTGGTCGTTCGTTTGAACGAGAAGTCCGGCCGTTCGGGTCCGCGCACCCCCCCGGTGGTCTCGCTGGCGGCGGTGGAGCTGCGCGACCTGGAGCAGAGCTTTGAGGCCGTGGGCTCGGTGGAGTCCCCTCACCGGGTGGAGATCTCCCCCAAGGTCAGCGGGCGCATCGACTACCTGACCGTCCAGGGGGGGGATCGGGTGCGCAAGGGCCAGGTGCTGGTCCGGCTCGACGACGCCGACCTGGTGGCCCAGGTCAACCAGCGCGAGGCGGCCGTGGCCGAGGCTCGCTATCGGCTGGCTCAGGCCCGCCTGACGCGAGGCTCGACCGAAGCCTCGGTGGCCAGCGAGCTGGGCCAGCAGGAAGCGGCCCTGGCCACCGCTCAGGCCGACCTGGAGCAGATGCGTCAGAGCACCCAGGC
Organism: bacterium CPR1; assembly: GCA_021404945.1. GTDB lineage: Bacteria > Vulcanimicrobiota > Xenobia > Xenobiales > QWHO01 > QWHO01. The sequence continues at coordinate 3,689 of QWHO01000270.1, forward strand.
CCAGGTGGGTGCGGCCGAAGCCGCCCTGGGCAGCGCCCGGGCCAGCCTGGACAACGCCAGAGCCCGTCAATCGCGCGTGCAGAGCCTCTATGATCAGGCCTTCACGGCCGCTCAGGACCTGGACGACGCTCGCACCGCCACCGAGGTCGCCCAGGAGAATCTGAACGCCGCCCGCGAGAACCTTCGTGCCGCAAAAGCCAAAGCCAGCGCCGATCTGGCCGCCTCCGAAGCCCGCTTGAAGCAAGCCCGGGCCGCACTAGATTTTGCTCGGGCCAACACCGTGCAGGGCGCCGCCTATGGCGAGAACCTGGCCGCCCTGCAGGCAGTCGTCAGTGCCGCCGAGGCTGGCCTGCAGAGCGCGCGCTCCAGGCTGCAGGACACGGTGCTGGTCAGCCCCCTGGACGGCTGGGTGACGGCGCGCTCGGTCGACCCGGGCAACGTGGTCGAGCCGGGCACCTCCATTCTGACCGTGCAAGCGTCAGGAGACCTGTGGGTGACCGTGCCGGTGCCCGAGGAAGTGCGGCCCCGCCTGGAGATCGGCGACCCGGCCACGATCAAGCTCGATTCGCTCCCCGACAAGACCCTGGCGGGGGAGATCGTGCTGATCAACGCCGCCGCCGACCCTCAGAGCCGCCAGTTCCTCATGCGGGTGCGGATCGAGTCGGACGCACGCCTCCGGCCCGGGATGTATGCGCGCGTCAGCGTGCCGCTCGAGCAGGCCCTCAAGAGTGTCGCTGTTCCGCGCGACGCATTGCGTGAGGGCCCCTCGGTGCTGGTGGTGGACCGGGAGGACAAGATCGTCCGCCGGGTGGTCAAGCTGGGGATGTCCACGGCCGACTGGCAGCAGATTCTGGAGGGCGTGGAGCCGGGCGATCAGGTGGTCACCCTGAGCGCCGTCCCCCTCAAGGATGGCCAGCAGGTCAGGCCGGAAGGGAAGAGTGGCAAGTGAGCCTGGCTCGCCTTTCCGTCAATCGACCCATCACGGTCATCATGCGCATCGCCTCGCTGGTCCTGCTGGGGGCCATCTGCCTGACCCGACTGCCGGTCGACCTCCTGCCCCGTATCACTCTTCCCACCGTGATGTGTATGATCCAGTGGCCCAACGTGGCCGCCGAGGAGATCGAAGCCCAGATCACCCGGCGCGTCGAGCAGTCCATCTCGGCCGTGCCCAACCTGTACGAGGTCCAGTCCACCACCAGCGAGGGAATGTCCATGGTGCGGGTGCAGTTCCAGTGGGGCACCGACGTGGGGCGGGGGGCCGTGGACGTGCTGCAGCAAGTGGAGCGGGCCCGGCGCGACTTTCCTTCCGATCCCACTTTGCAGTCGCCGGTGGTCTTTCGCCTCGACCCCTCTCAGCTTCCCATCTTGATCCTGGCCGCCTCGGGCGAAAAAGACCCCGTCAAGTTGCGCACGCTGATGGACAATCAGGTGACGCCCATTCTCGAATCCGCCGATGGAGTGGCCGCCGCCATCCTGACCGGAGGCCAGATCCGGGCCGTCATGGTGGACGTCGACCCGGACCGGATGCGGGCCCGCAACGTCGGCCTGAGCGAGGTGATCGACCGCATCGAGCAGGAAAACCAGAACCTGCCGGCGGGTCTCGCCCACGAAGGCAACACCGAGTACACCCTGCGAAGCCTGGGATGGTTCCAGACCCCGGCCGATCTGGCCCGGGTTCCCCTCAAAGGGGATGTGCTGCTCCAGGACGTGGCCACGGTGCGCGACTCGCACCCCGAGACGCGGGTCTACACCAATTTGAATGGCGAGCCGGCCGTGGGCGTGATCATCGTCAAGCAGAGCGACGCGAACACGGTGGAGACGGCCGAGAAGGTTTTCGAGCGTATCCAGAGGGTGGAGCACCTTTTCCCTCAGCTCGAGTTCCGGGTGGCCTACGACCAGTCGCAGTTCATCCGCAACTCGCTCGACCAGCTCTTTCACCACGCCATCCTCGGCGGTATCCTGGCCATCTTGATCCTGCTCTTTTTTCTGCGCAACCTGGCCAGCACGCTGGTGGTGGCTCTGTCCATCCCCATCTCCATCGTCTCCACCTTCAGCCTGCTCTATCTTTGCGGCTTCACGATCAACACCATGTCGCTGGCCGGCCTGGCCCTGGCCACCGGACTGATCGTAGACGACGCCGTGGTGGTGCTGGAGAACATCTTCCGCCACTTCGAGCGAGACGGCACCACCCGCGTGGAGGCGGCCGTGACCGGGACCAACGAGATCATGACGGCCGTGGTCTCCTCCACCCTGACCATCATGATCGTCTTCCTGCCTCTGCTCATGATCCGGGGGCAGGCCGGCCAGATGTTCTTCCAGTTCGCTCTGGTGGTGGTCTTCTCGCTGGCCGTCTCGCTGCTCGACGCGGCCACCGTGGTGCCCATGCTGGCCAGCCGCATGACCGGTCACCAGGGCTCCGGCTCGGGTTGGCTGCAGCGCCAGTTCGATCGCTGGGGCCGCTGGCAGGATCAAATGGAGCGCTCCTATCGGGCCGCTCTTCAGTGGAGCCTGCACCATCGCCTGCGGGTGCTGGCCGGGGCAGCCGCTATCACGTTGGGAAGCTTCCTGCTGTGGCCCCTGATCGGCACCGAGATGATGCCGGCGACCGACTCGGGCGACTTCACCGTGCGCGTCGAGCTGCCCGTTGGCACCTCCCTGGCGACCACCCACATGACCATGGAGCGCGTGCAGGCCATCCTGGCTGCCAACCCGGACGTCGCCACCGCCTTTACCGCCATCGGCACCAGCCTGAGCATTCGCGGCACGACCACCAGCGAGCGCTCCTTCCTGGGCTCGGCCACCGTCAAGCTCAAGGACGATCGCAAGCACACCACGGCCGAGACCATCCGCTCCCTGCGCAAGGAGCTCTCATCTCTTGCTGGAGTCCGAGTGAGCATCCAGCCCTATGACCTGGTCTCCACCATGATCTCGGGCCGCAATCAGGGCCTGGAGATCAATCTCTTCGGGTCGGAGCTTTCCGTGCTGGCGGCCCTCTCCACCCGGGTGATGAGCGAGCTCGAAGCGGTGGACGGACTGGTCAATGTGAGCCTGACCACCCAGGCGGCCTCTCCCGAGGTGCAGTGGACGGTGGATCGCTCCAAGCTGCGCCAGCTCGGGATGACCTTTGAGGACGTGGCCGACATGCTGCGCACGGCCACCAGCGGAACCCTGGCCGGCTACTTTCAAGAGGGCGGCTTTCAGTATCCCATCACGGTCCAATTCCCCGAGCAGGAACGGCGCACCGTGGACCAGCTGTCTGGCCTGCCTCTCCGCACCCCCACAGGCCAGTACATCACGCTCGGTCAGGTGGCCCGCTCGCGTTACGCCGAGGGGCCGGGCGAGATCACCCGCTTGAACCGCCAGCGCTTTGTCTCCCTGACCGCCGAGCCTGAAGGCCGCTCGCTCAGCGACGTGCAGGCCGAGGCCCAGCGAGTGCTCGATGGGATCGAGTTCCCCGAGGGCTATTACTGGGATTGGGGCTCCAACCAGCGACGCCGAGCCGAGGAGTTTGCCGGCATGGGCGTGGCCGTCTGGCTGGCCATCGGGCTCATCTACATGCTGCTGGCCTCCCAGTTCGAGTCGCTGATTCACCCCCTGACGGTGCTCACCTCGGTGCCGCTGGCCGCATCAGGGGTCTTGCTGGCCCTCTTCTTGAGCGGCCGTGCTTTCGGGCTGACCGCCTTCGTGGGTCTCTTGATGCTGGTCGGCATCGTGGTCAAGAACGGCATCCTGTTGGTGGACTATACCAACCTGCTCCGCTCGCGTGGGATGGGGAAGGACGAGGCCTTGCTGCTGGCGGGCCCCACCCGCCTGCGTCCGATCCTGATGACCGCCGGAGCCGGAGTGCTGGGCATGCTGCCCATCGCCATCGGTCTGGGAGCGGGCTCGGAGATTCAAGCCCCCCTGGCCACCGCCGTGGTGGGCGGCCTGACCGCCTCCACCTTCCTGACCTTGCTGGTGGTGCCCACTGTCTACAGCCTGCTCGACGGGGTCGAGACGCAGCTCAAGGCTCTGGTCTCGCGATGACCACTGACCGGGGCCGACAGCTCGAATTCCTCTTCAAGATGGTCATGCGCCGCCTCTGGGTGCTCGACCCCGACGACCCCGCCAGCGAGCTCCCGGTGGCGCAACTGCGGGTGCTGACGGTCCTGCGCCAGAGCTCACGCACCTTGACCGGCCTGGCTCGCGAGCTCGGCTCGACCACCAGCGCCGCCAGCCAGATCGCCGACCGTCTGGAGCGGGCGGGGCTGGTGGAGCGCCTGCACGAGGGCTCGGACCGGCGCTGCAAGACCCTGCAGCTGACGCCGGAAGGCTCGGCCTTGCTCCAGCGACGGGAGGACAAGCGAGCCCTGCGCTCGGCGGCCGCCCTGGAGCGGATGGGCGAGGAGCGCTGCCGGGAGCTCTTTCAGAGCCTGCAGGAGCTTCTTGAGGCGGCCGAGACGCTGCCCTTCGGGGGTGAGCCTTGAAGGCGCTCTGGCTGGGACTGCTGCTGGCTCTGCCCGGGGTGACCGAGACGCCGGTGGCCCCCAGGATCCACCCCGTGCCGCCCCCGGTGGAGCTGCGCTTACCGGATGCGCCCGGGGGGACCAGCCCGGGTGCGCTGACGGCCGACGGAGCTGCGCGCCTGGCCCTGGAACGCCAACCCGAGCTGCGCGTCGCCCTGGCTGCCGCCGAAGCCGCCGCCGGCCAGACCGCCCAGGCCCGCTCCGGCCTCTTCCCCTGGATAAGTCTGAGCTCCAGCTACAACAACCAGACCCCTTTGACTGGCGACGCGCGCTTCTCAGGTGGGGGCAACCCGGCCGCCGGAGGGGGGGGCAGCCAGGCTCAGGCCCAGCTGCGCCAGCTGATCTGGGACTTCAATCGCACCGATTCGCTGGTAGGTGAGGCCTTTCATGAGCAGCTGGCGGTCGAGGCCGACTACCAGCGAGCCCGGGCCGACCTGGTGCTGGACGCCAAGTCGGCCTTCTTCGACTGGGTGGCCTTCACCGAAGAGGCTCAGGTGGTTCATGCCAACCTGGAGAACCAGCGCCACAATCTGGCGCTGGCCCAGGCTCGCTGGGAGTCGGGGCTGGGTCTGCCGGCCGACCTGGTGCAGGCCCAGACGGCCGTGGCGGCCGCCACGGTCAACCTCAACCGGGCCCGGGCCGCCGAGTTGAGTGCCCGGGTTCGGCTGGCCCGGGTGCTGGGCCTTGACCCTCGCACCCGTCTGGTGGCTGACCTGACTCCATCCCAGCCTCCTCCCGACGGAGACCTGAACGCCTTGATCGAGCAGGCTCTCCCGCGCCGCCCCGAGATGCAGGTCGTGCTGGCCC
>QWHO01000271.1 GCA_021404945.1 bacterium CPR1
AGGGTCTCCCAGCCGGCCCCGCCGGGCAAGGTCATCGGTTGCAGCACTGCCCGGGCCAACGTATCCGAGCCCTGACGGCGCACCTGGGCGCGGATGCGCCCGGCCAGGCCAACGGGAGCCTGGGAATAAGCCAGCGCCAGCAGGCGATGATCGGGGTCGAGCTCACGCCACCGCTCCACCTGTCCGGTCACGAACAAGAAGGCGGCGCGCTCCTCGGGCTCCTCGGGGAGAATTCCGCGCTCCACCAAAAACCCCAGGGCCGCTTCGGGGCAGTCATCGCGCAGGCAGACCCTGGCCAGGCGAACGCTCCAGGCTGGCTTGGTGAGGATCCTCCTGGCCCGTTCTCTCTCGGGAGCCGGTCGGTCCAGCGACCCTGCCAGGAGCAGGCAGACGGCCACGCAATCCTCTTTCTCCAGAAAGTGCTCGCCGGAAGGGATGTAAAGGCAGGAAATCGTCCGGACCTCCAGCCTGCGCCCGCCAGGACGATTGCAGAGGGCCAGGAGCTCGGCCAGGCCTTCGTCGCGAGTCTGAACGAAGAGGTCCCAGTAGTCGTTGAGGATCTCCTGGCTCAGGGCGTTAGAAGCGAGCACCCGGGCCACGGCCCTGGCCCGAACGGCCCGACGAGCGGGATGGTTCTCGTCCACCAGCGCCATGGCCACCTCTCGGGCCGCCCCGGCGTCGCCAAAGCAGGCCCGGATGAGGACATTCTGGTCGTGCAGCCAGCCGCGCAGTCGTTCGATCAGAGTGGGCCCGGATGAGGACATTCTGGTCGTGCAGCCAGCCGCGCAGTCGTTCGATCAGAGTGAGCCATGCTTCCCCCCGGCATAAGGGGGACCCTGCGCGGACGGCGAAGGCCCCCGGATGCACCCCAATGAGGAGTTGATCCACCGCTTCTACCAGTCCTTTCGACAGCGCGACGCCGAGGGCATGGTCGCCTGCTACCACCCCGAGGTCGTCTTCTCCGACCCGGTTTTCCCCGAGCTGCGTGGCCCCTCGGCCGGCAACATGTGGCGCATGCTGTGCCAGCGCGGCAAGGACCTGCAGATCGCCTACCGCGACGTGCAGGCCGACAACGCGCAAGGGCGAGCCCACTGGGACGCGGACTACACTTTCTCGGGCACGGGTCGCAAGGTGCGCAACCAGATCGATGCCACTTTCGTCTTTCAGGACGGGCTGATCCGCGAGCACCGCGATCACTTCGATCTCCATCGCTGGATGGGCATGGCTCTGGGCCTCAAGGGCCACCTGCTGGGATGGCTTCCCCCGGTCCAGAGCACGGTGCGCAAGCAGGCCGCCACCGCCCTGCGCAAGTTCAAGCCATGAGTCGACGTTGGGACGCCATCGTGGTGGGCTCGGGCCCCAACGGCCTGGCGGCGGCCATCGAGCTGGCCCGCCACCAGCGCTCGGTGCTGGTGTTGGAGGCTGCCGCCGAGCCGGGCGGCGGCATGCGCACCGCTGAGTTGACCCTACCCGGCTTCAAGCACGACGTGTGCGCCTCCATCCACCCCACCGGATTGGCCTCACCCTTCTTCAAGCGGCTGCCCCTGGACGTGGAATGGGTGCATCCGGACGTTCCCCTGGCCCACCCTCTGGATGGCGGCCGGGCGGTGATCATGGAGCGCTCGGTCAGCCGCACGGCCGAGCGCCTGGGCCGGGACGGCCGCGCCTACCAGAGCCTGATGGCCCCCTTCGTGGCCGGCTGGGATCGCATCGACAACGAAGCCCTGGGTCCGATCAAGATCTTTCCCCGCGCCCCCTTTTTGATGCTGCGACTGGCTTTCTTTGGATTGCGCTCGGCTCGGAGCCTGGTCGGCCGCTTTCGGGGTCAGGAGGCGCCCGCTCTGCTGGCCGGTCTGGCCGGCCACTCGGTGCTTCCCATGGAGTGGGCACCCGGCTCCGCCGCGGCTCTGGCCCTGGGAACCCTGGCCCACCGGGTGGGCTGGCCCATGCTTCGAGGGGGCACGGGGGTGCTGGCCCGGGCTCTGGCGGGCGTGCTGCACCAACTGGGCGGCGAGCTGCGCTGCAATCACCCCGTGAGGAGCCTGGGCGAGCTACCCGAGGCTCGCATCAAGCTGCTTGACGTCACCCCGCGGCAGTTCGTGGCCATGGCCGGAAACGATCTGCCCTCCAGTTGGAAGGACCGGCTGCTGAGCTTCCGCTACGGTCCGGGCGTGGTCAAGGTGGACTACGCCCTCTCGGCCCCGGTGCCCTGGACCAATGCCGAGGTGGCCCGGGCGGCCACCGTCCATCTGGGCGGCACCTTCGAGGAGATCGCCCGCTCCGAGCGGGCCTGCTGGGAGGGGCGCCACGCCGAGCGGCCCTATGTGTTGTGCGTGCAGAACAGCCTGTTTGACCCGACCCGGGCCCCGGCCGGCAAGCATACCCTGTGGGCTTACTGTCACGTGCCCCAGGCCTCGCCACTGGACGTGAGCGCTTCGATCGACGATCAGATCGAGCGCTTTGCCCCCGGCTTTCGCGAGCTGGTGCTGGCCCGCTCGGTGCTCACCCCCGACCGGCTGCAGAGCTACAACGCCAACTACGTCGGCGGCGACATCACAGGAGGAGCGCTGACCCTGGGCCAGCTCTTCACCCGTCCGGTGGTGCAGCTCGATCCCTACCGCACTCCCCTGCCCGGGGTGTTCCTCTGCTCCTCCTCCACTCCGCCTGGCGGGGGCGTTCACGGGATGTGCGGCTACCACGCCGCCCGCTCGGCTCTGGCGGGCTGGTGATCTACCACCTCACCTGCGACCCGGCCTGTCTGGAGCCGGAGAGCCTCAAGAGCGAGGGCTTCGTGCACTGCTCCACGGCCGAGCAGCTGCTGGCCACGGCTGAGCGCTATTTTGGGCACCTGGACGAGATCGCGGTCTTAGAGCTGGATCCGGCTTGCCTCGAGGGCCAGTTGCGCTACGAGGCTCCCAGCGGGCCCGGGTCGCCGGACGAGCTCTTTCCGCACGTGTACGGACCGATCGAGGCGGGATCCATCGTCCGAGTCATCCGTTTGCGCCGCCGGGACGGGAGCTTCATCTGGGGGGAAGAGGTCCCTCGGGGGGAGGAGGCCTATCCTCGGAGTACCGGGGGCGTTTCCACTTGATGCTTCCCAGAATGTTGCTGGCCTCGGGCTTGAGGGTCTCGATCGAGACGCCCTGGCCCTGCTGGGCGATGAGGACGGCGTAGAGCACGGGCGGACCGGATGGCTCCTCTCCCTGGAGGAATGTCAGCACACCGATCGCGTCGGGACCTTCGAGCTGGTAGGTTTGCGGAAGCTCTCCCGGGGGTGACACCGGTCGAATGGTCTCCCAGTGCTGAGCGTGCTCTCGCAGGGTGCCATCCACGAAGTCGGGAGCGTTGGCGGCGCGGACCGCCTGCACCAGGATCTGCCGCGTGATCCCGTCCTGCTCGAGGCGCATGCGATGGTCGAGGCGATCCTTGTCCTGGCTGTGGTGCTCCTCGCGGAATCCTTGGGGAAGACCGAGCGTCATGGCGTAGCCCCGGAACCTGAGGGGCTCCAGCGGCCCCGATAGAGTGGAAAAAAGGGGGCGCGAGCTGGCCGGCTTTCTCGGGGCAAACGGCCCGCGTCGGACACGAGGATAGTCGGCGGAGGGCTCGACCCCGGGCCGAGCGGGGGGCCGCCGACTGGCCACGGGTCGCGCCGGGGGAGGCGAGGAAGAAACAGAAGGTGAGCTCGTCGGGCGGGGGGGCTCGGGCGAGGCTGTCGCCACGGGCAGCTTCACGGGCTCGATCTCAGGCGTCGCCGAGACGGAAGCGAGCACAAGCGCCGTGGTGGGGCTGGGGGTGGGGGTGGGTGTGGGGGTGGGGGTGGGGGTGGGGGTGGGAGGCACCTGCACCACGACGGGCTCCGGAGCGGACGTGAAGGCGCGCCCGAGCAACAGGCCGAGCAAAAGGGTGCCAAGAAGGGCCCCGGCAACCAGGGCCGTCTGTCCCCGCGTGGCGGCAGGTAGCGGAGCAAGCCGGCTCGAGCGGGCCGGACCAGGGGCGGGAGGCGGCGAGCGCCGTCCGGCCAGCCAGTCTGCCAGCGCCTGGCGCATCTCGCGGGCGCTGGCAAAGCGCTCGTCGGGAAGAATGGCGCTGGCCCGGTCGACGATGGCCACCAGGGCGGGATCTTGCCCGGGGTCGGTGACCCCCAGCGAGGTCACCTCCAGCGGTACCGGCTGGCGGTTGGTCAGGAGATGGTGCATGGTGACCCCCAGAGCGTAGAGGTCGGAGCGCGGCTCGGAGCGCCCCTGAATCTGCTCCAGGGGAGAATAGCCCAGCGTGCCCACCGCCGTCTGGGTTCGCGTCCCGCTCACGGCGCGGGCCAGCCCGAAATCCACCAGCATGATCTTGCCCGTCTTGAACTCGCGGATCAGGTTGGCCGGCTTGATGTCGCGGTGCACCACGGGAGGATCGAGCTCGTGCAGGTAGATCAGAGCGTCGAGCACCTGCAAGATGTCTTTCACCAGCACCTCGGGAGCGAAGGGCTCGCCGGTGAGCTGCATGGAATCCTCGAGCTGCTGCTGCAGGTTGGCTCCGTGAATGTAATCCATCACGATGTAACAGAGCCTGTTCTGGCGAAAGAAGTCGCGCACGGCCGGGATGGCCGGGTGCTTGAGACGGGCGAGCAGGGCCTTCTCTTCCTCGAACTTGCGCTTGATCAGCTCGGCGTCGTCGGTGCCAAGCAGCTCCTCGAGCATCTCCTTGACGGCACATGCGGCCCCATCGAGGTGGCCGTCGCGGGCCTCATAGACCGCGCCCATCCCGCCGCTGGTGAGCACCCGGACGATGGTATAGCGTTCACGGAGAAGTTGACCAGGTACGAGAGGCATGAGCGTATCTTCGAGTCTGCGGGCGACTCCCCCCTTGTTCAACCTCGTCGCAGCTGGTAGCCCGACTCCTCAGGCAATGACCTGTCTTCACCAGATACGTTGGAGGCCATAAGGCTCGAACCACGGGTCCATCGATAGCACCCGGCAGCCTCAGCTCGGAGGCCTGGACGGCAGGCATCGGTCCCGGTGGTGGATCGAGCCGCAGACAATGAGAGCGAGCAATGTCGAGCCAGGCTGAGCGAGCTGATCAGCGCTCTTCCCAGAGGCGCAGCCTGGCTTCCAGGTCGCGTATGCGAGCCTGGGCGTTCAAGCGCGACTCGGTCTCGTTCTCGGCTCTGAGCTCGGCGTCGTCGAGGCGCTTTTGCAGGTCGGCCTCACGCTCGCGCGACTCTTTGAGCAGGCGCCGGGTCATCTCCAACTGCCCCTCGGTCCAGCCCAGGCGCAGGATGATCTCCTCATGGCGCGACAGGGGCACCACCCCCAACCCGATTAAATCGCGCTTGACGCGATCCTGGGTAACCGGGTCGAAAGTCTCCTCCGAGCGGGTGCGCTGGGCATCGAGTGAGCTGACCACCGACAGCTTGCCCCCTTCCACCGAGCGCAGCCCTCCTGCGGCCACAATCTCGGCCACCCGGGCTCGCTTGCGGCGGGCGAAGTTCTTGACCTCGGCCTGGGGGATCAAGATGGCTCCGTTGGGCGACTTTCGATGGCCCACTCGGCCCTGGCTCACGTAGCGTTGCACCGAGCGCGGGCTCTTGCCGATGGCTCGCGCAAACTCCACAACAGAAAGATACTCGATGGTCTCAGGAAGCATCGAATGAATGTTCCTCAAACTGGCATGAAAATCCTTCAGCAGGCCCTGCCACTGGCTCCATTACTGCGCAGGGGAAGCCCCCCCCTGCGCGAATCGAGCCGCTCATGAAAGTGAGAGAACTGGAGAATCTGGGCGTTCACGGCAAGAAGGCCATCAAGGCCGCTCTGGATCTGCTTCCCAAAGCTCGTCTCAAGCACGCCGAGCTGCGCGACAAGATCGGCTCGCTGGTGCAGGACCCCTCGGCATTCCTCGGAGATCCGGTTTTCAGCGAGCTGGCCCGAGCCATGATGGGTGGCGAGGAAGGCTTTCAGGAGCGGGCCGAGCGGGCTCCCTGGAAGCAATGGGGAAAAGATCTTGACCCTCAGTCCATCGAGCAGATGGTGCAGGCGACGCGCCTGCCGGTAGCCGTGGCCGGAGCCCTGATGCCCGACGCCCACGTGGGCTACGGGTTGCCCATCGGCGGGGTGCTGGCCACCGACCGGTCCGTCATCCCCTATGCCGTGGGCGTAGACATCGCCTGTCGCATGCGCTTGTCGGTGCTCGATCTGCCCGTGGAGGCGCTGGAAAAGGACCGCGGCCGTCTCATCCGCTCGCTCGAGAACGAGACCCGTTTCGGGGTGGGCGCCGAGTTCAAGAAGCCGCGCGAGCATGCCGTGATGCAGGAAGATTGGACGGTCACGCCCCTGACCCACAAGCTCAAGCGCAAGGCCCACAACCAGTTGGGCACCAGCGGCTCGGGCAACCACTTCGTGGAGTATGGCATCCTGACGCTGGATCATCCCGATCTGGGCCTGACGCCGGGCAAGTACCTGGCGCTTTTGTCCCACAGCGGCAGCCGCGGCTCGGGAGCCGAGGTGGCCGCCTTCTACTCCAAGTTGGCCAAAGACCTGCACCCCGAGCTTCCGCCTGAGCTGGCTCGACTGGCCTGGCTTGATCTCGACGACGAGTCGGGCCAGGAGTACTGGGCCGCCATGGAGCTCATGGGGAAGTACGCGGCCGCCAACCACGAGGTGATCCACCGCGAGATCGCCCGAGCTCTGGGCGTGCGCGCTCTGGCCAGCATCGAGAACCACCACAACTTCGCCTGGAAAGAAGAGCACCTGGGCAAGCTCGTGGTCGTGCACCGCAAGGGAGCCACCCCGGCCGGCAGGGGCGTGCTGGGCGTGATCCCCGGCTCGATGGCCTCCCCCGCTTTCGTGGTTCGCGGCAAGGGCAACGAGGAGTCGCTCTTGTCGGCCTCGCACGGCGCCGGGCGCGTGATGTCGCGCACCCAGGCCCTCAAGACCTTCAACTGGAAGGACGTGCAGCGCTACCTCGATGAGAAGGGCGTGACGCTGATCTCGGCCGGCCTCGACGAGGTGCCCATGGTCTACAAGGACATTCACGAGGTGATGGCCAGCCAGGAGGACCTGGTGGAGCGGGTGGCGCGCTTTCAGCCCAAGCTCGTCAAGATGGCTCCCGCGGGCGAGCGGGCTGAAGATTGATCACTCGCGTCCGGAAAGCCCTGTCAAGGGGTTTTCTGGCCGCGGTTGATCAAGATCGTGTGCTGATATGGCCACGATGAGAGGGCCCCGCTAGCCCTTGAGCAAGCGCCGCCCCACAAGCTCCAGCAGCCCTCCACAGAACGCCCCTACCGTGGCCATGGTCGGCCAGAAAAACCAGTTGTCCCGCTGGAACGTCCCCAGCGTACAGGTAACCCCAACTGCGAAGCCGAGCACTGACCCCACCCAATGGCCCTTCAGACCCTCGCGGTCCACCAGCAGACCGAACATGCTCAAAATCGCGCCGTAAAAAAACGCCACCACGAGGATCAGGGGTTCCGCAACCACCGCCCCCCAGAACTGCACTACGCTCAGAATCAGCCACATCCACGGCCAGGCCAGGCTGTGTGCCCGTTTCGTGACGCTCACCCGGCGCTTCAGAGACGGAGCGACCACACAGAATCTCTTCCGGTTCGAGGAGGGCATGGTCCAACCGAGACGCACCGCAGTGTGCTCGAAAGCCGCCCAATCCTCGAGTGCGATGGCGTGCGGCGACAACTCCGCGTGCACATCGTCGGACGTAATGGCCACCACCCGAGCCGTTACGACCACGAGCAGGGACTGCGGCGTGAGCCAGGTGGCCAGCATAACGTCCTCCACATCGGATCTGAGGTACTCCCCGCAGTCAGGAAGCCCGAATCCAGCCGACTCGAGAATGCCCAGGCCGCAAGGCAAGCTGGCAACCTGCCTCCGGTCGCAGGAAAGATTCAGGCCGACCACGCGGATGACGCGATCGCCGCTCACGCCCACGAACACGCTTCGGTCAGGCCATCCGGCCAGAGAATGGTCGTCCAGGTCTTGCCAGTCGGCGGGACCCAGGATCGCCTCCACCTCGGCGCGGCTCATGCCCAGCGAGACACCGTTGATCGAATAGACCGGCTCAGGCACTCAGAGAAGCCTCCAACAGATGCACTTTAGAACCTGGGCAAGGTCACCCGCACTCGCACCGGGGTATCCGGCACTCCCACCTCCACATGCGGGGGCGGAGGCGGGGGATTGTAAACCGGCGGGGGATTGTAAACCGGTGGCGGGTTGTACGGAGCTGGAGCCGGAGCCGGGCGCGGCGGCGCCGGGGCAGGGCGATAGCCCGAGCTGGGCCGGCTCGGTGGATAGTAGGGCTCTGGCTCGTAGTACTGCCGAGGAGCCGGAGGGGGCGGCGGAGGCGGAGGCAGCTTCTCGAGGGCAAAGGTCAGGTTACTGGTCTTGCCCGCCACCACCTCGAGCGAGCCCTTGTAGTCCTTATAGCCCTTCTTGACCATTTTGAGGTTGAGCTTCTTGGGGGGAAGGCCCTTCAGCTCAAGCGGGGTGACACCGCGCTCCTTCCCTTCCACGAAGACTTTGGCGCCCTTGGGCGTGCTGGCCAGCACCACCACGCCCGAGGCCGGCTCGAGCCTGGCCACCAGCTTGAAGGTCTGGCCGGCTTTGAGCCGGACGGTCTCCTCGTGAGCCTTGAACCCCTGCTGGTGCACTTTGACCTTGTAGTCGCCCGGCTTGAGCTCGAGCGCGCAGGGCGCCACGTGACGGGCCTTGCCCACGAGCACCGTGGCCCCGGGGGGATCGGAGGCCACCTCGATCATGCCCAGGCGAGGGCGCATGAGGAAGATGCCCAGCACCACCAGAGCCGCCAGTACGGCCGCGCCCCCAATCCAGGGCAGCACCTTGCGGGCCCCGGTGGTGATCACGGTGGTGACCGCCGAGCCCGAGAGTGAGCCTGTTAGATTGGGCGTCTGGCGGGTGGCAGCCAGAGTCGCTGCGGGCTTTTCGCGCTCGCGCAGCCCTCGGGCGATGTTGCGGAAGCGATCGGCCTCGGCCTGACTCAGACCGGGATACTCGGCTCTGGCGCCCAGCTCGTGCAGGCGGGCGAAGGCCTCCAGCATGCGGGCTTGCAGTACCCGATGGTTGGAGGGCACCAGCCCGCGCGCCTCCTGCAGAGCCTCCTGGGCGCTCCTCCAGCGCTGTTTGTCTACGCTGACCTCACCGAGAGCCACCAGGGCCAACCCCAGCGCCTCCAGCGAGCCAGCCCGACGGGCCTCCTGCACGGCCCGCTCGGCCGCCTCCAGGCTGTCCTCCCCGGCCCCGCCCTGGCGGTGAGCCGAGCTCAACTCGGCCAGGGTCTCGGCCAGCAGTTGGCGGCTGGCCGAGGATTCGGCCAACCGGGCGGCTTCCTTGAGCGAGTCCACCGCCGGGCCGGATTTGCCACCTTCGAGCTGAAAGCGCCCCAGGCTGAGCCGCGCCCGCGCCTGCGCCTCGGCCTCGGCGGTCACGTCGCTGACCTGGACGCTCTCGGTGAAGAGCTTCTCTGCCTCGCGAGGCATGCCCTGAGCCTGGCGCAGGCGGCCGAGCTGGTCCAGGGCTTCCACCAGGGCCGCGCTCTCGCCCCCCGGTCGCAGCAGGGCGGTGGCCTGCTCGCAGGCCGCGGCCGAGCCGGTCAGGTCACCCTCGGCCTGCAACTGGGCGGCCAGCCGCAGGCGCACCCGGGCCTCACGCTCGCCGTGGCCCGACTCGG
>QWHO01000758.1 GCA_021404945.1 bacterium CPR1
CCAGGCGCGTCCCCTCGAACTTGGCCAGGATTTTGCGCAAGAACGTGGGAGCCAGGTTCGCTGCGTTGTCGAGAGTTCGACCCCGAGTGACCACCACGGTCGGGTCCTTCAGGAGATCTCGCAGCTCCTTGGTGGGGCGGGGGGTCGTGGTCACCATGGCCTGCGGATGCAGTCCGAGGCGCAATCCCATGAGAAAGTTATCCCAGGCTTCTGGGCTCTTGTAGGTACAGAATTCGTCCGCCCAGCCGAAATCGTGCTCGGGGCCGCGCAGCTTGTCTGGCTGCTCGGCGCTGTAGAGGGTGATGATGGCCCCGTTCGGCCAGGTCAAGCGGCGCTTGCTGGCCTCGTAGTCAGGGCGAAACCAGGGTGGGCAGATGCGCGAGAACCCGCTCTCGCCTTCCACCATGATATCGCGGGCGTCCGCTGCCGTTCGCGCCAGGGCGCATCCCCGTCGGCAGCCTGATTCGATCTTGCTGCGGCACCACTCGACCGCTGACCTGGTCTTGCCGCACCCGCGGCCGGCGATGAGAGCCCAGAACGACCAGAGGCCGGCTGGCGGAAGCTGCTCGGGTCGGGCCCAGAGGAGCTCCCACTCCCACTCGGCGACATAGGCCTCCTGGTCAGTCAGGCTCGCCAGGAGCTCCTGGCGGGCCGTCGGGTTGGAGCGGAGATAGCTTGCGAGCGAGGGATTTCCTGGCGGCTTCAAAGTCTATCTGCCCCGTGACCTCGACCTGCTCCTTCATCAGACCCCTGATCTTGGCGAGTACTTTCAGGGCTTCCAACTGGTCGAGGGGTTTCATCTTGATGTGCTGGTTTCCGAGGGAGTCGCAATGGACCCAGACGCTGCCCACCAGCGCGGCAGCCTCGGGCGTCAGCTCGGCCGAAGGCCGCAGGCGGACGCCGTCTGCATCCCACTCGATCAGCTCGCGGATGTCGGTCAGCGCGATGTGGGCGAATCTGGCTACGACCTGGTCGGCCGACGCCCCGTAGCGGTCAGCCCGTTCGGCCTGGCGCCTGTGGAACTCGGCTTGCACGTGGGCGAACCTGGGCTCGTTGAGTAGATCCCAGGCGGTCTTGGCAGCGCTCTTCTCGCTGAACCCGGCGCGACGGGCAGCCTCGGCCGCGCTGCACCCGGCAGTGCAGTACTCCTCCACGAATCGGAGCTGGCGCACGGTGAGTTGGCGCTTCGGGTGGGCGACGCGCTTGCGGTGGTGCTTGGCCATCTACTTCTCCCGGAGCGCCTCCCTGAAGGCGGACAGGCAGCCCTCGCACATCTGCACCTGGACCCGGCCCTCGAAGTAGTCCTCGACGGACAGCACCACGAGAAAGGGGCGTTGCTCATCGCAGTAGGAGCAGCGCAAGGCGTGGGCTGCGCAGTGGTTGGCGAGTGCCTCGAGCAGGGCTCCTCGGTTCATGCGGCGGCTCTCCTATGGTCGAGCTCGGGCGGCTCCGGCGGTCGAGCTCGGGCGGCTCCGGCGGGCGGCCCGGCCGAAAAAAAGTCCGGTTTTTTCCGGTCGGCCGGATTTTCGAAAATCGGGTGTGAGTGTACGGGCGCGCGCCCTTACCGCGGAGGGGGGGGGGGGGAGGTAATTCTCAGCCCGGCAGCCGGGCGACGCGGCGCCCGGGGCGACGCGGCGCCGCCGGGACGCCCACGGCCAGGCG
>QWHO01000759.1 GCA_021404945.1 bacterium CPR1
CGGAGCGAGAAGCTCAGGGCCCGCATGGCGATCCAGTTGCGCGAGACCACGCGCCGGCCGTCGTAGACCCGAATGTCCGAGGGTTGCAGGTACTCGCCCGGTCGGCGCAGGCAGAGCAAGAGGAGGGCGAGCTGGTCGAACTCCGAGTCGCGGGGGCGAGCCAGGCTGTGTCGCAGCGTCAGGCGCAAGGCTTGTTCCCGGGCCGCGTCGCCCCCGGGTTGAAGGGCCAGTGCCAGGGTGGCGAAGCCCTCGGCATAGGTTCCGTGCTCGTGGTGCACCGAGTCGGTCACGCGCCCCGTCGCCAGCACCCGGTCGCACAGCCAACCGGTCAGTCGGGTGGCCAGGCCGGCCGGCGTTTGCTTCTGAGGCTCCACGGGGCCCACCCTTCGTTAGCGGCGCGGACCTCCTGCCCCGGTTCGCTGACAGCATCTCTGTGCGGGGTTGTCCCGAGGGCTCTGCAGGGCGCTGATTCCCTCTGGCGCCAGGATGCTCCGATTTCGGCCTTGATGTCTCACCATCCCCGCCTCGAACAGCAATAAATTGAACAGTTTTTTCGAGAGGAAGTCTGGATAGCCCGGGGAGTCGGGATTCGCAGAACACCCGGCCCCATTGGAGTGGCCCCTTCCAAACGAAGAGCCTGCGCTGGAACGCAGGCTCGGAAAGGAGGGGCCACAATGAGACCTTGGATTTGGTTCATCCTTCTCGTTCTGCTCCTGGTGTTGCTGCTGATGCAGCCCGCCTGGTAGCGGATTGAGCCCCTGCCCGGTTCCGTAGTCCGACGGGGCCGGGCACCTTCACAGGATACCAGGTTCTCGGCTCTTTGGCAAACCGGCAAACCGGACCGCCATCGCGAAAGTTCGGGGGCGCATTGAATCGCCTGGTCGAAGCAGGCAGATGACCTCGGGACCGCTAAACCGGGGTTGCTGTCGTAACGAAGGCTCGCTGACACAATTTTGCGCACCAGCTGGTCGGACGCTTCGGGTCCGACCAGCGTAAAGACGTCGCACCGACGGTTACTCGGCACTGCCGAGCTCGCGTAGCTTTTGCTCGAGAGCATCAGCCCGGCGGACAGCAGCTTCGTTTGCCGCAAACAACTCGGCCTGGGTGAGGTAGGGAACACGGCTGACCGGATCGACCAATCGCAAGAGCTCGTTCTCCACGACCAGCTCGAGCCCGAGCAACTGGCTGAGGTAGCGTCCCCTGGTCACGACGGGAACAAGATCCTGATTGTCGCGGCGGTAGACCCGCAGTTGACCGCGCAGATACTCTCCCAACGGGTCGAACAGGAAGTACTCCTCAACGCCCATCTCGGCGTAACGGACCCGCTTGGTGGTTTGATCGGTCCGGCGCGAGGTTCGAGAGGTGACCTCGAACACGGCCACGGGCGAGCCACCGTCTACCCAGGTGCGGAATACCCGACGTGGATGGTGTCCGCAGCCGAATGCAACGAATACGTCGGGAGAAACCTTCCGATTGCGGTTTCCAGGCTGCTCGTAGACGAACATATTGGCGAAAGCCCAGTCGGCGGGCCGCCTCGCCAGGTGCTGGCGCAAAGCGAGCAGGAGGTAAGTGATGGCGGTAAAGTGCGAGTCGGACTCGGTCACCGTGTCTTCGTAATAAGGATAGAAGGCTTCCTGGTCGCTCGCGAGCATGGTCCACC
>QWHO01000272.1 GCA_021404945.1 bacterium CPR1
TGCCCACATCCTGGGAGGTTAGCTCGAAGGCCCTCCAGTAACCGGTCGGCTGCTCGCCCGTCACGGGATCCTCATTGTAGTAATTCTGATAGTAGCGGTAGACGATGAACGAGCTATACACCAGCGCATAGAACTTCATGTTCTTTCCGGGCTCCGCGCCGGAAGCCGCGGGGTCACCGAGCATCTTCTGGAGCGCCTGCTCGGGAGCGTCGGTGAGGGCGAAGTCCTGAGCGCTCTGTTTGATGTCCTTCCAGATATCCGCCCAGATCTCTTGGGCAGGAGCTCCGTTGAGCCTTTCTCCGATGAACTTGGAGATGTAGCGACGCAGCAGCGTGGGCCCCAGAGCTGCGAAGTCCTGGAGGTACCAGGGCACCCCGGCCGTAGCGCAAGCTGCTTTGACAACCGACTGGAACATGTTGTCCATCAGCCAGTCCACCGTCATGGCCGCTTTCAGGCACTGCTCGTAATAGATGGCGTCGGCCATGTAGAGGTTGCCCACGCTCTCCCAGGTGCTGGTGGCGATCTTGAGCACCGACCGGCGCAACTCGAACAGGTCGGTGGCCCCCAGGGTTGGGCGCTTCTTCTCGAGATCCGGCTTGAGTTTGTCGTAGATCTCCACCAGCCTGGCCAGGTTCGCCTTATCCCCCTCCTCGGCGTCGTCATAGGGCTTCTTGAAGTAGCGGTAGAGGACATCCATCAGCAAGGCCCACTCCTGGTCCTTCTTCTGCTGCAGGGCCGCAGCATCGAGCAGGAGCTTGAGACCGAGAGACTGGGTGAACTCCGGCTCACTCTCACCTGGCACAGACACGTCCACCGAGGCCGTCACCGAACCGACCCCCGGGACGGGGTAGCGCGATCTCACTTTCCAAACCGCGTGCTTGCTCGTCTCCTCGCCCACCGTCCAGACGAACTCGAAGGCCGGCTCGGCCGCTTTGAGGGCCTGGGGAGCGTCTTCGGCCGGCACCTCGAACTTGAGAGTAGACATGGCCTTTTCGTCAGGCTCCATCTTCTTGCTCGCGTCATTCCAGCGAAGAACCGTGACTTTGAGCCGCTGCTCCTTCTCGCCCGGCGTCTTGCCATCGGCCCGAATCGCAAAGGGCATTTCCGAAAGGATGACCACGCCCGGTCGAGTGGCGGTGACGGTGATCAAGAGCTGCTCGGCCTCGGCGCCGCTCTTCTTCTCGCTGGCTGTGATGCGGTAGGTGCATCGCTGGGGTCCCTGGTCGGGTTGGAAGTCTCCTAGCTTGAAGGTTAGCGTCGCACTGGCCGGCGGCTCCGCGGTCAACTCGGGCTCGGGGATGGCGCCCTGATTGCCACTCTTGTACTCGGTCTCGAAACTCCACTCCTCTTTGGGCGCAGCGCCCTGAACCGAGAGCTTGACCTCGGTGCTCTCCATCAGCTTGGGCACGAGGAATGGAGCCTCAGGCACGCCCTGCACTCGAGGGGGCGCCAGCATATCGACCATGATCTTCTCCTGGAAAAGGCCGCCTGCGAAGCGTCCCTGCAGACCGAGCTCGACCTGCAGAGGCTGGGGCATGGACTTCGGGTCGGGAGCTTCAGCAGCCTGAACCGTCCAGTAGCGGTAGAACTCGCCATCTCCCGGGGCGCTGACCCCGATCCAGTTGGCATTGGGGCCATAGGTGGCCAGCTCCAGGGTGGACTTCCTCTCTTCGTCGGTGATCTGCGCTCCGTGAGTCGGCTCGATCCAGGCCGTCAGGTTGAGGCTATCCTGGCCGTCGGCGCGCAGCCAGCTCCGCTCCAGGGGCTCGATGTGCAGCTTACCGGTCCCCACCAGGATAGAAAGCTTCAAGTGGTCGCGCAGCAAGCGGCCGTCCGGTGCGCTGCCCTCGGCATACACTACCCCGGGGATTTCCCCAGGCGCGTAGGCGGCGTCGGCAGGCGGCACGGCGACGACCGTGAACTGCTTGCACTCCCCGCCGAAGGCCACCTCCTCTCTGACCAGCCGCAACTCGAAACCAGTCGGGGCCGTGGTGGAGAAGGAGGCTCCCAGGGCGATGCTCCTCGGCTTTACTTTCGGGTCGTTGGTCTCGCCCACGGTGTAGCCGTAGGCTGGAGTCCGGCCGTCGGCGGGCAGGGACTTCGAGGTCTGGCTGTTGAGGCCGAGGCTATAGGAGAATTTCTCCTCGTCTTTCTCTTTCTCGACGGTCACGTCTTCCTTGTAGTCAATTCCCGTGGTGGGGGGAGCAAGCGGCGGAGGCATGACGGCCCCCAGGGTCGCTGCAGCGCTCGGAGCCACGCCATTGAGAAGGGCCTTCTTGGCGCCCTCGCTCCCCCACCATTTGGCGATATTGGACCAGGTGAGCTCGGTGCTTCCGGTCGCCTCTTGCATTCCTCCGTCGTCGGCTCGGGCCGCGCGGCCGAGCAGCAGCTCCAGGGCAACGAAAAAGAGGCCCGCGCCCAGGATAAAAAGGAGTGCTGCCGCTGCTGGCGGAGGAGGTGTCCCGGACTTTCCCCTCATCCTCATGAAAAAGAGCGCGGCGCTCAGGACGATCAGTCCGTAAGCGAGCCTGCCGGCGGTAGCCGCAGAGAACAGCGTCACCACGGAGAAACCGATGGGCATTCCTGCCAGGGTGGCCTGGAAGAAGGCGGCCATCTGGTCCAGGGACTGCCGCCCGCGTTCTTTCACGGAACGGCGGTACAACTCGGCAGCCATGCGAGCCAGAATGGCGCCCGGGTAGCCCATCCCCAGGAAGAGGGAGCTGAGAGTGAGGACGAACCCGGCCGGCCGGTTCACCGAGAACCAGCCACTCAGGAGCATGGCTGCGGTCGCCCCCAGCGCGAGAGCTGTGAGATCGTTCTTATCGTTCCGTCGGAGCAGGTCGATGACCCGCCGGGGGGCGGCCAGGATGCCCTGCAGGGTTCGAGCCGGCCCGCAACGCAGGCAGGACAAGAGCAAGGACCAGAGCATGGCCGAGCTAAGGCCCCAGATCAGGATCGATGAGGCCGCATTGCCCGAGGTGTTGAGATAGCTCGACAGCCTGGTGTCGGGGTTGAATCCCTCGTTCTTGACCACCAGCAGGTACGTGTGCACGAGCCAGGCCGGAACGAAAGTCAGGACAGCCAGGGGAAGGCGGGCGAGCAGGTGGCGAACGAGAAGTCGGGGACCGTCTTTGAGGATTGAGGCGGAGGCCTGCCAGGCTGCCGCCGCGGTCTGATCGATAAGCTCTGTCGCGGCAGGCTCCCGGCCCGAGGGTGGGGCCTCGGGAGAAGTCGTGCTGACAGGCTGCGCTGCGGGTGCCGGGGGCGGGGAGGCAGCCACTCCCTCTGCCAGAGGGGCTCCACAGACAGGACAAAACCTGGCTCCCTGAGACTGTGGTGCCCCGCACTTCGGACACGAGGCGGCAAAAACCGTGCCACATCCCGGGCAGGAAGGGCCAACGGTCTCCAGCGCCTTATGACAGGATGGGCAGTTCAACGCCCGCATCGTATCACTCGGATGCCGACTCGCGATATGATCTCAGTCAGTCAAGTGTGATCCAGCTCACAGACTTTACCGGCCAGGAAGGCTATCATGACTTTAGCGCTAACGCCTCACCCGGCGGCCGCGTGAATCACACCACCCCCGCCCCGGCCGATCCCGCTCACGGCCGGGGCACCCTTTTTTCCAGCAATCCTGTCCGGCAGGGGCCGGCTGGACACCGGCGAAGGCCCGCCGATGCGACGATTCCTGACGATCTGCCTGGTCCTGTGCGCCACCCTGGCCGCCCGCGCCCAGAGCCCCGACCCCGCCTTCGTGCAACTGGCCGAGCGCTACGTGGACGAGTGGCTCGCCCTCAGCCCGGAGGCGGCCACCAGCCTGGGCGAGCACCGCTTCGACGGTCGGCTGACCGACTACAGCCCGGCTGGAATCGCCCGCAGCCGAGAGCTGGCCTCCCGCTACCTCGAGCAGTTGAAGGAGATCGATCCCGGCCGACTCTCCATCGAGAACCAGGTCGACTACGAGATCATGAAGACCAGCCTGGAGTATTCCCTATTCTCGCTGGACAAGCTTCAGGAGCATCTGTGGAACCCCCTCACCTACAACCCGGGGGCCGCGCTCTACGCGCTGATGGCGCGCGACTACGCCCCGCTGCCCGCACGGGTGGAGTCGCTGGCTCAGCGGCTGGATGCCATCGACCCTCTGCTGCAGCAGGCGCGAGAGAACCTGGAGAACCCTCCACGTATCCACACCGAGACGGCCATCGCCCAGAACAAGGGGGCCCTCAGCTTCGTCGAGCACGAGATCGATACGTTCCTGAACGGTGATGCGGCCCTCACCGCCCGCCTGGCCCCCCATCGCCAGCAAGCTGCTATCGCCCTGAGAACCTACGGCGACTGGCTCGAGCACGATCTTCTACCCCGCTCCAAGCGTGACTTCCGGCTGGGCGACGCGCTCTATCGCCAGAAGCTGCGCTTTGCGCTGGAGTCGGACCTGAGCAAGGAAGAGATCCTCAGGCGGGCCGAGGCCGAGCTCAAGCTGACCCACCAGGAGATGGCCCGCACAGCCCGTCCGCTCTACGAGCGCGCCTTCCCTGGCAGGCCGGTGCCGGCCGATCAGGTCTTGATCAAGGCCGTGCTCGATCGCCTCGCCCAGGACCGTCCCGATAACCAGACCATTGTGGACCAGGCCACTCGCGACCTGGAAGAGACCACCAACTTCGTGCGAATGCACAACCTGGTCAGCGTGCCCGATGATCCCCTCGAGGTGATGGTCATGCCCGAGTTCGCCCGGGGCGTCGCGGTGGCTTACTGCGACTCGTCCGGTCCCCTCGAGAAAAAGCCCTCCACCTTCTACGCCATCTCGCCCACTCCGTCGGACTGGAAGAAAGAGCGAGTGGAGTCGTTCTTCCGCGAGTACAACGATTCCATGCTCAAAAACCTGACCGTGCACGAGGCCATGCCCGGGCACTACCTGCAAGTCGCCCACGCCAACCGCTTCAAGGCACCCACCCGGGTCAGGGTAATCACCATGAGCGGCACTTTCGTAGAGGGTTGGGCCACCTACGCCGAGCAGGTGATGGTGGGGGCCGGTTACGGCGGTCCCGAGGTCAAGATGCAGCAGCTCAAGATGCGCCTGCGGCTGATCATTAACAGCATCCTCGACCAGAAAGTCCACACCGCAGGCATGACCGAGACCGAGGCTCTCAAGTTGATGATGGAGGACGGCTTCCAGGAAGAGGGGGAGGCGGCCGGAAAGTGGCGGCGCGCTTGCCTGTCCTCCACCCAGCTCTCAACCTACTTCGTGGGCAACCTCGAGCTCAACGACATCGTCCGCGCCTACGAGAAACGCAGTGATGGCAAGGTGGACCTGAAAGCCATGCACGATCAGATTCTGAGCTTTGGCTCGCCCGCTCCCAAGTTCGTGAAGAGGCTGATGGGGCTCTAGCCAGAACTTCTCTTGCATGCGTTTGATTTTGTGTTTCATGCTGCTGGTCGGCCTGGCCCGGGCCGAGGTGATCGAGGTGGCGCCCGATCTGAAGGTCTCCAGCATCACATTCGGGCTGTTTGAGCAACAGCCCAACGGCAGCCTGACGTTCGTGCCCAGTCGCGAGGTGCCGTTGCGGCCAGGCCAGTTCTTTGGCTGGTGCATGAACCTCACCACCAATCGGCCCAGGGTACGCTGGCGTGAAGAGCTCGAGCTTCCCCAGCCCCCCGAGAAATGGGGCACCGACACCAGCGTGCAGGGCGACCGGCGGGTGGGCATCACCGAGCGCGAGGAGGATGTCTTCAACAGCCTGGTGGTGCATATCTGGAAGGTGGCCGCCGGCGATCCGCCCGGCGACTACAGGCTCAAATTGTTCCTGGAAGGCAAGCCTGTCGGCGTTTTGGAGTTCAAGGTGGTGCCGCCTCCCCAGGCCCGCGCAACAAGTTGTTCACACCAGGTTACAAACTGGTAACATCGGCAACATGAATTCACCATCGCCAGGGGTAGTCGAGAGGGGCGGGGTGTGGGAGAATAACGACAACAACCATAGCGGAGGTACATGAAATGATCGGTGGAGCAGGTACCGGGGCAGCCGATGCGGCCTCAAGGGCCCAGATGGCCGCGAGCGACCAGAACCAGGCCCAGACCATTCAAACCCAGATGCAAGCCGATGCTCAGAAGCAGCAGGCCGAGCGCTGGAAGATCCTGCGCGAGACTCAAACCAAGATCTTCGAGATTCAGCAGGACGTGACCGTCAACCAGGCCAAGGCGCAAGACAAGGCCTTCAACAAGTGGAGCGACTACATCAAGTCCTAGACCTCCCGCTCAGTGAGAGTCGTGGTCGGTTCAAGAAGGGCGCCCGTGGTGGGGCGCCCTTCACGCTTTCAAGCGACTTGCCCGAAATGCCATACCCATGGTATGGTCAGGCCGTGAACAAGAAAGCGACCTTTGTGCTTCCCGCGGCTCTGCTCGACGAGATGCGCTCCATGGTCGACCGGGGCGCCGCCGAGTCGGTCAGTGCCCTGGTACGAGATTCCCTGGAAGCTCGACTCTGCGAGCTGCGCGACCAGATACTGCGGCGAGAGTATGAAGAAGCCTCTCGCGACCCCCTCTTTCTTGCCGATCAGGCCGAGTGCGCGCGCGATTTCGAGCAGGTCGATCTCGAGGGGCTCTCTTGAAGCTCCAGTGGGGGCTCTTTTCGGCCAACCTCAACCCGATTCAGGGTTCCGAGCAGGCCGGCACAAGACCGGTTCTGGTCGTCTCCCGGGAGTCGATCCATGCCCACCTGCAGGTGGTCACCGTGCTGCCCCTGACCTCGCTCAAGCCGGGACGGCGAATCTACTCCACCGAAGTTCTGCTGCCGGAGGGAATGGCCGGACTGCGGGCGGATTCCCTGGCCATGGCCCACCAGGTCCGCACCCTCTCCAAGGGCCGACTTGGCAGCCGACTCGGTGACCTGACGGGGATTGAGCTGCGCCAGAAGGTCAAACACGCGCTCTCCCTCTACCTGGACCTGCAAGATTGACCTGAAGGGTTTTCCCGGACGGTATCCAAATCGGCGGAGCCGGCCTCTGCCGCTCATGCTGTTCTGGCCCGCGACTGCGGGCGCATCGATCAGGGCCACCTGATGGGCAAACCGGCAGCGGACTCAACCGCTCCATGACGGAGGTCGTATGGTGAAAGAGAACAGCTTGATCCGGGGGGCCGAGGGGCTGCCCATCGACGTGCGCGATCTGTACCCTTTCCAGTCCCACTTCCACCGTGAGCCCGGCATGGGGCTGCGCATGCACTACCTCGACGAGGGCCAGGGCCAGGGGCAGCCGATCCTGATGGTGCACGGTAATCCCACCTGGTCGTTCTACTATCGAGACCTGGTGCGGGCCTTCTACAAGTCGAACCGGGTGGTGGCCGTCGACCATCTGGGCTGCGGCCTCTCCGACAAGCCCCAGCGCTACCCCTACTGCCTGGCCCAGCACATTCGCAACCTCGAGTCGCTGGTGCTCGACCTCGACCTCAAGGACATCACGCTGGTCGTGCACGACTGGGGCGGTCCCATCGGCCTGGGCGTGGCCGTGCGCCATCCCGAGCGTTTCAGCCGGCTGGTCATCATGAACACGGCCGCCTTCCCCGACCCGGCCATGCCCTGGCTGCTCAAGCTGTGTCGCCTGCCCGGGGTGGGTCCCCTGCTCGTGCGTGGCCTGAACGCCTTCGCCGAGGGCACGGTGCGCTTCGCGGTGGCCCGCCAGGATCGGCTCTCGCGCGCCGCCCGGCGCGGCTACCTCTTCCCCTACCGCAACTGGCATGACCGGGTGGCCAACCTTCGCTTCGTACAGGACATCCCCATGAGCCGCTCCCACCCCAGCTACGACGCCCTGGCCGAGGTCGAGGCCGGGCTGCCGCGCCTGTCTAACCTGCCCACCCTGCTGATCTGGGGCGAGAAAGACTTCGTCTTCACCCCACGCTTTCTCAAGCGCTTCCAGACCTTCTTCCCCCACGCCGAGGTGCAGCGGCTCTCCTGGGCCGGCCACCTGGTGGCCCAGGACGCCTCGCCCGAGGTGATCGCCTTCCTCAAGGAGTTCATCTCCTGAACGTCGCCGAGCTGCTCGATCGGGCCACCGCCCTCAACCCCGACGGACGGGCCCTGATCTACCGCCGGCAGGGCCGCTGGCAAGAACTGTCCTTCACCGAGCTGCTCGACCTCTGTCGCCACTACACCGGCACCCTGCGCGAGCTGGGACTGGAGCGGGGCCAGCGGGCCCTGATGATGGTGCCCAACGGGCCCGAGTTCGTGGCCCTCACCTTCGCCGTCTTCCGGGTGGGAGCGCTGCCGGTGCTGATCGACCCCGGGATGGGGCTCAAGCCGATGCTGCGCTGCATCGAGCACGCCCGACCCGACTTTCTGATCGGCATCCGCAAGGCGCACCTCTTGCGGACTGTCTTCCGCTCGCCCTTCGCCAGCGTGCGCCAGGCCATCTCGGTGGACGGCGCCTTTCCCGGAGCCCACCGACTGACGGCTCAGGGCCCCCGCGTGGTCGATCTGGCCAATACCCACCAGGACGAGCCGGCCGCCATCTTGTTCACCTCGGGCAGCACCGGCCCGGCCAAGGGCGTGGTCTACCGCCACGGCATCTTCCAGACCCAGGTGGCCTGCCTGCGCGACACCTTCGGCTTTCAGGCGGGCGAGATCGACCTGCCCGGCTTCCCCCTGTTCGCCCTCTTCTCGACCGCGCTGGGGCTCACGTGCGTGCTGCGCGAGCTCAACCCCAGCCGCCCCGCCACCTGTGACCCGGTGAAGATCGTGCGGGCCATCCAGGAGTTCGGGGTCAACAACCTGCAGGGCTCTCCGGCCATCTGGACCCGGGTGGGACGCTGGTGCGAGCAGCACTGCGTGCGCCTGCCCTCGCTCAAGCGCCTGCTCACCTTCGGGGCGCCCATCCCCCCCGCCCTGATGGCCCGGTGGGCCGACATCATGCCCCCCGAGGCGGCCGGAGCCGGTACCTGCGTGGGCCGCCCCCTGCCAGGGGTGGAGCTGGCCATCCTGGCCATCACCGACGAGGCCATTCCCGAGTGGCGCGAGGATCTGGTACTGCCGGCCGGCGAGTACGGCGAGGTGGCCGTGGCCGGCCCCATGGTCACCTGGGAGTACGACGGCCTGAGCGAGGAGACGCGCCGCTCCAAGATCCGCCAGGGCGACAGGATCTGGCACCGGATGGGCGACATGGGCTACCGCGACGAGCAGGGCCGGGTGTGGCTGCTGGGGCGCAAGTCCCACCGCGTGGAAGGGCGCGTGCGCTACTATCCCGAGCAGGCCGAGGGGATGGTCAACCCCCATCCGCTGGTGGCCCGCTCGGCCCTGGTGGGCGTGGGCGAGCGGGGCGCACAGGCTCCGGTGCTGGTGGTGGAGCCCGAGCCCGAAGCCCTGAAGTACGACCGGCGCCGTCAGGAAGAGCTTGCCGGGACGTTGCGCAGGATTTTGTCCGAGCACCCGGTCTATCGCGACGTGGAAAGGGTGCTCTATCACCCCGCCTTCCCGGTGGATCCGCGCCACAACGCCAAGATCCACCGTGAAGAGCTGGCCGCCTGGGCCAGCAAGCGCTCGTGAAGGCCCTGGTCACAGGCGGCGGCGGGTTTCTGGGAGGAGCCCTGGCCCGCCGCCTGCTCGCTGACGGGCACGAGGTCTTCGTGCTCGGGCGCAACCGCTACCCCGAGATGGAGGCGCTGGGGGCGAAGGGGATCGTGGCCGACCTGGCCGACCGCTCCCGGGTGGTGTCGGCCTGCGCCGGCATGGACGTGGTCTTCCACGTGGGCGCCAGGGCCGGCCTCTGGGGCAGCTTCGAGGACTACTACAACTCCAATGTGCTGGCCACCATCAACGTGCTGGACGGCTGCCGCGAGGGCGGTGTTTCCCGCCTGGTCTACACCAGCTCTCCCAGCGTCACTTTCGACGGCCAGGACCACCTGGGCGCCGACGAGCGGCTCGGCTACCCGCGCAAGTTTCTCAACTTCTACAGCCAGACCAAGGCCATGGCCGAGAAGCTGGTGCTCAAAGCCAATGGCGAGCACGGCGTTCTTACCGTGGCCCTGCGCCCGCACATCATCTGGGGGCCGGGCGACAACCACATCCTCCCCCGCCTGATCGCCAGGGCCCGCCAGGGCAAGCTGGTGCGGGTGGGAGACGGCAGCAACCGGGTGGATGTGACCTACGTGGACAACGCCGTCGAGGCGCACCTTCAGGCTGCCGAGCGGCTCGAGCCGAGCGCAGCGCTGGCGGGCAAAGCCTACTTTCTGAGCCAGGGTCAGCCGGTGGTGCTGTGGGACTGGGTCAACCAGTGGCTCGAGCGCCTGGGTATCGCCCCGGTGCGGCGGTCGATCCCGTTTCGGGCGGCCTATACAATGGGAGCGGCGCTGGAAAAGGTCTACGGCCTCCTGGGCAAGACTGAGGAGCCTCGCATGACGCGCTTTCTGGCCTGCCAGCTGGCGCGCTCGCACTACTACAACCTCGAGGCCGCCCGGCGCGACCTGAGCTATCAGCCCGCGGTGGGCATGGCCGAGGGAATGGACCGCACGGTGGAGCTTCTTTTAAGCCCTGTCGGATAGACTCCATCCATGCTCGGCTACATTCGAGGGCTGCCTCTTTTTAACCCGGCCGCCAAGGAGTTCTACAAGGGCTACGACGAGGCCCTCAAAGGGCTGGATGAGACGCGCGATCTGGCCCTCAAGGCCAGATTGAGCGACGAGGACATCTCCGCCCTCGACCGCCACAAGCTCGCCCTCAAGGCCGACGTGAAGAAGAGCAAGATGGCCGACACGCTGGTCACGCTGGGCCGGCCCTTCATGGAGGGCGCCCCCATCGCCTTCACCGCCTCTCTTTTCATGGGCTGGGGCACCTTTGGCATCCCGGGCAACACCGCCATCCTGGTCGGCTGCTCGCTGGCCACCTTCGCCGGTCTGGCGCTCTATCTCAAGGGACTCAAGATGGGCCACAACTGCTCGCCCCAGAACGCCTTCCAGAATGTCAGCCTGAGCGACCGCCTGCGAGTGGGCAACCTGATGAAGCACGGCACGGAATTGCTCAAGATGGCCGCCAGCCTGACCCCGGGCGCTACCGCCCCGGCCATCTCCCAGCAGGCCAACCGCATGGTGATCGGTGGCGTGGTCATCAAGCGGCGGCCTGATGGCCAGCACATCGCCGACTCGGTCAACGCTCCCGAGAAACCCGAGCCGGGCGGTTTCTTCAGGCCCTGAGAGTCTGCTCGAGCGCGCCCCGCGCTTCCTCCATCCTTCCCTGGCGCAAGAGCTCGATGGCTGGCGAGTCCGCCAGCCTGTACCAGATCTCGCGCCGCTCGGAAAAACTGGCGTAGCCTGCGGCGATCTGGGCGCGAAGCTCGGGGCCCATGTCCGGGAAGGCGGCATCCTCCTCGCGCAGGCTGGCCGTGGTGAAGTTGCCCGAGTCGCTCATATGGCAAAGTCCACGTCGCCGGGTAGGAACTCGCCCCCGGGCCCGCTGCCGCGCGGACGGGCCAGCAGGCGCAGGTTGGGAGGCTCTTGCGCGACCAGACGTCCGGGCGGGACGCTCTTGGTGAGGAAGACCGAGCCCCCCACCACGCTCCCCTGGCCCACCACCGTGCGTCCCCCCAGCACGGTGGCGTGAGCGTAGACCACCACGTCGTCCTCCAGGGTGGGATGGCGGGGACGCTCGCGGGTGAAGCTCAGCGCTCCCAGCGTCACGCCCTGGTAGAGGCGCACCCGGTCGCCCACCCGGGCCGTCTGCCCGATCACCGTTCCGGTGGCGTGATCGAGAAAGAAGCTCTCGCCGATCTCGGCCCCCGGGTGGATGTCGGCGCCCGTACGCGAGTGGGCCCACTCGCTCAGGATGCGAGGCAGGGTGGGCACCCCGAGCTGGTGCAGCCGGTGGGCGATGCGGTAGACGGCGATGGCCAGAAAGCCGGGATAGGCCAGGATCACCTCATCCAGGCTGGTGGCGGCCGGGTCCCACTCCAGGGCGGCTCGGGCGTCGAGCAGCAGCCGGCGGCGCAGCTCGGGCAAGAACTCGAGGAAGTCGCGCGAGAGCCCGGGATCCGAGTCACACAGGGCAATCTGGCGACCCAGCCGCTCTTCCAGCTCGCGCAGGTGGGCCTCGAGGTCGGCAGGCGGGTCGCCGAAGTAGCCCGGGAAGAGCACATCGAGGATCCGCTCGAGCAGGGCCACCGCCTCGCGGGGAGAGGGGCGCGGACCCGGCTCGAGCGGGCTGTGACGAAGCTGCTCGGCCAGGTCGCTGGACAGGGCTCGCGCGCTCACGAGGCCACCGCCTTCTCGACCTCGTCGAACAGGCCCTCGAAGAGGGCCCCGCTGAGGTAACGCTCGGCCGCGTCGGGCAGCACCACCACGATGGTCTGGCCCTCGAAGCGCCGATCGCGAGCCAATCGCAGGGCGGCCACGGTGGCCGCGCCCGAGGAGATGCCGGCCAGGATCCCCTCCTCGCTGGCCAGCCGTCGGGCCATGTCGAGCGCCTCGTCGTTGCTCACGGTCTCGACCTGATCCACCAGCGCCAGCTCCAGGTTGCCAGGCACAAACCCGGCCCCGATGCCTTGAATCTTGTGGGGCGCGGGGCGCACCTCCTGACCGGCCAGGGTCTGCGTGATCACGGGCGAGTGAGTGGGCTCCACCGCCACCGAGTGCAGCGCCTGACCGCGGGTGCGCTCGAAGTAGCGGCTCACGCCGGTGAGAGTGCCCCCGGTGCCGATCCCGCAAACCACCGCGTCTGTCCGCCCTCCGGTATCCTGCCAGATCTCCGGCCCGGTGGTGCGCTCGTGGATGAGCGGATTGGCCGGGTTGTCGAACTGGCGGGTCAGGTAGTAGCGGCCCGGATCCTCCGCGGCCAGCTGCTCGGCCCTGTCGATGGCCCCCTTCATGCCCAGCGCCCCGGGCGTGAGCACCAGGCGCGCGCCCAGAGCCACCAGCACCTTGCGGCGCTCCAGGCTCATGGTCTCGGGCATGGTCAGCACGCACTCAAGTCCGCGGGCGGCGGCGGCGAAGGCCAGCGCGATGCCCGTGTTGCCGCTGGTGGCCTCCACGATGGCCCGGCCGGGGCCGAGCAGACCCTGCTCCTCGGCGTCCCACACCAGCGAGGCCCCGATGCGGCACTTGACCGAATAGGCCGGATTGCGCCCCTCGATCTTGGCCAGCAGGGTGGCCCGGGTGCCCCCCACCACTTTGTTGAGAGCCACCAGGGGGGTGCGCCCGATGCTCTCGGCGTTGTCGGAATAGACGTTGGGATAAGCTTTCAGCATGATGTCTCCTTCTGAGGCGTTTGGGCCAGGTTTCGCTGGCTCTCGTCGACTTTTGATGGCTCTTGCAACTTGGGGTCCTCCTCGGTCACGGGATCGGCTGAGAAAACACGAAGGCCCCCAGGAATCATCCTGGGGGCCACGGGACCGCGACTCGGCGCCGGGTGGGGCTAGCTTTCCCTCAGGTGAATCCTGTGTCGGGCATTGGCGCGACAACAACAGAGGGAAATGGAGCAGCAGAGCGCGGACCGGGATTCAACGGAGCTTCTACCACCCATGGCACGAACAGTAACACAGGCCCGGGAAAGCTGTCAAGACGAGCCCAGCTGCAGACGGGTCCAGGCCACGATCTGAGGAGCCTGCATGAACCCCGAATGACGGGCCACTTCCCGACCGCCGCGAAACAGGATGAGGGTCGGGATTCCCCGGATGCCCAGCGCCTGGCTGATTGCCGGGAAGGCCTCAGTATCCAGTTTGGCCAGGCGAACCCCGGGCTCGAGCTGACCCGCCGCCTGCTCCAACTGGGGAGCCATCATCTGGCACGGTCCGCACCACTCGGCCCAGAAGTCGACCAGCACGGGAATCTCGTTGCGCTGCACGTTCCGTTCGAAGGCCCTCTGGCCGTTCAAGGCCAAGGGATGGGCGGTGAACAGAGCCTTCTGGCATTTGCCGCAAATCGGGCGGTCTGCCATTCGCTCGCTCTGGACCCTGTTCACCGCCTCGCAGTGGGGACAGACAATGTTCACGGAAGCCGGTTCGAGCGCCACCTCAGGTCTCCTAGCTGAGTGGTCGGTGAGCAGCTTAAGGAGCCCGAGCAGGAGCGGCGCGCCGGTCTCACGCTGGCGCCCGCCAATCCTGGTGGGCTCTCGCCGGCCTACTGCAACTCCGCTCCGAAAGTCTCCAACGAAGAGACGGTGGCCGCCAGAACGGTCAGTTCCTCGAGCCGACCGGCATCGAACTACGCCGAGCAACTCGGTGAGACGGGCGGTTTTTTGCAAAACTGGAACATTTGCTGTACAGCAAATATTCCAAATGATAGATCTTGGGTTTGTCAACCAGGCCCTGGAGAGACTGGTCAAAACCACCGATCTCGACCACCAGGCCATCCTGCTCCTCTGCGCCCCTCTCCCCGGCCCGGAGAGCC
>QWHO01000273.1 GCA_021404945.1 bacterium CPR1
CTCGTCCACGCTGAACTCGAGCTGAGTGAGCAAATCCTGAAGCGACTGGCGGGGTCCCGCCTGAATGACGGTGTCGGCCTCGATGAGGGTCTTGTCCCCCTTCTTGTCGGCAATCAAGACCCCCCGCTCCTGGATCGACTCCACCCGGCAGCCCAGGTGGACGGGAATGGCAAATTCTTTGAGCCATTTGTCGTGGCGCCATTTCCAGGTAGGGATGACATCCCAACCGGTCCTGTCACTCTCCTCGATCACGGCCACCTGCTTGCCTTCAGCTGCCAGTGCCTCGGCCGCTACCAGGCCCATTCTGTCGCCGCCCAGCACGGCGACCCGCTCGCCAACCTCGGCAGGGTTCTCGAGGGCATGGGCAGCTTTCATGACCCGGGGCCCCGGGCCGGCCCAGCGCATATTGGGCGCGTCGGCGCCGGTCGCCAGCACCACGACATCGGGTGTCTCGGCCTCGCAAAGTGAACGGTTGACCTCGGTCTCGAGATGGAGAGCCACCCCGAAGCGCTCCACCTGCGTCAGGTAGTGATCGATGAGCTTGAGGAAGACTTCCCCGCCTCCGATCTCGCGGGCCAGAGCGATCAATTGTCCCCCCGCCCGTGACTTGCGGTCGTAGACGGCCACCCGGTGTCCTCGGCGAGCAGCGGTGACCGCGCACTCCAGGCCGGCGGGCCCGGCCCCCACCACCATGACCTTCTTTTTGACCGAGGTCGGCTGGATCTGATACTCGGGCTCATATTCGTGGCCAAGCTGCGGATTGACCGCGCAAATATAAGGCAGATTGCGGAACATGCGCGACAGGCACAAGAGCCCTCCCACGCAGGGCTTGATCTCGCGAGCCCGGTCCTGCTCCATCTTGATGACCATCTCGGGGTCGGCCAGCAGCGGCCGGCAGACTTCCCAGAAGTCGATGAGGCCTTCGGCCAGCGCCTTCTCGGCCAGGAAGGGGTCGGCCATGCGGGGCCCAAAGGCGATGGGAATCTTGACCACCTCGCGAGCGGCTCGGGCCAGGGGCAACCAGTGGTCCGGCGGCAGGTCCCGACCCAGCGCGCCGGTGCGCGACTCGTGCCAGCCCACCACCAGGCTGATGCAATCGGCCCCCGCGCGCTCAGCCATGCGCATGAACTCCAGGCATTCCTCGGGAGTGCTGCCGCCGAACTCGTCCATCAGCTCCACCCCGTTCAGACGGACGATCAGGGGCCTGTCGCCGATGATGGTCTTGATGGCCTCGAGCAGCTCCACCATGAACCGGCCCCGGTTCTCCAGCGAGCCTCCGTACTCGTCGCTTCGCTGATTGGTGAACCGGGAGTTGAAATCGGACAGCAGGTAGCCCATGAAGCTGGTCACCTCAACTCCGTGAAAGCCTGCCTCGATCGAGCGACGAGCGGCCTGCGCATGCTCGTGGATGCACTGCTTGATCTCGGCTCGGGTCATCTCGCGCGGCGGGCGGAAGTGCTTGAGGGTTTGCTTGACCGGCGAAGGCTGAATGCAATAGTCGAGCTCGATTCCCCCGTAGCGGCCGCCGTGCAAGATTTGCTGGATCGAGACCGCTCCCTGGCGGTTGATCATCTCGGCCACCCGGGCCAACCCCGGGATGTACTTGTCGTCGTAGAGGGCGAGCTGGCGGAGGTAGGCCTTGCCCTCACCGCGAGGATCGGGATAGGCCCCTTGATTGGTGATGATGCCGCATCCCGTGCCCGCGATGACCTGCATGCGCCCCATTTCCCGCTCGGAGATAAAGCCGTCCGTCGTGTTGAAGTTGGACACGCAGCAGGCCGCGTACTTGATGCGGTTGCTCGTTTCCAGGGCGCCTAGCTTGCCCCGGCCGAATAGCTCTTTGAAGTTTGCCGTCATCTCATTCCTCCGCGGATCGCGCAAGTCGCGCCCTCGATCTGCGTGACGGCAGCCGCAGGGTGCGCCCGCAGTACGCTTGCTTGCGCGGCCTACTGCGCGTCGGCATCGGGGTTCTCCTCCTCGCGGCTTTCGGGTCATCGCCGGGGTGGCCTGGGCCGCCAGGTCCCCCCGAGGATGCCCGCACATGGCTTCAACGGGCACAACAGCTCCGCCGGCGGGCGTCCCGGTCGACCGGGGAGAGAGTTCGGGCTCGCGAGCAATTTTTTCCGCCTGCTGAAGTTGACCCCCGTCAAAGCGGGCGGAGCCTGTCCGGCCTACCCTGCGCGTGTGCCTTATGAGCTCCTGGATGCCGACGGTCAGCGGCACGAGATCGAGACCCGCAGCGAGACCGGCCTGCAGGGTGGTCAGGCGATTGGCCTGGGTCTGCTGCTGGTCTTGCACCTGGCGAACCATCGCTGGCCATTCTTGCCGTTCAACGCCCCCTGGACTTTGTTTGCCTGTCTGATCCTGGGGGCTGTGGTGGCCGCGATGAATTATCTGTGGCTGAAGACTCGCCCCCCCTATCGCGCCTACCGCAAGTTTCTTCTCACCGGCTGGGAGGCGACGCTCTATGCGACGGCGGTGTTCTCGGTCTCGATGAGCCTGCCCCCACCGCTCAAAGATTTCGCCGGGTTTGTGCCACTGCCGATCTTCATGGTCATCACGACGTTCAGCGGTCTTCGTTACAGTCCGGGCGTCGTCTTGATGATGGGCGGCTACAGCATCACGCTGCAGATCGCGTTCGCCCATCTCATCCTGCCCTGGAGGGAAGCGATGATGGTGACCGTGGGCGACCTGGTCTACCAGGGCACGATCACGCTGGTCACGTCCCTGGTCGTGTTCAACCTGCTGCGCCTCCAGCGCGAAGGGCTCATCCGCCGCCGCCTGGAGCGCTTTCTCAGTCCCGAGCTGGTCAGCGAGGTCGTCCGCAACCCCGCTCTGCTCGGCGCGCAGACGCGTCGTGCGGTGGCCACGGTCATGTTCGTCGACGTGCGCGGGTTTACGGCGCTCTCGGAGCACCATTCGCCGGAGGAGGTGGTCGGACTTCTCAATCGCTTCCTTCAAGAGACCACGCAGGCCGTGGCCGAGCACGGGGGAATGGTGGACAAGTTCATCGGAGACTCGGTCATGGCGCTGTTCGGCGTCAACGGGGCGACAGCCCAGGTCGACGACGCGCTACGCGCCGCACTTAGCCTTCGAGAGCGGATGGCGGCGGTGAACCGCTTGCTCGCTGAAGAGCACCGCCCCCAACTTGCGCACGGCGTGGGCATCCACACCGGACCGCTTGTTCTCGGCGCCATCGGGTCGGGAGACCGCTTCGACTACACGGCCATCGGGGACACGGTCAACGTGGCGGCTCGCATCCAGGGTTTGACCCGGCAGTTTGGAGTCGATATCCTGCTTTCCCAACAATCTCGGGCCCTGCTGGCCGGGACGTTCGAGCTCGCGGCCATGGAAGCGGTCCACGTACGGGGGCGCGAGGAGCCGGTCGCCATCTGGGCCTGCAAGGGCCGGACGACCTGACACGGGTTGAATGGAGCGTCAAGAGGATGGTGCTGATATTCCTTTGATCTGTGCAGCGGGGATTTCGCTGGTGCCAAGTGAGCCGGTTCACTGGTTTCCGGCTGCGCTCCTGGAATCGGGGAAGCAGCCCGGCTGCGAGCCCGAGACCCTTTCATGTCCCTTTGAGACCCCTCCGATAGACTTTCCCCACAGACCAGAAATGACAGGGGGACAGCAATCCATGAACGGCATCGTCCAGCTTAGCGGAGTTCAGTATTCCAACCACACCCAGAGCGTGAGCAAAGGGCGCATCCGCGACGACGGCGAGGTGGACCTGCACAGTCAGGACGAGGTGACCGTCAGCGCCGCCCAACCGTTCCAACAAACTTTCGCCGTCATCGGCGATCCGGTCAGGGTGGGGCGCGAGCTGGGCAACGTCCCGGCGGCCCACGACGAAGTCGGCGGCGTGTCCGAGTGGCTTCGAGGCGTGAGCGACGAGCGCTTCTACGGCTATGGCGGCGAGCCCAACTACAACGGCGTGCTGGCCGACCTGGCTCGCCAGTCCTGGGCCACTTTCCCCGATTCGCTCGAGGACGGCCGGCTGCCCAACCTGTCCACTTTCCAGCGCGCCGTCGCCAAAGAGCGCAGCGCTCGTGACTTGGACCTGCGCTCGCAGATCTTCTTGCTGCAGCCCGAGCTGCGCCGCGAGAGCGCCATCAATGTAGCCGTTCAGCGCACTCTGGAGCAGGACGTCCGCTCTTACAGCGGCCTGGCCAGCGAGCAGAGCCCGACGCGGGGCAGCCTGGCCTTCGACCCCCAGAACGGCTCCTTCACCTCGGTCGAGCAGAGCCAGAGCAGCGACACCCCTTACACCGTCACCGCCCATGTAGTGGAGAATCCCGAGCGCGAGGTGTTGAGCGTGCTTCCCAGTGTCACCAGGCAAATGGGCGGACTGGCGGCTTTCCTTCGCCAGGTTCCCCAGGAGTTGCTCTACAACGACCAGGGTAGCCCGAATTACAACAAGATCTTTGCCTCCCTGGCCCGGGCCAACGGCGTGACCGGCCCCGAAGCCCTGGAGGACGGCACTCTTCCCAACATTTCCACCTTCCAGCGCAGCGTGGCCAGGGAGCGCTCGCGTCGCGAGCAGGAGGCGGCCGCGGTGGTGGCCAGCCTGGTGGTGGGCACGGGCTTCGCCGGGCCCCAGGGACAGCGGGTGCTTGACCTGGCCGCCCAGATGTCTGGCTTGAAATAGTCCCCTCCCTGCTCATTCATGAGCTGAGACAAGCTGACGCAGGATCCATTCGAGAGCGCAACAAACCCTTCCGATGGTGGACGGCGGCGCGGTGACCCCCAACTGGCTCTATATCCTGTGGTTTGCAGCCACCGCATTGGCGCTGGGGGCGGCCTGGGCCTCTTTCTTCTATCTGCGCCAGCGCGAGAATTTCTTGCAGGGCGTGCTGGGACTGATGCACGGAGTGACCGAGGGGGACGATTTCAATGCCCAGAGCCGCTCCTTGTGCGAGCAGATCCTGCACGAGGCGGGGGCCAGCGGCGCCACCTTGTATCTCCAGCCCGGTCAGGAGGAGAGCGGCTTCCGACGGGCCGCCCAGGCCGGGCGCAGCGCCGAGGAGACCGGCCCAGGGGTGGTGCGCGACCTGTTGAGCCAGGCCTGGGACTCGGGCGAGCCCTCCGAGGCGGTCCAGCGTGGGCGCTGCCTGCTGGCCGTGCCCGTTTCGCCCGGCCAGCAGACCGGGGGAGCCCTGCTGGCCGTGTGGGATCAAGACAAACGCCCCAGCGACCGTCAGCGCCGGCTCATGGAGACCGCCGCCCTGGCGGCGGCTCTGTTGGCACCGCGCTTCGGTGGCGAGGGAGCGCTGGCCCGGGCCAAGGAGGAGATCGCATCGCTCCAGGCCGAGATGGCCGAGGAGAGCCACCTGGCCGGAGTGGGCCGACTGGCCGCCGGGGTGGCCCACGAGTTGAACACTCCGCTGGGAGCCGTGCTGGCCATGGTGGGCAGCTTATCCCGCACCCAGGCCGAGCCTCAGGTGGCCCGGCGGCTTGAGATCATGCGCGAAGCGGTGGAGAAATGCAAGGCCATCATCGAAAAGCTGCTCATCTACTCGCGCGGGCCGCTGGAGGCTGAGCAGGGGCTGACATTCTCGCGCTTTGTTCGCTCTGAGCTCGAGCTCAACCGGGTCATCGAGAACTCGGTCGAGTTACTCAAGGAGAGCCTCAACCAGGACGGCATCCGGGTCAAGCTCGACTTGCACCCACTGCCCACCGTGCGGGCCAACTCCACCCAGTGGGCTCACGTTTTCAACAACCTGCTTGTGAACGCCCGCGACGCGCTGCTCAGCTCCAAGACCTACCAGCCCACGGTGGACATCCGCACCGGAACCCAAAATGGACAGATCCTGGTGGAGGTTTGGGACAACGGGCCGGGCATCCCCTCCGAGGTCCAATCGAAGATTTTCCAGCCCTTCTACACCACCAAGGAGATCGGCAAGGGGACCGGCCTGGGTCTGGCCATCTGCAAGGAAGTCACTCGCAAGCACTCGGGTGACATCGTGGCCGGAACCTCCGACGCAGGCGGAGCCAAGTTCACCATCACCCTGCCCATTCAGGCACCCGAAAACTAGACCATGGCCTTGAAGCCGGGCACGGTGCTGCAAGACCGCTATCGCATCGAGCGAAGCCTGGGCAGGGGCGGGTCGGGGGCCGTCTACCTCAGCCAGGACTCGCGCCTGGCTGGTAAGCAGTGGGCCATCAAGGAGCTGGTGTGTAAGGACAGCACCCAGTTGCAGAGCGCGCGCACGCGCTTTGAGCGCGAGGCCAGCATGCTGGCGCGCCTGCGCCATCGCAATCTACCCCTGATCGTGGACTACTTCTTCGAGGCACCCAGCCAGTTTCTGGTCATGGAGTTTGTTGATGGCCCCACCCTGGCGGCCCTGGTCGAAAAGGAGGGCCCCGCTGGAGAGGCTCAGGCCCTGCGCTGGGCGCTGGAGCTGGGCCGCGTGCTCGACTACCTGCACAGCCAGTCCCCCGCCGTGATTTTCCGCGATCTCAAGCCCGAGAACATCATGGTCACCGAGGAGCGCCATCTCAAGTTGATCGACTTTGGCCTGGCGCGACACTTCGACCCTGACTCAGGCCGCCGCGACACCCAGCCCTCGGGCTCGGTGGGTTACGCCCCTCCCGAGCAATGGGAAGACCGGGTGGACGAGCGCTCTGACCTCTACTCTCTGGGGGCTACGATTTACTTCCTCTTGACCGGCAAGCCGCCTTCCCCCGTCTACGGCAGCCACCGTCTCAAGCCCCATCGCAGTGATATCGACGCGCGCACCGAAGATCTGGTGCTCAAGTGCATGCAGCCTGACCCGACCCTGCGCTACGCCAGCGCCGGGGAGTTGATTCGAGATCTGTTGCTGCTCTTGTCCGACCCCAAGCTGGCTCCTCCAGAGCCCCGACCGACTCCGAGCCGGCCGGCTCAGCCTCCCGCGCCCCTCCCCCCACCCAGACGCAAGGCTCCCTCGCAACCTGCGGCTCGCCCACCGGTCTGGCTGCCGGCCCTGCTGGCCGTTTCCACCCTTTCCTTCGTCGTGGCCGCGGGCCTGGGCCTGAGCGGCCCCAGCGCGCCCGGCCCCGGTCGCACGCCCACCCCGACCGCCACCAGCACGAGCGAGGAGGTGGCTGACAAGTTTCGCGGTCGCGAGCTGATCGCCCAGGGAACGCCCGAATCCTTGCGAGCCGCCGCGGCCATGCTGGACACCCTGGTCACCCGCAACCCCGAGGACGCCGAGGCTCACATCCTCAAGCAGAATGCCTACGCCCTGCTGCTCCGCCCGGGTCCGGAGGAGTCCGGAATCGTGCGGGTGCCCGCACTGGTTTCGCTGGAGGGGACGGACGCCCCCGAGGGCCGGGCCGTTCTCTATGGGCTGGCTCAAGCCCAGGCCAATATCAACCTGCGGGGCGGAGTGGACGGACGCCAGGTAGTGATCGACCTCTATGATGATCGCTCCCAGACCAACCAGGCCCTGCTGGAGGCCCAGAAGATTACCCGTGACCCTCGCTACCTGGTCTGTTTCGGCCCCTTCAGCTCCCAGCGCGTGCTGGCCGCGGCCCCGCTGTTCAACGATGCCGGATTGCCCGACCTGGCTCCCTCCGCCTCCGACCCCCGGGTCTGGGAGGCCGGGCCCTTCCTCTTCACCGCCTCCGACTCCAATGACCCTCGTCTCCAGGCCCTGGCCGATCATTTTGCCAGCCAGGGCTTCACTCGAGGGGCGCTGGTGGTCAACGAGGACAACCTGCTCTCCAGCTCGATGGCCCGGGCCTTCGAGCAGGCCTTCACAAAGAAGGGTGGCAGGATCGTGGCGCGGGCCAGCTACGACGACAACACCCAGGAATTCAGCAACCAGGTGGCCCAGTTGGCCGACCAGGGGGCCGAGTTCGTGCTGGCCTCCGAATTCCGTGGTCTGCCGGTTGCCCAATTAGCCAACACCCTCAAGAAGTCCGGTCTCAAGATTCCCCTGGCCTCTCAGGTGATCCCCTTCAGCCGCGACCTGATCGAGCAGGGTGGCACCGACGTAGAAGGTCTTCTGCTTTCAGGTTACTTCCTCCCCGATCAGGACAGTCCGGCAGTGCGCAAGTATGTGGACGAATACCACCAGATCTTCGGCGAGCGCGAGCCTTCCCATGTGGATGCCGGCTCGTATGACGCCGCCATGCTGCTCTTCGACGCCCTGGGCGCGGCCCTTCAGGCACCCGCCGAGGGCCAACCCCTGATTCGCATCCGCATGCAGCGCCTGGCGGCGCGCAACTACCTGGCCTCCATCGGGAACGACCGCCCGCCCTACGATGGGGTGAGCGGCAGGTTCGCCCTGAGCAGCCGGAGCGACCTGCGCAAAGTGTACCTGCTCCAGGTCAAGGACGGCCGTTACCAGCGTATCAACGCACCGTGACCGTCTCGCCCTGCACGTCGTAGCGAATGGAACCTTTCGCCTGGGCCTTGGCGGTGCTCGAAAGCTCGAGGGCGTGCCGCAAGGCTTCGTCCACCGGAGCAGCGTCCGGTGGGGGACAGGAGAAGAAGGTCACCACGCCGGTGCTGATGGTCACCGGCCAGGAATTGCGACGCATCAGCTCGTGCAGCTTTTCGCGCACGCGCGGCACCACCATCTGGGCCTGCTCGGGACCGGTCTCGGGCAAGAGCAGCATGAACTCGTCCCCGCCCCAGCGGGCCACCGCGTCCATCGTGCGCAGGTTGCCGAGCAGGGTGCGCACCACGCCTCGAAGCAGCTGATCCCCCACCTCGTGTCCGTGCTTCTCGTTGAGCGTCTTGAAGTCGTCCAGGTCAAAACACACCAGGGTGAGGGGATGGCCGTAGCGACGGACTCGCTCCAGCTCGACCGTGGCCAGATCGAGCAGGGCGCGCCCGCTCAGAGCCCCGGTCAGCGGGTCACTGCGGGCCAGTCGCCTGGCTTCATCGAGCTGCTCGTGCAGCCGG
>QWHO01000274.1 GCA_021404945.1 bacterium CPR1
CTCGACCAGGAGCCGGGGGTAGACCCGGGGTCGATGATCCCTGCCGAAGCGGGCATGGGCGGGCAGGATGCGCTCTCGGAAGACCTGCTCGTGGCGCTCGAGCCGGGCCAACAGAGCGGGCAGGTCGTCCAACTCCCCGGCCTTGATCGGCACCGCCAGACCCTCGCCTCGGGCGGCGCACAGGCTGTCCTGGGGCTTGCGGTAGAGCTCGGGTGGATCGACATCGCGTCCGTCCAGGGTGAGCTCGAGTCCCGCTTCGCGGGCACTCTTGAGCCGTCGAGCCTGCTCGGGCAGGCGCAGGTTCTCCACTCCCTGGCCCGATCCGCGCAGGTAGTCCATGAGAGCCAGCTCGTCCAGGTTCTCCACCCGGACGGCCCCTCCCGGAAGGTCGAGCACCACGGGCTGCGCCTGTTGCAGGCGATCGAGCTGACGACATGGCGACTGCCAGTGACGTGTGGACAGCTCGTGCAGCCTGGTCGCGGCCTGGAGCATGGGTTGCTCTTCCGGGCCCAGGGCCTGGGGCCCCGCCCCGTACTGGCAGTCGAGCAACTGCAGGTCGCGCAGATCACTCACCAGGCGCCTGGAGCTATCGGGCTCGGTGACCACCAGGTCGCTTACCGTTGCGTCGGGTTGAAAGACGGTCGCATCCTCGGTCAGCGGCAGGTAGCGCGGCTCGAGAAAGGAGAGAAAGCGCTCCTGACGCCGCTCGAAGGTGGCTCCGCCGCGCTCGACGCGGTCGAGCACGGCCAGGAGATCCCGATGCACCTGCTCGGTTACCACCGGACCCGCCGGACCGGGGGTGGCCGAGGCCGCCGCCGCCAGGGATGCTCCCGTGCGCAGCGCACCTGCGGAGCGAAGGGTTGCCCAGGGCTCCACCGGCGTGGTGGTGACCGTGTCGGTGGGGGCCGAGGAGGTCCCGGCCGGTGGGGACGAGCGAGCGGGTTGCCGCCAGAGGGGGGTGGATCCAAGTGAGGCGATCATGCCCACAGCATGGCACCCGGCCGTCCGAGCAGCGTTGATCCAGAGTTGACGAGGCGGGCTGGTTGTGACCGGGAGATGAACCCGGTTCGGCTCGACCCGCCCACCAGAATACCCAGAACCATCCCGCTGCCGCCCCCATTTCGGCGTAACCCCGAGAGCTCCGGCGAAAACCCCACCCGCCCACACCCGTCCCCCTCGACCCGTAGAGAACCACCCACCCAAAAGGAAGACGCCCGCCCCTGAGGGCGGGCGTTTCAACCCGAGCGCGAGCTTACAGCCCGAACTCGTTCTTCATCTTGACCCGGAACTTCTGACCCGAGCGCGTGACGGTCAGGCCGCGGTTGTCGATGCTGGCGACCTGGTAGCCGTCCACCGTCTGTCCGCTGGAGACGATGCGGGTTTCATCGGCCACCGCCAGCAGCGCCTTCATGCCAGAGTCCGAGCGCACGATGCCGCGTAGCTCGAACTTGGGCTCCTCGATCTCGGCCACCTCGGCCTCCCTGGTGGCGGGACCGGTCACCTTGGAGTCGCTCGCCCTGTCAGCGTCGGCGACCCGCGGCTCCTTCTTGCGCTCGGTCGAGGTCACCGGCCGGACCTTATCCCCGTTGAACGGGTTCACGAAGGGATCCTTGGTGATGCCGGCCTGGGCGTGGCGCGCCAACGGCTTGGGCGCTTGAGCCGGCTTCTCGGCCGGCGTCACCTCGGCCGGGGTGGGAGCGGAGTCGGGCTGGATAGCTACCGTCTCCTGGGGTTTGGGAGTATTCTGAGCCTCGGTTTCGGGGCTCTGGGGAGTTCCGCAGCCCGTGCTCAGGAACAGGGAAAATCCGAGCAACGAAGCCGCCAATAGCGGTCGCATGTCCATGAGTGCCTCCTTGGTGGGAATGGTGTAAGTTCATGGAGCGCAAACCCGGACTCCCGGTTGTCTGGATCGCCCTCGAAACCCTTTGTCGCCCTTCTGGCGGACTTCTTCCCGGTCGGGTCAAAAAAAGGTTGCTCGGGGTCATGGAGCCGAATCATACAGGTCCAGAACTCTTTAAGGGGCCCGCGAGACAATCGGCTTATGATGAACCCCCTGCGCTCCGACGTCGACGCCCGCAAGCTGGCCCAGCAAACGCTGGACGGCTCGAACTCCGAGATTCAGAAGTCGCTTTCCCGCCTCTCGCGTGAGGCGCCCAGCGAGGACGTCCAGGACGTGGCCTCGGTCGGGCTGTCGGCCATGCAGGGGGTGCAGGGCGACGACAAGCTGGCCGAGCTGGCGAAACGTCGGGCCGGGCGGGCCAGCCTCGAGGTGGTGCGCGATCAGGATTATCGCGGACTCAACGCCAGTGCCCGGGCCGGCGAGGAGCTGACCGACCCCAGCAAGGTCTACGCTCC
This sequence comes from bacterium CPR1, assembly GCA_021404945.1. GTDB lineage: Bacteria > Vulcanimicrobiota > Xenobia > Xenobiales > QWHO01 > QWHO01. Next base: position 2,356 of record QWHO01000274.1, read on the forward strand.
CCTGCTGGCCTCAACCGAAGCGGTCATCAAGAACATGCTCGGCTCCTCGATTCCCGGGCCGGTGGGCGCCGCCCTGGCGCTGGCCCTGGACCTGGGCCAGGAGATCAAGAAACCCGGCCATACCACCACCGATCACTCGGCCTTCAACATCGAGTCTCCCCACCACAGCATCGGTCCTGGCTGTGACTACGACTTCGTGGGCCTGTCCGGCGTCTACCACGCCGCCTTCAGCTCGGTGGCCATGCAAAAAGATGTCACCACCGCGCCCGAGCTGGCCTCGCTGGGTAGCTCGATGCTGCTTTACGTGGACGAGGGTAACCGTCGCTACCAGAGCGAAACGGGAGGATACTCCAGCCCACCGGATACCTCTCAGGTGGTGGCCCGCGAGCTGTTCTCACGCCTCAAGTCCGAGGCCCCGGTCTGGAGCGACCTGGGCCTGCACCTGGCCAGCGCCGGCCCCGACGCCGAGGGCGCCCGGGCGGTGCTGGACGCCATCTCCGACCAGCGCCCCGCTGACCGCCTCCATCTCCTGGCGCTGGGGCGCGAGGTGCTGTCGCAGCTGCCCGAGGAGCGCCGCGAGTCGTTCGCCACCAGAGTGCTCGACCTGGCCTCGGCCCAGCCCGACGAGGGCCCGACGAAAGGCCTGGTGGGTGAGCTGATCGAGCGCATCCGCACCGGCCAGTCCAGCGCCGCGCAGGCGGTGAGCGAGGGCCTCGACCAGCTCGGAGAGCGCTCCGGCGATAGCTGGGTGGTGCATGGCAAGACCCGCTCCGGGGTGGGTGGGGTGCACGTTGAGGGAGACCGGGTCTCGGTGTCCGGCGCCAACCTCAAGCGTCGCCAGCCAGCAGACGAGTCCGAGGAGGTCGGTCCTCGCCCCGATCCCGAGGCCGTGCGCGCCGCCGTGGAGCAGATGCTGAACGAGCAGCGGGCCGCCGAGGAGCTCGAGCAGACCCGGCAACAGGCGCCTCCTCCCCAGGCCAGGCAACAAGCGCCCGAGTCCCCTCCCGGGCAGCAGCAAGCACCCGAGTCCCCTCCCGGGCAGCAAGCACCCGAGTCCCCTCCCGGGCAGCAGCAAGCACCCGAGCCCCCTCCCGGGCAGCCCCTCCCGGGCAGCAGGCACCCGAGCCCCCTCCCGGGCAGCAGCAAGCACCCGAGCCCCCTCCCGGGCAGCAGGCACCCGAGCCCCCTCCCGGGCAGCAGGCGTCCGAGCCCCCTCCTCAGGTCCGGCCGCAGCAAGCGCCTCCGCAGCCGCGCCACACCTCGGGCCCGGCCTACGACCCCGCCCTGTTTGGCGCGCCCCAGCAGGTTCAATACAACCCCAACCTCTTCGGGGCCCCTCAGAGCGTGCCGTTCGACCCTCGCCTGTTCGGAGCGCCCCAGCCCACCGGCTGGCCAGCCGACCCCTCGATGACCATGGACCCGCGCATGATGCAAGACCCCCGCTTCGGCGGGATGGACCCCCGCATGATGGACCCGCGCATGATGCAAGACCCTCGCTTCGGCGGGATGGACCCTCGCATGATGGACCCGCGCATGCAAGACCCTCGCTTCGGCGGGATGGACCCTCGCATGCAGGGCGGCCAGTGGCCCTACCATGCCCCGCCCCCCGACCCCTATCCGAGCGGCCGCCCTTATTCCATCAGCGTGAATGACGCCGGGCAGGGCCCGCACAGCTTCGTGCCCCAGCAGTCACGAATGTCGGGCTGGAAGATCGCGGCCCTGGCCGTAGGCGGCCTGGTCAGCGTGCCGCTCTTGCTGTCGATGTTCTAAATTTAGCAGACCGACCGGGCAGGGGCACTGTGCCCCCGGGTCGAGCACGGCTGCGGGCGCGTTGCTCCCGCACGCCGGTTCCCCCCGGCCATGCGGGTCGAACGCGACCTCCTGCGGGCGCGTTGCTCCCGCACGCCGGTTCCCCCGGGCCATGCGGGTCGAACGCGACCTCCTGCGGGCGCGTTGCTCCCGCACGCCGGTGCCCACGGCCCTTGCCCACCCTGTATGTGCCCATGAAGGGGGCGCCCGAAGGGAAGACGAGCTTGTTGGAGGGATCGGTCCCGAAGGTGTTGGCACCCGGCTCCGGCCAGAGCAGCCCTACCAGGGCGAGCCAGCCGTCCGGGCGGGTGAGAAATTCAATCCGCTTCTGCTGCCAGGCGTCCACCGATCGCACGTCGCCGTCCTCCTCGGCCATGGCCGTCAGGACAAGCGTGTCCGAGGAGGCCAGGCGCGAGCAGGGCACTCCGGCCCACAGGCTGACCATGCCGACCGCGTTCGCTCAGATGGCGGGGATTTGTGCCCCGAGCGAAGAAGCGACCCCCATGGACACGCGTAACATTCTCCTCTTCGTGCACGGCATCATGCTCGAAGAGCACCCTCCCCTGGGCCGGGCCCAGTACCGCCTGCTCTGGGACGCCATCGAGGAGAGCCACCCCGAGCTCGGCCAGCGTTTCGAGGACGTCGACCGCCTCGAGATCGAGTGGGGCAAGTTCGTGCGCGACACCATCGAGCCCGACCAGTGGATCAACCTGGCCGAAGAGCACCTGGCGCGCATCCTCGACCCCGATGAGGTGCGCAAGAACCCCAATCCCAACAATCTGATCCTGCCCCAGCGCCGGTCCACCATCCCCACCCGGGCCTGGGACAGCATGGTGGGCCCTTTACGCCAGATCCTGCTGATCCGCGGGCTGGGGGATATGTTCTACTACTGCGGGTCCGACGGGCAGATCGCCGTGCAGCTCTCGGTCTTCCACCAGATTCTGGAGGCCATGGAGGCCTATCGCCACCTCGAGAACCTCCGGCTGCGCCTGCACGTGGTGGCCCACAGTCTGGGTGTGTCCATCGCCAACGACCTTCTCCACGCCCTTTTTTCGCCCCACGGGGCCCGCCTGAGGGGTCAGGGCGAGGTGCGCCTGCCCCGCTTTTTCCGCACCGACGTCTTGAAGGCTCGTCGCGAGCTGACCCTGGAGCGGCTGGCCTTCTGGCGGAACCATCCCGAGCGGCTGGAGCTGGGGGCCATCGCCAGCCTGGGCTCCTCGTTGCCGCTGATGATCCTGCGCAGCCAGCGGGTGGTGGATCTGCTGGCCACCGGCAATACGCTGCCCGTGGACGAGCTGGGCATCCATCCCGAGGGGCGTGACATCGTCTGGAAGAACTTCTATGACGACCTGGACCCCCTGTCCTTACCCGTGCGGCCGCTGTTCGGCGACCACGCCACCGTGCAGGACGTTCAGGTGCGCTCGGGAGAGGACCCCTGGGGCACTCAGGCCTACTGGGGCTGCCCCGACGTGCAGATGCACGTGGCCGAGCTGCTGGCCCGGCGGGCAGCGGTGCCAGCCCCTCCGGTCGAGCTTTATCCGACTTTCGGATGAAGGACTCTCGCCTGGCAGGGAAAAACCGAGCGCCTCACGGGGGAACAGCCGAGGAGGTTCGATTTGGCGGGCAAGAGAGTGGTGGTCGTGGGGGCCGGTCCAGGAGGCCTGGCGGCCGCGCTCCTGCTCGCGCAGGCCGGCCTCGAGGTGCAGGTGGTCGAGCGGCTCGACCGGGTGGGCGGTCGCAACTCAGCCCTCGAAGCTGACGGATTCCGCTTCGACCGCGGGCCCACGTTCTTTCTCTACCCTCGCATCCTGCAGGAGATCTTCGCCGCGCTGGGGAGGGATCTGTTCGAGGAAGTGGCGATGGTACGCCTCGACCCGCAGTACAAGCTGATCTTCGGAGCCGGGGGCGAGCTGCTCTGCACCCCCAACCTGCTTCGCATGCAGTCCGAGATCGCCCGCCTCTGCCCGGAAGACGCCCCCCGCCTGCACAACTTCATGCAGGAGAACCGGGCCAAGTTGAAAGGCTTTGCCCCCATCCTGGAGTCGCCCATGGAAGGGTGGCTCGACCTCTTTCGCTGGGAGGTGCTCCGTCTTCTGCCCATGCTGCGCCCCTGGCACGCGGTAGATCAGGACCTGCGCCGCTACTTCTCCGACCCCCGCGTGCGGCTCGCTTTCAGCTTCCAGAGCAAGTATCTGGGCATGTCCCCCTTCCAGTGCCCCAGCCTCTTCACCATTCTCAGTTTCCTTGAGTACGAGCACGGCGTTTTCCATCCCATGGGCGGCTGCGCGGCAGTGTGCGAGCGCATGGAGCAGATTGCCCGCGAGATGGGCGTTCAGTTCGCCCTGGGCGAAGAGGTCGAGGAGGTCTTGTGCCAGGGCCGGCGAGCCCACGGGGTGCGCACCCGAAGCGGCAGCTACTGGGCTGACGCGCTGGTGATCAACGCGGACTTCGCCCGGGCCATGACCCGGCTGGTGCCCTCCTCGCTTCGCAAGCGCTGGTCCGACCACAAGATTGCCAGCAGGAAGTTCAGTTGCTCCACGTTCATGCTCTATCTTGGCGTGCAGGGTAGCTTCCCCGAGATTGCCCACCACACCATCTACATCAGCCACGACTACGCCGGCAATCTGCGCGACATCACCCGCGACTACAAGCTGACGGCCGATCCGTCGTTCTATGTGCAGAACGCCTCGATCACCGATCCGAGCCTGGCCCCGCCGGGCCATTCCGCCCTCTACTGCCTGTTCCCGGTGCCCCACCTTCACGAGAGCATCGACTGGAGGTCTCACAAGGAGAGCTTCCGCAAACTTGCCCTGGAGCAGCTCAAAAAGATCGGGCTACCCGACCTCGCTGAGCGCATCGTTACCGAGCAGGTCTTCACGCCCCTCGACTGGGAAGCCATGGAGGTTTTCCGGGGCGCCACCTTCAGCATGGCCCACAACCTGGGCCAGATGCTCCATCTGCGCCCCCACAACCGCTTCGAGGAGCTGGACGGGGTCTATCTCGTGGGCGGAGGAACCCACCCCGGCAGCGGCTTGCCGGTTATCTTCAGCTCGGCCCGCATCAGCTCGATGCTGCTATGCCAGGACATGGGAGTGAAAATCGATTGGGCCCCACCGCTGGGCTTCAAGCCACGTCGTCAGGAGGTACTCAGATGAAAGTCGGAATCATCGGCTCGGGCCTTGCGGGCCTCTCGGCCGCCTGCACGCTGGCCGCTCGCGGCCACCACGTCACCGTTTTCGAGAAGAACGACCGGCTGGGTGGCAAAGCGGCCGTGCTTGAGAAGGATGGCTTCCGCTTCGACATGGGTCCCACCATTTTGACCCTGCCCGAGGTGATCTTCCGCATCTTCCGGGAAGCCAACCGCAAGGTGGAGTCTTACCTCGACCTGGTGCGGCTCGATCCGCAGTGGCGGTGCTTCTTTGACGACGGCTCGGTGCTCGACCTGGTGGAGGATACCGAGTCCATGGGCCAGCGCATTCAGCAGTTCAGCGGACCCCTCGACCAGGCTGGTTTCCGCCGTTTCATGGCGCACGCCCGGGAGCTGCACGATATCTCCCGGCGCTACTTCTTCTACAAGCCTGTCTCCTCGGTAGGGGACATCATGAAGTCCCGGGGCGTGGGCCTGGGCCCCCTCAAGGATCTGACCCGCATGCGTCCCGGCCAGACTGTGTTCCAAACCGTGCGCTCCTATATTAAGGACGCTCGCGTCGCCCAGATGCTGGACCACTTCACGCAGTATGTGGGCTCCTCACCCGACGCCTCCCCGGCCGTGCTGTGCGGCATTGCCCACATGCAGACCGAGGAGGGAGTGTGGTATCCGATGGGCGGCACCCGGGCCGTGCCCGTGGCGCTGGAGAAGCTCGGTCGCGAGCTGGGCGTGGAATATCGCACCGGCGTGCGTATCCAGCGCTTTGAGGTGAGCGGCAACCAGGTTCAGGCTCTGGTGACCGAGCAAGGCGAGCGGCACGAGTTCGACGCCCTGGTCTCCAACATGGACGCGGTGCGCACCTACCGCGAGCTGGCCGGCGGCGAGTCGGCCAAAAAGTTCGAGCGGCTGCGCAAGTATGAGCCGGCCTGCTCGGGCGTGGTTTTTTACTGGGGTCTGAAGAAGCAGTATCCCCAGTTCCTGCACCACGACTTCATTTTCTCGCGCGACCCCGAGGAAGAGTTCGAATCCATCTACCGCAAGGGCGAGCCGGCCCCCGATCCCAGCCTCTACCTGGCTGTCACCGCCCGCACCGAGCCGGCCACCGCCCCGCCCGGGTGTGAGTCCTTCTATTGCCTGGTGCACACCCCCTATCTGCGGCCCCACCACGACTGGTCCAAGATGCTGCCCGAGTATCGCAAGGTCATCTTGCAGAAGCTGGCCCGCTGCGCCGGGGCCCATGATCTCGAGGAGAATATCGTGGTGGAGGAGGCGCTCACCCCTCAGGGCATCCACGATCGCTACGCGGTTCTCAACGGAGCCATCTACGGGCTGGCCAGCCACGGCCGCCTGAACGGCGCCTTCAAGCCTCACAACCGCTCCCCGTTCCTCAAGAATCTCTATCTGGCGGGCGGGGCGGCCCATCCCGGTCCGGGCATGCCGATGGTCATGATGAGCGGCTGGATCGCCGCCGACGTGCTCGACAACGACCGCAAGGGCGTCCGCCAGAGCGCGCGCGAGCTTGTTTCACCCTGACGGGCCTTCTCTTCTCGAGCTGCTCCGGCAGGCCCTGAGCTCGACCGAGCACGGCTATGACCTGCTGGCTCCCAAGTTCGAGAAGACCCCCTTTTGCACGCCTGCCTCCTTGCTCGAGGCGGCCCACGAGCTCTTGCCTCGCGGCCAGAGCGGCCTGGACCTGTGCTGCGGCACCGGGGCCGGCCTGGGCCTCCTGCGCGAGTTGGGCTGCCAGCGACTGGTGGGGGTGGACTTCTCCCGCGGCATGCTCGAGCAGGCCCGGCGGGCCTGCCCCGATGCCGAGCTGGTCCAGGGAGACGCCCTGGACGCCCGCTATGAGAGCGAGTTCGACCTGGTCACGTTTTTCGGGGCGCTGGGCCACATCTTGCCCGAAGACCTGCCGGCCCTGGTGGACGTGGTGGATCGGGCCCTGCGCCCCGGGGGCAGCTTCGTCTTTTTCGTGCTGCCCCGCACCGGCATCCGAAATCTAGCCTACCTGGCCGCCTGCTTTCTCTTCGACCTGGTCATGCGCGTGCGCAACCTCCTGCTCAAGCCTCAGTTCATCATGTACTACCTGGCCAGCTCGCGCTGCTGGTTCTATCAGCTACTGCGCGAGCGCGGCTTTCAGGTGCAAGAGCACTCCGTGCTGGACTGCATCCTGGTGCTGGCCAGGAAGTGCTGACCTGGAGGCGGAAGGCCCCAGGGTGGAAGAGCGCGAGATCGAGATCGTCAAGTCTCTGATCCAGATCTCCTGGGCCGATGGGCGCTGGTCGCCCGATGAGGAGGCCCTGGTGGGCTTGATCCTGGCGCGTCTGGGCCTCTCTGCGAGCGAGATCGAAGGGCTGAAGGCCCGCTTTCAGAGCCAGACCGACATGGCCCAGCTCGAGCGTTACGTCCCCGACAAACCCAGCCGCATGAACGCGATGCGCCTCTTGCTGGCGGTGGCTTACTCCGACCTGGACATCCCCGACGAGGAAGCGCTTTACCTGGGCACCATGGCCACCCGGCTGGGCATCACCCCGGCCGAGCTCGACGAGCTGATGGAGGAGACCATCCGCCGTCGGCACGGTCGTGACTAATGTGCTCGCACGGTACGCGCAGGAACAGGCAGGTTAGATTTCCACCTGGGTCCCCAGCTCCACCACTTTGTCGGGTGGGATGCGGTAGAAGGCGGTGGCGTCCTGCGCGTTGCGCGACAGGATGCAGAACATCTTCTCTCGCCAGTGGGCCATGCCGCTCTTGAGCCAGGGACGGGCCCTCACCGTCTCGCGTCCCAGGAAGAAGCTGGCCTTGCTCAGGTTGATCGGTCTCCCGTCCAGGCGCGCCTGGCTCAGCGCCTCCGGCACATCCGGCGACTCCATATAGCCGAAACGCAGCGCGATGCGGAAAAAGTGCTGGCCCCGGGCGGTCACCTCGGCCCGTTCCTCGGAGGGCACGTAGGGTTGGTCCAGCGTCTCCACCGCCACGATCAGCACGGTCTCGTGCAAGACCTTGTTGTGGCGCAGGTTGCTCAAGAGGGCGGGGGGAGTGCCCCGAGGATTGCCGTACATATAGACCGCCAGACCTGGAACTCGCACCGGGGCTTTGCTCTTGAGCTGCTCGAGCAAGACATCCAGCGGCATCGTGCGCGCGATGAGCGCCCTGGAGAGGGCCAACCGGCCCGCCTTCCAGGTCGCCATGACCAGGTAGACGGCCGCCCCCACCACCAGCGGGAACCAGCCCCCATGGGCGATCTTCAGCACGTTGGCGGCGAGAAAGGCCAGCTCCACCACCAGGAAGACGGCGCACAGGGAAGCCGCCCGCCCTGTGCTCCAGCCCCAGGCCGAGCGCAGCAAGGTATAGAACAGCACGGTCGTGATCACCATGGTGGCCGTGACGGCGATGCCGTAGGCCGCCGCCAGGCTGCTCGAGGAGCGGAATCCCAGCACCAGGGCGATACAGGCCAGCATGAGCCCCCAGTTGACCAGGGGCACGTAGATCTGGCCCTTCTGGTGGGGGGAGGTATACTCCACCTTCATGCGCGGCAGGTAACCCAGCTGCATGGCCTGCAGAGTCAGTGAGAAGGCGCCCGAGATGAGCGCCTGGGAGGCGATCACGGTGGCCGCCGTGGCCAGGATCACGGCCGGAATGAGCAACTCGGGGCTGGGAACCATCTTGTAGAAGGGGTGGCTGACCGCGGCGGGGTCGCGCATCAGCAGCGCGCCCTGCCCCAGGTAGTTGATCAACAGGGCCGGGAAGACCAGTGTGAACCAGGCCAGCCGAATGGGACTGCGTCCAAAGTGTCCCATATCGGCATACAGGGCCTCCCCCCCGGTCACCACCAGGAACACCGAGCCCAGCGCCAGGAAGGCCGCCCAGCCGTTGCGCAGGAAGAGCTCCAGCCCGTGGTGGGGCAGCAGGCAGGCCAGCACGCCCGGCTCCTGGGCGATGTGGTAGAGCCCGAAGGCGGCCAACATGAAAAACCAGAGCAAGGTGATGGGCCCGAAGACCCGGGCTACCTTCTCTGTGCCGCCTGACTGAACCCAGAACAGCCCCGTCAGGATGGCTACGGTAATGGGGAGGATGTAGGGATCAAAGAGCGGGGTGGCCACGCTCAGCCCTTCCACCGCGCTGAGCACCGAGATGGAAGGGGTGATCATCCCGTCTCCGTAGAGCAGCGCGGTGCCAAACAGCCCCAACAACACGAGAACCGGATAAAACCGCGACCGGCGCGCGCGCGAGCGGCCCACCAGGGCCCCCAGCGCCATGATGCCGCCCTCGCCGAAGTGATCGGCGCGCACCACGAAGACCAGGTACTTGACGCAAATCACCAGGATAAGCGACCAGCTGATCAAGGAGAGCACGCCGAGAACGTTTTCCGGGCTGACGGCAATCCCGTGATGGGGAGCGAACGACTCGCGCACCGCGTAGAGCGGGCTGGTGCCGATGTCGCCGTAGACCACGCCCAGCGCTCCCAGGGCCAGCACCATCATGCGGGAGGGCTTTTTGACGGGCGGAGCTTCCTGCTCCTGTGGAGGGACCTGGAGGACGATATCGCTCACGGTGCTTCGCGTCACAGTAGCCCCCGGGGCCTCAAGGGCGGGGCAAGGCGCTCGCCCCGGGCATCAAGGAAGTGTCAAGAGTCCCAGCCGCGGGCTGCTTTTCGCGCGTGTCGCGCGTTCTCAGAGTCGCTGGCCACGATCTGGCAACAGATTGCTAACCCGCTCGCCGCCCGGACCGGTTACCCTGCGACCGTGCTCTCACCCGTCATGCCCATCGCCCCAACCCGCACCCTGCCAAACGCGTCTTCTCAGGTGGACGCCAGCCTGCTCGCGTCCCTGGTGGAGAGCGGCCTGTCCGAGCAAGACCTGGTGCGCGACGTGCGCACCCAGGTGCAGTCTTACTCTCAGGGGCAGGAGTTTGCCCGCGAGCACGGCTGGCAGTTCGTGAGCAAGCCCGACAGCGTGGTCTGGATCTTCGAGCTGGGAGGCCCGGATGGTCAGCGCCCCCT
>QWHO01000760.1 GCA_021404945.1 bacterium CPR1
GCGGACCTGCAGGAGCACGTCGTTGATGACGGCGCGCAGGGCGAGCACGGCGGCGTCGAGCGAGAGCTGCTGGCCCTTCACGCTGGCGGTCACGCCGCCGCCGGCGAAGACGACCTGGCGGGCGGTGATGTTGACCGACCAGTTGTGGTCGCGGCCATTGGAGCTGATCTCGTCGGCGTTGCGGGCGTAGCCGGCGGTGGCGGAGACGTTGGGGATCTGCGCAGAACGGACCTCGAGCACCACGCCCTCCCCCGAGACCAGAACCCGTTCCTCGCGCGACTCAAGCACCACGACCTCCTCGGAGGCCAGAACCCGTTCCTCGCGCGACTCGACCATCAGGCCCTCACCTTTGGCCGGAGCTCGTTCCCCACACACGGTCAGGTCACGCACCAGGCGCTCCTCGCCCGAGTCATCCAGGCCGAGCTGCGAGAAGGGCCCGCGATCATTGCGCGGTTTGGCCCCTTCCACCGTGGGCAGCTGCTTGAGGTCGTTGAGTCCGAAGTGGCGCAAGAACTCGGCCGTGGTGCCGTACTGGCAGGGCTTGCCCGGCAGCGGGGCTCGTCCCACCTCGCGGATCAAGCGCAGCTCCATCAACTGGCTCAGAGGCCGCTCGCTCTTGACGCCGCGATAGGACTCCACCTGGGCCCTGGTGACCGGCTGCTTGTAGGCCACCACCGCCAGCGTTTCCAGCTGCGAGCGCGAGAGCCGGCGGCGCGACTGCAGCTTGAGCATCTTCTCGATAAAAGGTGCCGCCTCGGGCACGCTGACCAGGCGCACCGCCCCGGCCACCCGCTGCAGCTCGATGCCCCGCCCGGCCAGCACCTCGGCCAGCCGCTCCAGGTCGCGCTCGATCAGCTCGCGATTCCAGCCGCAAACCTCCTCCAGCTCGCTCAGTCGCATGGGAGCGGGGTTGCAGAAGAGCAGCGCCTCGATGACCGCCAGCCGCTGGGATGGAGTGACGTCTTCGGCGATCATGCGGCCTCCCTGACCTCGACCTGGATGTCGCCTTCGTGGCTTTCCTGGCGAAGGTGCAACTGCTGGCGGCGGGCCATCTCGAGCAGAGCCAGGAAGGTGACCACCACCCAGGCTTTCCCCTTGCGACCCTCGAGCAGCTCGCGAAAGAACCAGCGCGGCCGCTCGAACAAGCGCGTGAGGATCTGCCCGATGCGCTCGGGCAGCGAGAAGGAGATCTTCTCCACCGACATGGGCGGGCGGGGAGCCCGGGGCGAGATCTCCAGGCGCCGCATGGCGTCGGCCAGCGAGTCGGCCGAGACCTCGAGCTCCGGCCACTCCAGCTCGGGCAGGGCCGCGTTGCGCGGATAGCGGGCGGCGCTGGCACCCTCGCGCTCGGCCAGCCAGTCGGCCGCTTCCTTGAAGGACTGATATTCCTTGAGCTTCTCGACCAGCTCCTGGGCCGGATCCTTCAGCCCCTCCGCCTTGTCCACCGCGTCGCTGTCTTCTTCGGGCTCGTCGCTGGGGGGCAAGAGCAGGCGCGACTTGATCTCAAGCAACTGGGCGAAGACCACCAGATACGAGCTCTCGATCTCCACGTTCAGGCCCTGGAGGGTCTCGAGGTAGGTGCGGTACTGGTCGGCCACCCGGGCCAGCGAGATGGCCGTGATGTCGAGCCTGGCCTGGCCCACCAGGGTGAG
>QWHO01000761.1 GCA_021404945.1 bacterium CPR1
ATTGAACTGCATGCCGACCAGGTGGAGGTTCAGCTGAGGGCCCGGGAGGCGAGCTACTTTCACATTGAATGCGTTCTCCCGCTTCTCGCAAGGAAGGATAGACCACCTGACGGCAAAGCTAGGCCCTGACTTCTCGCCAACAGCTGCGCTTGATCTCTACCCGTCCATTTCTTAAACCTCTATTAAAATGTTCCCGACGTAGGGTATCGCCAAGTCGAGGCTACCGCTTAGCCATGTAGCGCCTCCGCGGCAAAGCCCCAATCCCTGGCCAAGACGAGGCTCCCGTGCCTGTGGTCAGGTTGGTAAAGTCGCTGAATATTTTTCAAGCTGCGACTTTTCCAAGCTGTCCACAGGCCGCCAACGCCAAGCTTACCCCTACCGTCCCGAGCAAAGCCTCCGTCCTGCCGCGAGCTGATGACGCTAGTTGTCGCACTCTGGTGTTACAAAGGTGGCGGGATGAAATGCGTTCGATGAAGAACGAACAGACGAGGAAAGAGATCCACGGCGATGGCCAGAGGACAGGAAATACCGATAACGGGCTCGGTTCTGCAATGGGCCCTGGACCGGCGCGGCGAGACCCCCGAGAGTCTGGCCGCTGAGCTTGATTTGCCTGAACAGGTTATTCAGGACTGGCTAGGTGAAGCCGTTCGCCCCAACAAGACCCAGTTGGCGAAGCTATCCGGTCACTTCTGTCGACCATCCACGTTCTTTCTACTTCCCCGCCCTCCAAACGATGACCCGCTCGCCCTCGAGCTTCGCCGCCCGCCCGGCAGTCATCGGACCGCGATGAACCGGCATGAGGACAAGTTCCTACGCCAGGCTAGACGCTTTCAGCGGATTGCCTCGTGGCTTGCCGAGCAGAATGAAAGCATCGTGTCTTTGCCGCATTTTGACGCCAGGAGCTCCCCCGAGGAAGCCGGTGAACAGTTCCGAGCCCAATTGGGGATCTCGATGGGCGACCAGATGAGTTGGGCACCTGGTCGCGCGCTGGCCAACTGGAGGGAAAGGCTCGAGCAACTCGGGCTGCTGGTGTTTGAATTTTCCCTTGGTAAGGAATCCTGTCGCGGGTTCTCGCTGGCCGACCGCTATGCGCCCTTGGTCGCTCTCAATACTCACTACAACCAGAGCGCCCGGGTGTACACGCTATTCCACGAGTGCGGCCACCTGCTGACCAGCACCGAGTCGCTCTGCGTTGGCTTGAGCCTGCGCTACGACGATGCCGTCGAGCAGTGGTGCGAAGAGTTTGCTTCGGCCGTTCTCCTACCAGGTCAGGAGGTTGCTCGGGACTACGCTCAGCTTCCTAAGGACCCGCTTGGGGCGGTGAAGATCCTCGCTTCGCGCTACCACGTAAGTCTTCGTGCCATGGCAGTGCGCCTCATACGACTGGACCTGGTGCCCCACAGTATCTACGGCCAGATAGACAGAATGGCTGTTGTCGGGGATGCCAAGGAGCCCAGTGGCGGTGGCAAGGGGCTCTCGAGGGCCGAGAGACGCCAGAAAGACCTAGGCAATGGCTTCGTTCGGCTGTTGCTGGATGGGTTGGACGCTGACCACCTGGACTATCACGAGGCGTTGGACTTCCTCGGGATCGGCGGGGACGATTTGGAAGCTCTGCGTTCGCTCACCGAGCTGCCCACCGCGGAGTCGTGAA
>QWHO01000762.1 GCA_021404945.1 bacterium CPR1
GGAGCTTGCGGGTCTCCTCGAGGGCGCGCTCCAGGCTCGCGTTCTGCTCGGTCAGGCGGGCGATCAGGCGCTGGTTCTCCAGCGCCATGTCCTGCTTGACGAGCGCCTGGCGCACCTTCTTGCGTATGTCGAAGACGTTGTTGAGCGGCTTGAGCACGTAGTCGAACGCGTCCAGCTCCAGGGCCTCGACCGCGGTCTCCAGGCTGGCGTAGCCGGTGATGACGATGACCTCGGTGAGCGGCGAGCGCTCCTTGACATAGCGGAGCAGCTCGAGGCCGCTGATGTCCGGCAGGTTCTTGTCGGTGATGAGCAGATCGCATCCTTGCTGTTCGATGACGCGCCGCGCCTCCGTGCCCGTCCCCACGGCTGTCAGCCGGTAGGGCTCGTCTTCGAATACGGCCTTCAGGATCTGGAGGAGCACCGGCTCGTCGTCCACGATGAGCAGGTGCTTCCTCGGCCGATTCGCGTCCTGCTGGGCCGCCTCCATGCTCCCTCCCTCGCGGCCGCCCTGGGGGCTGGCTCGTGGTCCACGAGCATAGCCTGGACACCGCTGGTCCGCCCACGCGACCGCGAGATGGGTTACCCTTCGCCACGGTCCTCCTCCTGGAGTGCAAGATGGTCCCACTGCTGCTCCTGCTGAGCCTGAACGCCTGCGCCAAGAAGTCCCAGGCCAACAAGCAATTCGAGAGCCAGGTCCGCGAGAGCGGGCTGCTCAGCGAGAAGGTCACGAGCGACGGCCTGGTCGAGCAGCGCATCGACATCAACCAGGACAGCCGGCCCGATGTGTTCAACTACCTCCGGGAGCGCAACGACGACTCGCCGCGCCGCATCGTCCGCAAGGAGACGGACCTGAACATGGACGGGCGCATCGACGTCCGCTCCTGGTTCGACGAGATGGGCAACCTGGAGAAGGAAGAGCTCGACGGCGGGTCGAAGCTGGTTGGTGCGCAGCTTCCGGCGGTTGTCGTGGGTCTCGTGCTCAGCCTGGCCTGGGCCTTGGGAATCGAACTGCGGAAAGATCAATTTCTCGGGGAATGGGAACTGCCGCCCCATGTACAGATTCTGGGGCGAGTGCCCACCATCGTAATCGGCATCCCGGCGCAACCGGGTTCCGGCAAGTGAAGCCCAGATGTACGAAACACACTTTCACTTGAAGAGCAATCCCTTCGGCATGACGCCCGACCCCTCGGTATTGTTCTGGACGGCCGCCCATCGCGAGGCGCTCGCCGGACTGACCTACGCCGTCATGCGGCGCAAGGGTTTCATGGTGCTGACCGGCGAGGCGGGCACCGGAAAAACAACCCTGCTGCGGAAACTGCTCGACTCCTCGCCGGTGGCGATGCGAACCAGTTTTGTCTACAACCCGACGCTCACCCCGTCCGAGTTTCTCGAACTGGCGCTGGCCGACTTCGACATTCCGGTTTCCATCAATAAGGCGCAACGTCTGCTGCGGCTCGAGCAGTTCCTGCTGGCGACCCGCCGCGAGGGGAAGGTGGCGGTCCTGATCATCGATGAAGCTCACAAATTGAGCCCGGATCTTCTCGAGGAGGTCCGGCTGCTGACCAACTTCGAGACAGCTAAGGAGAAGTTGCTGCAAATCGTCCTTGCCGGGCAGCCGGAGCTGAACGGCATTCTCAATC
>QWHO01000763.1 GCA_021404945.1 bacterium CPR1
TCCAGCGGCATGGCCATCAGCCTGCCGTTCCTGGCATAGATCTCCATCTGCTCGCGGGAGAGCTCGTCGATGCGGGTGGCTCGGACCGGGTCGGGTGCGGGGTCGAGAAACCGGTCGAGCTTCTCGCGAAAGCCGGGGGCCAGCCGGTCCATCGCCTGGATGCCCAGCTCGATCTGGGCCTGGTGCGGGCCAGGCCGGGCGTCCGACCAACCGACCGTGCGCCGGGTCAGGTCGGAAGAAGCGGTGACGAGGGGGTCCGGACTGGCTGCGGGCCACCGCGACGGCATCAGCAGGAGCGGCGCGGCCGAGACCGAGCCGAGCAGCAGGCTGGGACCCCCTTGCCCCAGGGTCAGCTCGGCCTCGGGAGGGACTCTCACCCATGAGTGGGGCTCGATGGCCCTGCCGTCGAGCAGGGTGCCATAACGCGAGCCCCGGTCGCGCACCCAGAGACTTCCGTTCTCGTGCTTGAGCTGGGCGTGCTGGCGGCTCACCCGCGGGTGCTCGAAGACCAGCTCGTTGGAAGACCGGCGACCGAGATGGACGGGGGTGCCATCGGGTGGAACCTCCAGGCAGCGCCCATCCGAAGTGGCGAGCAGCGTGGGCGCGACCACGCTCTGAGGGCCGGCAAAGAGCTGAGGAGGCCCGGGCAGGAAGGGATCGGTCCGTCGAACCGGTTGCATCGCCATTAGCGTGGCAACCTCAGCGCGGCTGGTCGTAGTCGATCACCAGGTTGCCGCGCTCGTCGAGTCGGAAGGTGCGCTGGACCCCGTCGTAGTCGCTGATGTGCTGGGGGCTCTCGGTGATCTCGACCAAGCTGATGTTCTCTATCGGAGGAGCCAGTTCCCTGAGGGCGTCGGAGGCTTTGCCCGGGGCGATCTCTCCCCCGGCCTGCTGCACGGCCCCCTTCAGGGCCTCCAGGCTCACCATGCTCTGAAAGGTTTTGCCGTCCGAGGTGTGGGCGTGCAGCATGAGGGCCGAGCCTGTCTCAGGCGAGCTCTGTCCGGTCCCGAAGAGATCCACGGTGGCGATGTTGCCGTTCTCGGGCGCGATAACCGCCGCTGTCTTGACTTCTTGAAAGCTGACCTGCAACTGATCGCCGTGCAGTCGGAACACGTAGTCCACCACCGGGTGGGTCATGCCCGGGGGCAACTCGCCGAAGGTCATCCAGCAGTCTTCCCCACCCTTGCGCGAGAGCGCCCGGGCGACCTCCTGGCCGGTGGCCGTACCGCCCTTCTGGCGCACCGCCTCCTGCAGGTCGGCGTAAGAGACCGCACCGGCGCCGCCGTCCTCGCCGCGCACCATGACCGAGGTATCCTGGCCCGGCTTGAACTCGCCCGAGCCATCAAAGCTCACCACTGCAGGCGGCTCGGAGAAGGTCGGGCTCTTATAAGGCACCACCAGGGCGGTATGAGCTGTGCGGGCGTTAGGGTCGATCATGCTCACGAGTTTCGATTCGCTTCGGGCGGGCTCGAGGCCTGCGACCCCCAGTCAGCAGGTTATCCTTTCTGGCCCGTCCATGCTGGTGCCCCGAGCGGCGCTCCCCCTGGGCTGGGCCCTGGGCCAGCGCTCCCCCTCAAAAGATTCGATCTGGCCGTGGCGGAAGCGGTGGATGGGATCGAGACGGTCATG
>QWHO01000275.1 GCA_021404945.1 bacterium CPR1
GGCTGCCCCGGCTTTGGCGAAGGAGGCCGCCATCAGACCATTCCAGGCCACCAGCACCTTGTCGTCCCGGCCAGGGGCCACTCGCTTCTTGCGCGCCTCCAAGAGTATCTTGCGAGCCTTCTCGACCCGCTCGCGCACCTCGTGCACTTTCAGGTCGTGGCGCGCGGCCACCACGTCTTCGTCCAGGGGCCGGTGGAGAATGCTGGTGCCGTGCTCGAAATTGCCTCCCCGCTCGACGCCCAGGGCTTCGCCCACCACCCGCGCATCCTCGGCTCCGAGCAGGTGCTCGAGCTCGGCGGGGGTCCACACGAAAGACTTGCCCTCCTCGCCCTCCGAGTCGGCGTCCTGGGTGGAATAAAAGCCTCCCTGCCGATCGGTCATCTCGGCCATGACGTAGTCGAGCGTCTCCACCGCGATGCGCTGGAACAGCTCCTCGCCGGTGGCCTGCCAGGCCTCCAGGTAGAGCTCGGAGAGCAGGGCGTTGTCGTAGAGCATCTTCTCGAAGTGGGGCACGAGCCACTTCTCGTCCACCGAGTAGCGATGAAAGCCGCCACCGAGCTGGTCGTAGAGACCTCCTCGGGCCATTTTTCTCAGGGTGGTTTCCACCATGGAGCGGGCGATGGGAGAGTCCAGGCGCAGCAGGGCGCTCAGCTTGAGAGGGTTGGGGAACTTGGGTCGGCCTCCAAAGCCTCCGTTGCGCGGGTCGAACTGGCGCTGCATGCGGTGCATGGCCTCGTCGAGCAGGCTGGAGTCGAGCATGGTGGGCTTCTCGGGCAGACGACGGGTCTTCTCCAGTGCCTCCACCAGCTCTTTGGCGGTGGCTGCCACATCCTGGCGCCGCTCACGGTAGGCCTCGGCCAGGCGCAGCATCAGGTCGGGAAAACCGGGCATGCCCATGCGCGACTCGGGCGGGAAGTAGGTTCCCCCGTAGTAGGGCTCGAGCTGGGGGGTGAGCCAGACGCTCATGGGCCAGCCCCCGTGTCCGGTCAGGATCTGGACCGCCTGCATGTAGATCCGATCCAGGTCAGGCCGCTCCTCCCGGTCCACCTTGATGTTCACGTAGTGCTCGTTCATCACCCGGGCGATGCCAGGGTCCTCGAAGCTCTCGTGCTCCATGACGTGGCACCAGTGACAGGCTGAGTAGCCGATGGAAAGAAAGATCGGTCGGTCCTCGCGGCGGGCGCGCTCAAGCGCCTCTTCCCCCCATGGATACCAGTCCACCGGGTTGCTGGCGTGCTGCAAAAGGTAAGGGCTGGTCTCCTGGCTCAGGCGGTTGCTGCTCATGGGCGGCTCCTTTCCTGCCGCGCCGCGGCAATCCTGGCAAGGCAGGAAACGCCCTCCCCTTCGTTCGAAGGCCTGTTCTCCATCACCAGAGAAGGCAGGCCCGGCTGTGGAATTTGGCATCACGTTCAAGGGAGACATCAGCCCCGAGCGCACCATTGCGTTGTGCAAGCAGGCCGAGGCGGCAGGATTCGACTACGTCTGGTTCTTCGACTCGCACGTGCTGTGGCCCGAGTGCTACACCACCATGGCCGTCTGCATGCGCGAGACCGAAAGGCTGCGCTACGGACCCTGCGTGACCAACCCCGGTGTGCGCGACTGGACCGTGGCCGCCTCCACCTTTGCCCAGCTCAACCGTCTCAGCGGCAACCGCTACGACCTGGGCGTGGGGCGGGGCGACAGCTCGCGGCGCGTGCTGGGAAAAAAACCCCTCAACCTGCAGACCATGGTCGAGTTCTCGCGCGCCTGCGTGGATCTGGCCGCGGGGAAGAAGGTCGAGGTCGATGAGCGCGAGGTCGAGCTGGTCTGGTCCAACTCCCCCATGCCCGCCTGGTTTGCCGCTTACGGTCCCAAAGCCCTGGCCTGCGCCGGCGAGCATGCCGACGGGCTCATCCTGCAGCTGGCCGACCCGTGGCTGGTCAAGTGGTTCAGCAAGCAGGCCCTGGAGGCGGGCGAAAAGGCCGGCCGGGATATGAGCAGGTTCCGCATCATGTCGGCCGCTCCGGTCTGGGTGGGCGATCTGGAGAAGGGCCGGGCCCAGACGAAGTGGTTCCCGGCCATGGTGGGCAACCACGTGGCCGACCTGGTGGAGAAGTACGGTAAGGACGGCGGGGGGGACGTGCCCGAGCGCCTGGTGCAGTACATTGAAGGGCGCAAGGGCTACGACTACAAGCACCACGCCGACAAGAACGCAGACCACCTCGACTTCATCAGCTCCGACATCATCGATAGCTTCAGCATTCTGGGCGATCCGGCGGCTCATATCCACAAGCTGGAAGAGCTCAAGCGAGCGGGCGTCACCCAGTTCAACATCTATCTCATGTGTGAAGAGGAAGAGCGCATCGTAGCCGAATACGGCGACCATGTCCTCCCGCACTTCCGCTGAAGCTCCCGTGGCCACAGGAGCCTGGCTGACGGCCGTCGCGCCCGATAAGCAGGTGCAACGCTGGGTCATCCCCGAGACGGAAGTCCTTGTGGGGCGGCCCGAGGCGCAGGAGCCGGAAGGCAAGCTCACGGTGGCCGGCGACCCCACCCTCAGCCGGCGCCATTTCTGGGTGGCCCGCACCCTGACGGGGCTGCGCGTCCGCCGCTGTCCCGAGGCTCGCAACCCGATCTTCTTCCGTGGCCAGGACAGTGACGACTTCGAGCTTTCGGCCGGCCAGCACTTCGTGGTGGGCAGCACCCACTTCCAGTTCGCCACGAGCGACCGCTCCTCTGAGCCCCCCACCCCGGCCCGCGAGATGACGCTGGCCCACTCCAGTCGCGAGGGGGCGCGCGAGCGTCAAGCCCGCGAGTGCCTGCACGCCATGACCCGCCTTTTGCCCCGCCTCAAGCGGGCCACCGACGAGCAGGGCCAGTGGGAGGGGGCGCTGGAAGTGCTGGCCGGAGTGCTGCCCCGGGCCAGCACGGTGATGGCCCTGAAGATCGAGCCCGAGCGGCTCGAGCAAGACCAGGGCGACTTCTACCAGGTGCTCCACTCCTACCAGCCCATGGCCATGAGCCGTCCGCTCCCACCGAGTCGACGACTGCTCCGCTCCGCTTTCAAAGGCCAGGAGACCTCGCTCCACCTCTGGGAGGACGCGGGTGGGGGCGAAGGGCTCACCGTCCAGGCCCAGATGACCTGGGCCCTGGCCGCCCCTGTGCCCGGCACCGACTACGCACTCTATGCCTGGGGGGGCGAGATGGGCAGCACGCTCACCATGGGCACCGAGGACCAGCCCGGCCAGCAAGAGCGCGTGCTGGTCGACCTGGTGGCCGAGACCCTGGCTCACTACCTGGTGCTGCGCCAGATGCACCAGCTCGAAGGCCAGGTGGGCCAGTTCTTCTCGCCCGCCCTGCGCAAGCTGCTGCTCCAGCGAGGCTCGGAGGCAATCCTGCATCCGGCCCGTCGGCAAGTGACCGTGCTTTTCTTCGACCTGCGCGGTTTCTCTCGGGCCACGGAGAAGGCCGACGAGGGGTCTCAGGACCTGGACAAGATGCTCGAGCACCACGACGCCCTGACCGAGGTCATGACCATGGTGACGGGGGCCGTCTTCGAGGAAGAGGGGATCGTGGTGGACTATCAGGGGGACGCCATGCTGGCCTGCTGGGGCGCGCCCATGGCCTGTGAGGATCATTCCCTGCGGGCGGTACGCACGGCCCGAACCATTCTGGAGAAGCTGCACGGGCTGGACGTGCCCTTCGGCACCCAGGCCCCAGGAGGGCGCCGCCAGGTCATGCGGTGCGGCATGGGCATCGGCTGTGGCGAGGTGGTGGCCGGACAGATCGGAGCCCGCCACCAGATCAAGTATGGCGTGATGGGCCGGGTGGTCAACCAGGCCTCGCGCCTGGAGGGGTTGACCAAGTACATCGGCGTGCCAGTGCTCATGACCGCTGACGTGCGCGCCTCGCTGGGCCAGGAGGTGCTGTGTCGGCGGGTGGGCCGCATCCGTCCGGCCGGAATGGCCGAGGCGCTGCTCTTGCACGAGCTGGTCGTGCCGGTCGAGCTGGGTGGCAGCGGCCTCTCAGGCGACGAGGTGACCGCCTACGAGGCGGGCGAGGCGCTCTTTACCGAAGGCCGTTTCATGGACGCCCTGGGCTCGCTGCGCCAGGTGCCCCTGGAAGACCCGGTGGGAAGCTTTCTGACGCGCCGGGCTTACCAGCTGATGGACGAAGGCGCTCCCGAAGGCTGGGAGGGCGTGCTGGAGTTCAAGGCCAAGTAGAGCCGAGCATAGCGCTCGAGCCCAATCCGGAGGTGGGGCGGCAGGGAGGCGGGTGTAGTCATCCGCTCGATCTGGGCGACCCTGCGAGGGATGGCTTTGAAGTCGATGTCCACCTGGTCTTTGATCTTGTGTCTCATAGACCAAGCGTAAGGCAGGTGGGCTCAGACTTCAGTGATCATGCGTCACGTTTCAGGCCCAAACTTGCAGGGGCGGTCGACCCGTCAGCGACGACAGGAGCGGTCGACCCATCAGCGACGACAGGAGCGGTCGACCAGTTGAGGCACGAACTTCTGATAAAGCTCGCTGAGCTTCTTCTGGTAGTAGGCCACGTTCTCGTCCGGGCTGGCCGGATCGTGCTCCACCACGCGCTTGCAGTTGTTGTAGGCGGTCACGCTGGCTTTCTGGCCGGTAATGTAGTAGCTGACCGAGTCTCCGGCCACGTAGCCTCGCTCAGCGGCCAGAGCCAGCTCGTAGGCGGCGGCCCGGTTGCGCGAGCCAGCCCCGGTTTTCTTGCGATAAGCCTCGGGTGACTCGGACAGGGTCTCGGTGCGGGCCAGGTCGCGCACCAGAACCCTGCGCTGCTGCAGGGCCTCCAGGGTCTCGCGGTAGAGCTGCTCCACCTGCTCCCCGTGGCCGGACAGAACCAATCGGAGCATCTGCTCGACAAACTT
Source organism: bacterium CPR1 (assembly GCA_021404945.1). Taxonomy (GTDB): domain Bacteria; phylum Vulcanimicrobiota; class Xenobia; order Xenobiales; family QWHO01; genus QWHO01. The sequence goes on from QWHO01000275.1 coordinate 4,874, forward strand.
GCGTAGATAGGGCTCCAGGCTGCGAGAGCGCAGGCCCGAGCCCTTGACGGTCAACTGGCCGGCCTCATCGAGCAGGGCGTAGTTCTTCATTTTGTGGCAGTACATGGCGACATAGCGACCGTCCAGCTCGACTTGCAGGCCGGCCGGGAACTCGGCGTTCAGAGCCTGGACCAGCGCCTCCTCGGCCGACTTGCCCTGCACCTCGGGGGGAGGCACGAAGTAGACCCCGTCGGTGTCCACCTCCAGGATGGTGGCCCCGCGGCTCTTCAGCCACTCGATCATCCGGGTGAGCAACTGGCGGCCCTCGGACGTGACCCGGGCGGCCTGCTCGAAGTCGCTGAAGTTACCCTGAGCAAAGCCCAGGTAGCCGTAGAAAGAGTTGATCAGGATCTTGAAGATGGTCTGGAGAGCGTTGTAGAATTGGCGCTCTTCTGGGGCCTGACTGGCGCGGTGCAGGCGGCGGGCCTCCAGGCGAAAATTGCGAAGGTCGCTGAGCAGCCATCGAAACACCCCCAGCGTGTCGCCCCGGGGCCACAGCTCGTGCTCCACCATCAAGGACGGATAAAGCGAGGCCACGTCGCAGTGCAGCACCCCGCGGGCCACTCCGGCGTGCTCCTGGGCCGTCAGTCCACCGGCGAACTCCTGCACGCCGGGCCGTGCCGGCAGGCTGGCGCGCCGACGCAAATACTCGCGCAAGAAGAGCGAGTTGATGCGGGTGGCGTTGCCCCGCAAGATAACATGCTCATAGCCGTAGGGGAAGATCTGAGTCTGCAGGTAGTAGGGGTAGGCCAGCACCCGGGCCACCTCCAGAATCAGGCCGGCGTCCTGGCGAGCCTGAGCGAGCACCCGGTCGGGCCGGTTGTGGAACAGTCCGGCCCGCTCGGGCGGCGAGAGCCAGGAGGATTCGGGAATTCCGACTCCCAGGTGGTCGGCGACCTCGCGCAGCTCATAGGAGGGCAGGTCGCGCTCGGAGACGTCGTAGAGCTGGGTGAGGATCCAGAGATCGAGCAGATCGCGGCCGCGAATCTCCCAGCGCGGATAATCCAGAGTGCGCTCGGCGATGAACATGCGCGAGATCTGATAGCGCGCAGGGCTACCATCCCGGCCCAGATCCAACGGAATCTCAAGCTGTTTGGAACGACGGTAGAGGTAGCGCAGAGTGGTCTTGAACAGATCGTGGCCCTCGATGACGTCCGGGTCGCGCTCTCGCACCATGGCCACGAAACGCTCCAGCATCTCCTCTTCGGTCAGCTCATCCAGGCTGAGCACGGTCTCCCAGCCGGTCGGCTCGCGCAAAACGATGGCCAGAATCGGGTCTCGGTCGGGCGAGGAGAACTCGAACCCTTCGGTCAGGTCGGTTTCGATGGTGATGGCCAGCCGGCGCAGCTCCTCGAAGGCGATGCCACGGTAGAAAGTGCGCCCGGTCCAGAGCAGGTACTGGTGGATGACATCGGGGCTGAAGATCTGGGGGGACTGCTGGTGCGCGGGGGAGTGCCCGCAGGCTTTGGCGACGTGGCGGCTCACTTTGCGCAGCTCGCTCATATCAGGGCAGCGGACCAGGAAGCGAAAAAGGCCCTCCCCGGACAGCGGCACAAGCTCGAAACGGGCGCTGCAGCCCTCAAGCAGCTCGCTCTGGCTCAGCCAGAGAAAGGGCTGAAAGTCTTCCGAGCGCTGCTCGACCCCCTGGTCGGTGCGCCACCAGGTGGTCACGCCGACCGCCTCCTCGGCCGCCCCCACTAACCCGTGAGTATGATCAGAGCCGAAGAGGGCTGGATGATCGGCCAGGGGCAAATGGTCCAGCGAAAGCCTCACGGGGGCGGCTTCTTGAGCAACGCGCAAAAGTCTTTCCAGAAATCTTGAGCGCCAGGAAGTCTGGCCCTTCATCCTGGGGCAAATTCCGGGCCCGACCTGTGCGCTTCGCTCAGCCCGGCCCGGGAGGACCTGCGCCCGGCCGGGCGCGAACGCCCGCTCATGGAGCCGGTGGACTACGATATCGAGCCCTCCCAGGATCTGCTTCGTTTGATGTGGAGTGACGGGCGGACCACCATGCATTCCATGGCCGACCTGCGACGGGAGTGCCCCTGCGCTTCCTGCCGCGCCGAGCGCGAGAAGATGAAAAACCCGACGGGGCTGCGCGTCCTGAGCGGGCCCGCCCCGACCGTGCAGCAGGCAGTCATCTTGAAGGTGCACCCGGTAGGGCGCTATGCCCTGCGCTTTGACTGGAACGATCGCCACTCCACCGGGATCTACAGCTACGAGTTCTTACTCGAGCATAGCCAGTAGTCAGCGACGACAGGAGCGGTCGACAGTCAGCGACGACAGGAGCGGTCGACAGTCAGCGACGACAGGAGCGGTCGACCCGATCTTTCAGCATTTTTTCAGGGTCGACTGGTAGTTTACAACTACAGCAATCTGCGAGCAGGGAGGCGTGCGATGATCGACAACAACAACCTTCGCGTCAACTCATCCAATCAGTATTTGATGAGCAGCGCCTCGGGCCGTAACTCGGCCTGCCTGACGGCGCCTGAGCACGGCGAGCTGCTGATCGACAGCGGGCTGAACAGCCTGGCCTGGCTCGAGCAGCCCATGTCGTTGGCCGAGATGCAAAGGAACGGCAACTCAAGCTTCGTTCTCTGACCTCTCGGGCCCATCGAGGAAGCTCCATCAAATACTCTCTTTAGACGCACGAAAATGGGTCGCCCCGGAAAGGGCGACCCATTTTCACGGGAGCCGGACTCTTTGTGGTGGCGGGGCTTTGCTTCGACACCACAACCGGTTTTGCATTAACCTGCTAATTTAGAAGTCGACCTTCATCTCAGCCATGAACTGGTGGGCGCTGTAGTTGCCACCGGCAAAGGCCCGCTGCTGGAAATCGAGGTAGCGGTAGTCGAGCGACACTCGAGTATCGCGCGAGAGCTCAAAGTCCAGTCCGATGTTGGGAATGGCCTGGGTAAAGCTGGTGTTCAGCACCCCGCTGAATCCGCGGTAGTCAAGATACCAGAAGCCACCGCGAATATCGATGTCCTCGAACATCGGGTAGGCCAGAGACAGCTTGTAAACGTCTTCGGTCAGGCTCATCGCGTCGATGGCCGGGCCGCCACGCCGCAGATTGTAGCGGAAGTAGTCGGCTCCGAGTTGCAACTGGTTGTCGAACTCGTGGCGGAAACCGGCGCCGTAGGACTCGACCTTGCCGAGCTGGGTGCCGCCAGCCTGGAGCATCGGGAAGAGCGGCTCGATGTTGCCCACTGTCTGCACCTGGGCCGGAGTGGTGGCCTTGACCTGCTGCAAATTTTGGTAGTTGACGAACACCGAGGTCTTACCGTTCTTGTTCCACTGGTCCTCATTCCAGGCGTAGCTTCCGTTGAACTGGACGCCCTTGCGATTGTTCGGGTAGTTCAGGTAGTCATGCAACTGGTAGTAAGCCGAGTAGTAGGTTCCGTAGGGCAGGAAGACCGGAATGGCAGGCGAGGTCGGATAGGCGATCATGAACGGGTCGTAAGTCGGGTCCGTATGCTGATACTGCAAGCTCAGGTAAAGCCGCTCCATGGGGGCAGCGCTGATACCCAGCCGGTAAAGGTTGCCCGAAACCGTGGTCGAGAACAGGTTCCCCTGGCGATCCGGGTTGTAGTTCGAGTGGGCATACTCCCCAAACAGGCGCAGGTCGATGTCTTCCACCACCTGGCCGTCGGCGTGCAGACCGAAAGTGACTTCTTCCTGGGGACCGACGAAGGTGCGCGCCGTATTGGTGCGCGTGTCGAGCCAGGAGGAGGTGGAGACCGGCGGAGCGCCAGGCCCGGTGAAGGGCACGGCCGGCAGGGGCACCAGGCCCGAGCCGAAGCGCACGCCGTCATTATGGGAGTCATTGACGGTGCGGGCCAGATTGAGGTCGACCAT
>QWHO01000764.1 GCA_021404945.1 bacterium CPR1
CAACTACACTCCCAGCGTGCTGGAGGCGCTGGTGGAGGTGATGACGCCTCCCCAGCTGATCACCAACCTGAGCTTCATCGAGAAGCGCGGCGGGCTGGCCCACGAGCGCATCCGCAGGACGGTGCTGGGCAAGCTCGAGCACGCCGTGACCGAGTCGCGGGTGGCCGAGTTCAAAGCCCTGGTGGCCCTGCAGAAGGTGTCGCCCGACCCGGACATGGCCGACAAGATGATGGAGATGATCGGCCAGCGCCTGCGTGGCCGGGGACGCATCAAGGCCCACACGGCCCTGCTGGTGGACAAGTCGGGCAGCATGCAAGAGTGCATCGAGATCGGGCGTTTGTTGGCGGCGCTTTGCTCCACCATCTGTGACGCCGAGCTCGATGTGGAGGCGTTCGACTCGCACTCGTTCACGGTCAAGCCCAATGGCACCGGGTTCAAAGCCTGGGCCGAGGCCTTCCGGCGCATCCGGGCCGCGGGCGCCACCTCCATCGGCGTCTCGCTGGCCAAGCTGAAGGATCGTCCCATCGAGCAGGTGGTGCTGGTCTCCGACGGCGAGGAGAACACCAATCCCCTGTTCCTTCAGGAGCTGAAGGCAATGGAGAAGCGCCATGGCCGTCCGGTGAAGGTGATCTGGATCCGCGTGGGCGGGGCCGGCAAGGCCTTCTGGGACGAGCTGGTGCGCTCCGGCGTGAACCTCACCGTGATCAACTTCACGGGCGATTACTACAACCTGCCCAGCGTGGTGCCCATGCTGTGCGCCGGCGAGCATCGCGAGCTGGTGGAGGAGGTGCTTGCCTGTCCTCTCTATCAGCGCTCGGACATCGACAGCCTGCCGCCCCAGTTCGACCCCGAGACCTATGAGATCTTGTGAGCTGGTGGCACCCCGCTTCGACGGGGGCAAGATTCCCGTCTGGCAGGACGGCTTGCTCTGGGAGGTGCCGGTGCTCTCCGGCCCCTCTCAGGGCTGGGGCCTCTGGCGACTGGCGGACGAGCAGGCCAGCTTCCTGCGGCCGGCGGCCGCCTGGGAGCGCGAGCGGGCGTTTCCAGGGCGGCCCCGCCAGGTGGTCCACCTTCTGGAAGAGCTCAAGAGCGGCCTCTGGAAGGCGGCTGGCCCGGGGCGCAAGGAGTTGCTGGTGACGCTGGTCGACCAGGGGGCCGTCTTCGACGCCCTGCGGGTGGTGGACGGGGGACTGCGCTGGTGGAGCCTGGGACTGGCCAGCGGCCGGACAGGCAAGGCTCGACGCTGGCGCGAGGCGCTCGAGCAGGGTAAGCCGGTCCCGAGCCTCAAACCCGGCCTGGCCCGGGCCCGCTCCCAAAACGACCCCGGCCTGGTGCTGGCCCGGGCGGTGGAGATGGCCGGGGGACGGCTGCTCGGCTGGGTGAGCGTGGCCAACGGCTACCAGGTCACCTGGGAGCGCCAGGGCCGGCAGATCACCTCACTGGTGGACCGCCAGCTCAACTTGCAGCATGCCGGGATCTGCCTGGCCAATACCGACCGCCAGCATGACCTGACCTCGCTGGTCTCGCTCATCAGCGAGCGGGGGATGTCGGCCGAGGAATACCACTACTTCTACGGTGGAGGATGGAGCTGATGATCACCGTCTGTGGCGCCGGAACCGTGGGCGCC
>QWHO01000765.1 GCA_021404945.1 bacterium CPR1
ATCCGCTCGACAGTCTCGTGAAGGGATTCCAGGCGGCCCAAGACAGGGGCGAGAAGCTTGAGCCTGGGCTTCGTCTCGTGCGCGAAGCGCTCGTAGAGCTGCTGCGGTCCGAGCCGCCCGACGTCCCGATCCACTATCCTGCTCTCCCCGGTCAGGTGACGGAGCACTACAAGTGGTTTGTGGAGAATCGTCGTCCGAGAGCCAGCCGTGACAGAGGAAAAGGTCGCGGGCAACGTCTTCCTTCACCGACCGAGGAGCGGGACGGAAAAACTCAGCTAACCCGCTCTCCAAGCGAACCGTCGGACCGAACCCGTCGCAGAGACTGAGAATTCATGGTTTCCGCCGGTCCTTTGATCTCTCGCTCGCACGCGTGTTCCACAGGTCTGCAGATTGGATTGTCCGAAAGGCGCCCACCTCTCGCGGCCCTCCAGCAAGAAACCCCTGCTCGGTGCGAGAAGTCTGGTCCTAGAGGCGGGTAACATGGCGAGCGGCGAGCAACTAAAGGCTCTATTGCGAAGTCACGCGTTGGGTGACGACGAGCACTTTTACGCCGTCGCGCTCCAGCTTGCCGCCCACGAGGCACGTCGTGGGCATGGCAAGTTGGCCCAGGACCTGCGCGACCTGGTGGATCAGGCCCGAGCACGACCTCCGGGAACCCGAGGCGCCAAGCTCGTGCCGCTGGCCCAGCCGCGCGGGGAGCTGGCCGCCCTTTTCTCCGTATCGTATCCCAAGTTGAGACTGTCCGACATGGTCTTGGAGCCAAGCATCCTGATGCGGATCATGCGCCTGATCGAAGAGCACAGGCTGGTGGGGAAGCTCCGCGCCCATGGTCTGGGCCCCCGTCGGCGCCTTTTGCTGCTGGGCCCACCAGGAACTGGCAAGACGATGGCGGCCGGAGTTCTCGCCGGTGAGCTTGGAATGCCGCTCTTCGTGGTCCGGCTCGACAGCCTGATTACGAAGTTCATGGGAGAGACGGCGGCCAAACTCAGGATGGTCTTCGATGCCCTCGCCAGCACTCGGGGCGTTTACTTTTTTGACGAGTTTGACTCCATCGGCTCACGCCGAGCAGCCGGCAACGACGTCGGGGAGATTCGTCGCGTCCTGAACAGCTTTCTGCAGTTCTTGGAAATGGATGCTTCGGATAGCTTGATCGTGGCTGCCACAAACCACCCGGAGCTCCTCGACGCGGCTTTGTACCGCCGTTTCGACGACGTGCTGGAATTCCGCCTTCCCGATGAAGAGCTAATTCTCGAAACACTGAAGGCCAGGCTCGCTGCTTTTCAACTGCACGATCCCGACTGGCCTCGGCTGATCGCCGCGGCTGAAGGATTGAGCTATGCCGAGATAACCCGTGCGTGCGAAGAGTCGGCCAAGGATATGATCATCCAGGATCGAGAGTTCCTTACGGGGGACGAGATTGAGAAGGCACTGGCAGAGCGAAAAGCCTTTCTCCGACGCACTCCATCGGGAGAATAGCGAGCTTGGCAGCAAAGCAGAACCTCCGCCACTTGCTCCTGACAGGCACCTCCGAAACGGAGCGCTATCGACCGATCCCCGGCCGGGGAGATGGCCCTGCCCTGCCGGCCGATCCGTCTGTTCTGGCGGCGCGAGGAGGAGTTCGCCTG
>QWHO01000276.1 GCA_021404945.1 bacterium CPR1
GGGATACAAACCGCCTCCCGGGCATTCTGCGAGGCTGGTTCGGTCCCGATGCTGGCCAACCTGGCACCCGACACCAGGTGGTCTTCCAACTGCAAGATGACCTCTGGCACCTTTCCCCGGTCGGTCTCAGCGGGCGTGGGACGGCAGTTCTCTGGAAACGATACTCCCGCGAGCAGATTCCCGAGCTCTTTGGCCAGACATTTAACACCGGGTCGTGGAATCAGGGCTATGTCCGCAGCGGCAAGCACATCTTTCTGCTGGTCACCCTTGCCAAAGGGGACCTATCAAAGGAGCACCAGTATGAGGACCGATTCCTGGGTCCAGAGAGATTCCAATGGCAGAGCCAAAATAGAACAACCCAGGCCAGTAAGGATGGTCAGTCGATGCGATCGCATCAAGAGCAGGGCTTATCGGTCCATCTCTTCGTCAGGGCAAAGAAGCGTGACCCGTTTATCTACTGTGGCGATGTCGAGTTCGCGGACTGGACTGGCGAAAAACCGATTACCATCCAGTGGAGGCTGCCGGAACCGGTGCCTGAGCGTCTGCGAGGTGAACTACTCAGAAACTGACAATTTGAAAATGCAGATTGCCGATTCTCCATGAGCTAGCCAACTCCGAGCGGGCGAGGCTGTGCTGCTCGCAGACTCCGTCCAGCGTGGAGAGCTGGTAGCTCAACCCTGATGAGGCTCTACGCCTGGAGCGACTGCGCATCTTCGGCCATTACGACCAGGGGTGCTTTCTGGTCGACAGCATCGGCGACCACCTCTGACGGCTACGGGCTGACCGGGTCCTGCAGCCGCACCGCCACGTCGTCGGGGAAACCCAGGTTGGCGGTGAAGAGATCCAGGCAGCCGTCCCCGTTCAGGTCGGCCAGCCCCACCGCCGCTGGACCGAACCCGATGGCGAAGCTCTGGGGAGCCTGGAAGGTGCCGTCGCCGTTCCCGAGCAAAATGGAGGCGGTGGCCAGGGAGAGATTGCAGAAGGCCAGATCGAGCCGGCCGTCGGCGTTGATGTCTCCCACCGCCACCGCGAAGGGCTGAGAGCCGGCCGGCAGAACCAGGGTCACGGCCGGCTGCATCGTGCCGTCGCCGTTGCCGATGAAGACCGAGCCGTCATCGGTGGACCCGTTGGCGGTGACCAGGTCAGGCACGCCGTCCCCGTTGAAGTCCCCGAAAGCCAGGTCATCGGGAGCATTGGCGACCCCGAAGCTCTGGGCCGGCTGGAAGGTGCCGTCGCCGTTCCCCAGCGCCGTGGAGACCTCGTCGCCGCCGAAGTCCGAGGTGGCCAGGTCGAGCAGTCCATCACCGTTCAGGTCGAGCAGCTCGATGGCGTCGGGGGCGTTGCCGACGCCGACAGGTAGGGGGGCGGGAAAAGTGCCGTCGCCGTTCCCGAGCAGAACGGCAGCCTGGTCCAGGCCAAAGTTGGCGGTCACGGCGTCGAGTCGCCCATCGCCGTTCACATCCCCGAGCGCCACCCCGGTCGGGCTCGACCCGACCCCGGTGGTCGAATTGAGAGCGGTCTGGAAGGTGCCGTTCCCATTGCCGAGCAGCACCGAAACGGTGTCTGAGTTGCTGTTCGAGGCGATCAGGTCCAGGCGGCCGTCGCCGTTGAAGTCGCCTGCGCTCACGCCGTCAGGAAAGACCTGAGTGGGGAAGTCCTGGGCCGGCAAGAACGTGCCGTCGCCATTTCCCAGCAGCACGGAGACGCTGTCGGCGTTCACGTTGCCCGTGGCGATGTCGAGGATGCCGTCAGCGTTGAAGTCGCCCGTGGTCATCGCCTGGGCTCCCTGGCCCACCGGAAAGTTCTGCTCGCCCAGCAAGCGCACCAGCGGGTCGGAGGTGATGGTCACATTCGTGGAGGCCCCGATCCCACCCGCCGTGGCCTGGAGGGTGACGGCGCCAACGCCGCTGGTACGCATCTGCCCGCGCGTGCCAGCAACATCCGAAACGCTCGCCACGGCCGGATTGGTGGAGGTCCAGCTGACCTGCTCGGTCACGTCGGCCACGCTGCCATCCGAGAAGGTGCCGGTGGCGGTGAACTGGCGCGCCCGGCCGGAGGAGAAAAAGCTCGGGTCGAGCGGGGTCACCGCCAGGGACTGCAGGAGGGCAGCAGTCACGGTCAGCGTCGTCGAGGCGCTGACCCCGTTCAAGGCAGCCCCGATGTCGGTCACTCCCGGGGTCAGCGTGGTCGCCAGGCCGGCCGGATCGACGCTGGCCACTGCGCCTGCGCTCGAGCTCCAGGTGACCTGACCGGTCAGGTCCTGGACGGAACCGTCTGAGAACGTGCCGGTGGCGCTGAACTGCTGGGTCAGGCCGGCCGGCACGGAAGGGGTGAGGGGGGTGATGGCCAGAGTCGTGAGCGTGGCCGCGGTCACCGTCAGGCTGGTGGTGGCCAGCACCCCGTTGCGCGCTGCGGTGATGGTGGTCGTGCCCGGCGCAAGACCGGAGGCCAGGCCGCTGGCGTCGATGCTGGCCACGGCCGGGTCGGAAGAGCTCCAGCTCACCTGACCGGTCACGTTCTGACCGCGCTCATCGGTGGCCTGAAAGGCCTGCGTGGTGCCCGAGGCGATGCTGGGGGCAAGAGGCGCCAGGGTCAGGCTCTGAATCAGAGGAGCGCTTCCCTGAAGCAGCTCCAGGGTGACCACCAGTGCCTCGAAACCGATGATGAGGGGGGTGGGATCGGAAGCGGCGACCACCAGGCCCTGGGAGTCCCTGCCGAAGGCCTGGACGTCCCAGTCGCCCGGCGGGACGACGGGGATGAGCACCAGCACTTCCCGAGCGCCGGGCTCCACGCTGGCAGCCCCGCTGGCCACCACCCGCTTCCCGCTGAGACTGGAGGGGTCGGGGGTGTTGCGGTCGTCCAGGGCGCCCACCGTGATCACGCGGGGGTTATCACCCGGGGCGCTGATGGTGCCCGGGTAGGGCCCTTCGTTTCCGGCCGAGACCACCACCACGATACCCGCATCCACCGCCTTCTCGACGGCCTGCTGGATGGGGTCCTGACGGCGGTGAGCCCAGCGCTGGCTCGAGCCGAGCGAGAGGTTGATGACCCGAATGTTGTACTGCTTCTTGTTCTCGACCGCCCAGTTGATGCCTTTGAGGATATTGGAGGTCGTCCCGTTGCCGCTCTTGTCGAGCACCTTCACGCCCACGAGGTTCGCCTCGGGGGCGGCCCCCCGATAGAGGCCTTCCGACAGAAAGCCGTTGCCAGCCGCATCGCCGGCCGTATGGGTGCCGTGGCCGTTGTCGTCGTAAGCGAGCGTGCTGCCGTTGACAAAGTCCTGGAAGGCCACGATCCGGCTGTGGGGGAAATTAAAGTCGGGATGAGGATAAATGCCCGTGTCGATGATGGCGATCCCGACGCCGCGACCGGTGAACTGCTGGGTCAGGGGAGAGGCGTAGCGCGGCTCGGTCAGGGTGACCCGGGGAGTGGTGGGGGCGGCCGGCTCGGTGGCGATGGCCTCGACGTTCTCTTCGGGCTTGCGCTCCCAGGGGCTGGGCAAGAGGAACTTGTCCGCCAGGTCAGGCATGACCTGATAGCCGGCCTGCTCGACGCGGCGTCGCTCGTCTTCGTTCATCACCACCGTATAGCCGTTGATCAGAGGGATTTCGGCGTTGACCGGGACGTTGAGGCGGGAGAGGTCTTGCACCACCTGATGGGGCGTCTTGGCCCGGGTGAGCAGATCCTTGGGGACGACGATGAAGGGGTTCTGGCGCTCGTTGGTGCCCTCCACCACTCCGTTGTAGCTGTCGCCACCGGAGAGGGCCAGAAAGGGCAGATCCATCTGGGCGGCGCCGGATTCCTCGCGGGCGGCCGGGCTGGGCAGCCGGAACGCCGAGTTGGAATGTCCAGCATTGTAAGCCGAAAGCTGCACGAGCCCCTGGATCCTTTCACCCGCAGATTTCCCCGGGGGTCATCCTAGCACGGGGTGGGGTTGAATCTTGTTGCCTCGATGTTACAGAGGCTTCTCCGAGAGCCCCTCGGAGGTTGAAGCCTTCTCAACGGGGAGGGTCTCGGGCCCTGGCTCAGGCGGGCTCTCTGTGTCCGGCCCGCTGTTAACCGGGTGGGCTTCGGGCTCCGGCTGGGGGGCCTGAGGCCCGGGCGGGCCCTCGGACTCAGGCCCGACTTCGGTCAGAGCGAGCTCTGGCTCCGGCTCCCACTCGGGCATGGACCCGTCGAGTGAGCCCCGGTCAGCTTCGTAACGGCTGATCAACTCGAACAGACGGTCACGCATGATGAAGGTATCCGAGCGCAGTGCTAGAGCGAAATAGTCTCGGGCCCGGTTGGAGTCGCCCTTGAGCAGCCAGCTCTGACCCAGGCCGTAGTGGGCCTCGGGGAACTTGGCAAACTTGGAGAGAGCGCGCTCGAAGTATTCGATGGAGGCCTCCACCTCGCCCAGGAGCAGGGTGACCCGACCCAGGTAGTAGAGCAGGTAGGGGTTTTCCCCTTCGTGCTGCCAGGAGATCAAGAACCCCTCGCGGCTCTCTTGCAGCGCTTCCTCTGATTCGCCCGGTCGACTGGAGTACAAGAGCGCCTCGGCCAGGTAGAAGTCGGCCCGAAATTGAGAGGGGTCGGCATCGCGTGCCGAGCGCAGCTTGGCCACGGCCCGGCTCATCAGAGCGCTCCGGCGCTCCGAGCCGGGGGGGGTGCGCATGGCTCTTTCTACCTGCTTGCGGCCTGACGACTGGGCGCGCCAGGCGCCCAGGGAGCGCGCCAACCCCGACAGACCAGGCGAGGGGGGCGCCTTCTCCTCCTTCGGGGTCAGAATCCGGGCTCTGGCCCGGCGCAAAAGAGGGATCTCGGCCGGCAGCAGCCGGCGCTCGACCTCCAGTACGAGGCGGCTGATGATGGGGGAGGAGAGCGAGAGGTCGGGATGGCCTCCCAGGTAGGCGATGGCTTTTTCCAGGTTGCCCCGGCGCAGGTTGAGGATGGCCCGCACGGTATCCACCGCCTGGTGGTGGGGAGAGAGCTTCTTGACCGCCTGCAGACAGAGCTCGGCCGCCTCCTGGTCGCCCAGGTCCGATCGACAGAGACCCGCGAAGAGATGGGGGGCCGGATTGCCTGGCTCGAGCTCGAGGGCCCGGGTCAACAGGCCGTCGGCCGGCCCGGGCTGGCCCAGGGCCAGGTGGCACAGAGCCTGTTGGATGAGCGGCCCGGCCGCCTTCGGCTGGCCATGGACAGCCGCCTCGAATGCGCTCAAAGCCTCGTCGTAGCGGCCCTCCATCATCAGAGCCGTGCCCCGGTGCAAACTCATGGGCCGTGCCCTTCCTTGTCGAGTCGTTAACATCCTGTTTACAAATCCGAGTGGATTGTCATGCTAGGATAGCACCATCTTGGGAAAGTCTTGCCTTTCGCAATGGACATGAGGCTTCGCGCGCTCGACCCGCTGGTTGCGAGCTTGCCGCAGCCTGCCTCTGGCCAGCCGAGATCGGGAGAGCCCGAGGTGGCTGCTCCGGACGACCAGTTCACCCAATCGGCCCGCCCCCGAAACAAGAGGACGGACGACCAGCGCCCGACCGAAACTGCTCCCCCGCCCGAGCCAGTTGCGACTCCGGCTCAGCCAGTGGTCACGCCAACAGTGGTTCCGACCACGCTGGCGCAATTTGACGAGCCCGCAGTAGCGCCTCTGGAAGCGGCCGGCTCGAGCCCGCCTTCTTCTCCCACTCCGCCCCAGGCCCCAGCGTCTCTCCTTCCTGAAGCGGCCCCGGCTGCCTCGCGCGTGGTTGAGCTCCCCAGAGGACCCGGGCTCCTCCAGGTTCTTTCCAATGCGATTCGGGCCGCCAAGCGCATCGGCCTGGGTTTCCTCAGCATCGTGGGAACCGACCCGCTCAAGCAGGTTCAGGCTGAGCAGAAGAAGGTCAACGATCTCGAGCCCGGGCTCGATGCCGAGATCGCGGCTCGCACCGCCGAGCTTCGGGCAGCCGGCCAGACGGGCGACATCGACCTGGAGGCCGCCCGTCAGGTGCTGCAGGCAAGAACGGCCGACTTCCGCAAACGTCTGGCTGACGGCCAGAGCCTCGACTCCATGAAGATCGAGGCCTTTGCGGTGGCCCGCAAGGCTGCCCAGGTGGTTCTGAAGATGCGTCCCTACGACGTGCAGGTGCAGGGCGGGCTGGCCATGACCGAAGGCCGCATCTCTGAGATGAAGACCGGCGAAGGCAAGACCCTGACCGCCGTCATGCCGCTCTACCTTTATGGCCTGACCGGCAAGGGAGCCCACCTGGTAACGGTCAACGACTATCTGGTCAAGCGCGACTATGAGCAGATGAAACCGGCCTTCGAGCTTCTAGGCTTGACGGTGGGCTGCGTGCACGAGGGAGTCGAGAATGAGGGCAAGAAGAAAGCCTACGCCTGCGACGTGACCTACATCACCAATCACTCGCTGGGCTTTGATTTCCTGCGTGATCAATCGGCCCGAGAGCCGGGGCAAAGGGTGCAGCGCGCGCCTCACTTCGCCCTGGTAGACGAGGTGGACGAGATCCTCATTGACGAGGCCCGCACCCCGCTGATCCTTTCCTCGCTGTCCCAGGCGGCTGGCGACGAGCACCGCATCTTCGACATCCTGGTCAAATCGCTCGAGCCGGGACGCGACTTCAAGACCAACCAGAAGGACCACTACGCCTACGTCACCGATGAGGGACTCGACCGGGTGGAGTGCATGCTGGCCGCGGTGGATGCGGACGAGAAGAAAGGCCAGGCTGCTCTCAAACTCAGGTCGTTGCCCCCTGGAACTCCCATGGAAGAGGTGCAGGCGGCCAGTCGAGCCTTCGATCAGGCCCACAAGGCCGCCCAGGCGGCCCAGAAACTTGTCCAGGCCCAGAACCTTCTTCGCACGGCCAGCACCGAGGAGCAAAAGCAGCAGGCCCAGGCCGACATCGACGCGTTGCGCGGGACGGCTCCAAGCTACAGCCTGTATAGCCTGGACAACGTGCGCCGGGTTTTTTTCCTGCAAAATGCCCTGATGGCCAACGCCCTCTACGAGAAAGATCAGGACTACCTGGCCGTCAACGACCAGGTGCAGATCGTGGACGTCTTCAAGGGTCGCACCATGGACGGGCGTCGCTTCACCAATGGTCTGCACCAGGCGCTGGAGGCCAAAGAGGGAGTCACCATCCAGCCCTACCAGCGCACCCAGGCCTCGATCACCTACCCCGATCTGTTCCGGCGCTATCCTCATCTGGCTGGAATGAGCGGTACGGCCATGTCGGCGGCATCGGAGTTCTTCGAGGCCTACAAGCTGGATGTGGTGGCCATCCCGACCAACAAGCCCAAGGCTCTCAAGACAGACCACGACATCATCTTCCGCACGATGCAGGAGAAGTTCGAATTCGTGGCCGACCGGGTGAGCGAGCTCTACAGGGAAGGCAGGCCCGTGCTCGTCGGCACGCGCTCGATCCCGGCCAACAAGTACCTGTCTCACCTGCTGGCCAAGCGCGGTATCTACCATCAGGTGCTCAACGCCGAGCGAGTGCAGGACAACACCGACGAAGAGGCGCGCATCCTGGCCGACGCCGGACGCTCGGGCATGGTCACGCTGGCCACCAACATGGCCGGCCGGGGCGTGGACATCAAGCCAGACCTCGTTAACTACAAGCTGCTGGCCATGAAGGCCGAGGTCGCCTGCAAGCAGGGCGAGTTCGTGGTGGTGGATGTAGAGAAGCCCCGGGATGCCGAGCAGGTCCGAGACTGGCTGGCCAGCGACAACCTGCCCACCCAGATCCTGGCCGAGGGGCAGGCGATCCAGGACGGCGCGACGGGAATCGTGATTCGGGTCAAGCCGGTCGACCCGCCCCCCGAAGGGTCCACCCACTTCGATGGACGCACCGAGGAGTTCGAGACCGGCGGCCTGCACTTGATCATGACCGAGCGCCACGAGGCCGAGCGCATCGACCTGCAGCTCGAGGGCCGACCCGCCCGTCAGGGCCAGCCCGGCTACCGCCTGGCCGTGCTCTCGCTGGAGGACGAGCTGCTGCAGTACTTCGGTGGCCCGGCTCTGGCCAAGTTTTTCGACGCTATGGGCGTGCCCGAGGGAAAAGGGGTCAGCGACGAGCGTCTCGACGAGATGGTGCGCGACGCCCAGCGAGCGGTGGAAGGCAAGTGGTACGAGGTTCGCAAGGACACGACCAAGTACGGAGAGGTCCTCAACAAGCAGCGCGAGGCTTTCAGCGCAAGTCGCGACAAGCTGGTCGATCAGAAAGTCGACATGGGAGATCTGGTGCTGGACTGGCTGCCTCGCTCGCTGGCCCACCAGGCCTTTTCCAGCCACGCCGAGCGCGAATGGGTCCAGCGGGGCTCGAAAGAAGACGAAGTGGTGGAGTTGCCCGGCCTCCTGAAGGCCGATGCGGTGAAACACGCGCTGGCCGAGCTGAGCCAGAGCTACGGGGTTCCTTTCCATCTTGACCTGGGCAAGAAGAAGAAATTCACTGAAGAAGAGCTCGAGGCGTTGTTGCGACCCCAGGTCGAGGCGCACTATCAGGCGGCTGCCGCCAAAATGCCCGCCGAAGATCTGGCCTACTTCCAGCGCAAGGTCATGCTGGATGTGGCCGATGAGGGGTGGATGAACCATCTGGAGAACATGGAAGGCCTTCGTCACGGCATCGGGATGGAAGCCTACGCCCAGAAAGATCCATGGATCCAGTATCAGCACCGGGCCTTCGACATGTATCAGGAGTTGCTCCAGACGGTGCAATCTCAGGCCAGCAGCGAGATCTTCAAGCAGATGTTGATCGAGGCCCGCGAGCAGCAGCAG
>QWHO01000277.1 GCA_021404945.1 bacterium CPR1
CAAGCATCAACCACAGGAGGGTGGGAACGAGCAGGGGCAAGAGCAAGACCAGCCCGGCGATATCGAGAGCAGATTGCCACACGGGCGCTCTCTTCTTGCTCTTTCGAAAAAGACCCCTCGGGGCACGAAAACAAGAGAGCCGGAGCAAAGTCCGGCTCTCGGTCGAGCGCCCTGAAAGAGTCAGTCAGGCACTTCCTCGATGGAGATGTTCCAGAACAGGAAGCGAGCCCAGCCCTCTCTGCTAGCGTCTTGCTTGATCAAAAGCCAGGGGATATGCGAAGGCTTGCGCGGTTTGCGGGTCAACAACATGTTGGCTTCCTCCGGCGTGCGATTGTTCTTTCGCCGGTTGCAGGCCGCGCAAGCACAGACGCAGTTCTCCCAGCTGTCGGGCCCCTTGCGGCTGCGCGGTCGCACGTGGTCGACCGTGTCGCCCGGCTTGCCGCAATACTGGCACACGTGCCGGTCGCGCAAAAGGATGTTCTTGCGCGTCAGGGGGACCTCCTTGAAGGGGCGGTGGATGAAGTAGAGCATGCGGATGATCGAGGGCAGCGGCAGGCGAAAGTGCCGCGATACCACCGCTCGATTGTCAACCGCCTCGACCACCTCGGCCTTGCCCTTGTAGAGCAGCTTGACCGCTCGCTTGAGAGAGGTGACGTTGAGGAACTCGTAACTTGCATTGAGTACCAAAACGGCGTGGCTCATAGTGGATGCGCTCCGCCTCACGGGGCGGAAGCAACGCTTTGATCCTCCTTCCTGTTCGGTTCTCCGGGCGTTGAATATTCCTCGCGTCCCGGCCCGCGGATGGCCCGGAGCAGGGGAACGGGTGGAATAAAAGCTCAAAGAATCCAACTCTTTATACCACACGAAGTCCGCTCTGTCAATCGCCCGCGGAGACCTCAATGGCTTCACTACAACGTTTGCGAAGACCTGTTGAGTGAATTTTTTTCAACTCGTGATCGAGATCACCGTCTCCGGCCTGTCGCGCGCACCGACAGCGCGGCCCGCTCGAGCTAGAGTCAAATCACTGAACCTCATCCGAGTCGGGAGGACCTGGCAAATGGGAGGCGGTCTGGACTACCTGCCTGTGATCGTGGACTCAATCGAACGCAGAGGACTGCGCAACAGCGCCCTGCGCCGGTGGGTGAGCCAGGCGCGTCGGGATCTGAGCGAGCGGCGCCAGCGACGCGCGATCCCCCGCCCCTTGCGAGCACCGCGCAGCTATCTTCTGCGCTGGCAGGCGGTCGAGCGATCGGCCCAGGGGGAGCTGGCCAATCTGAGTCAGGCTCTCGATCTCCTGGAGGCCTACTGCCGCGATTCCAAACCAGAGCGACTGGGGTTGGCGCGCCGGCACTTTGACCTGGCAGCGCGCGACTTCGAGCTTTATCGGACGGCGCTGATGGACCTCTCCTCCGGGCCCGGCTGCTATCTGGCTGCCTGAGGCGTAAAAAATTCGGGTGTGCTCGTCTTGCCTGGCCACTTGCGGTAAAGGATGAAAGCCCTGCAAGGGCAAAGAGGCTCTATCCGATGAGGAAGCTCCCGGGCCGCGGTTACTCGGCCGACTTCTGGAAGGCCTGCATGATGAACCTGCTCTGCATGACGGGGCAGGCGGTCATGTTCTTGCTAACGCTCTACTTCACTCACGCCGGAATGACCCGCTGGCAGGTGGGTACGACCGACGCCGTTTTCTGGATCATCTCGGTCTTGATTCAGCCCTGGCTGGGTCGGCGTATCGACCGCTGGGGTCGGCGCGTCTTTTTCATCTGGGGGTCCTACCTGATGGTCGGCTCCATCCTCTGCTACATCTACCTGCCCGTGAGCCTGCCCCTGATGTTGCTGGTGCGAACCCTGCACGGCCTGGGTTTCTCCTTTTTCTTCACCTCCACCTGGACCTGGGTCTCCGATCAGGCCCCGCCACAGAAATTGACTGAGATGCTGGGGATCTTTGGCGTGTCGGGCTTGCTGGCCGGGGCTTGCGGTCCGGTGCTGGCCGAGCAGTTGAAGAATTTCGGAGGTTTTCCGGTCGTCTTCTGGTCTGCTGCCGGTCTGATGCTGGCGGGTGCCCTGCTCTCCCACCTGGTGCACGAGCCGAAAGTTGTGCCTCTGCCCAACGATCGTCGCAACTTCGGCTTTCTGCGCATGGCTTTCGCGGCCCGCATGCGCGGGCTGACCATGGCCGCCGTAGCCATGGGCATGGCCATCGGCAGCGTCTTCTGCTTCATTGCTCCTTACATCGAGGCCAAGAGACTCACTGGCATCAGTTATGTCTTCGTGTGTTACACCGTGGCGGCCGTGTTGACCCGGGTCTTCTCGGGCTTTCTCGCCAGCCGGTTGGGTGCCTCCGGCACCATTCCGCTGGCCTTGCTGATGCAGGGGGGATCGTTGATCCTCTTCAGCTTCCTCAGCCCCACCGGGTGGCGGGCCCTGCCCTTGATGCTGGGGGCGGGGGCCGGGGCGGGTCTGTCCTACGGTATGATCTATCCCGCCCTTTCCACTCTGGCGGTCGAGCGCTCGGGCAGCCAGCGGGGACTGGGGATGAGCGTGGTGGCCTGTTTCGGCGATCTCGGGAGTGGTATTGGCGCGCTGGGAGCCGGCGTCATCGCTCACTTTTTTCGCGACGACTGGATGTGGGTGAGCATCGGGGTGGTTGTGGCTGCCATCGCGGTTCTCTTTCTCTTCCTCGAGGGCCAGTGGCGCTCCCGGCGTCGCAAGCGCAGCCACAGCCTGAAGCCCGCCCTGCGCCTGGTGGGCGAGCAGCGGTCGGGGTAGGGTTTTCTCCTTTCGAGGCGAACCTCAAGAGATGCTTCGCTCGGCATTCGAGCTTCTGGTCCGACCGACCCACCCCCTGAAGCTTCACTTCTATATCGTGACGGGCTGTACCAGCGCCAATCTGCTGCTGGGCCTGTTGGCCGTGCTGGCGGTCATGGCCGGCTTGCCCGGAGTGGCCGCCTGGTGTCTTCTGGTCTGTGTGGTGCTCGATGCCGCCGACGGGGCCCTGGCCAAGTTCTGGAACGTAGCCACTCCTTTTGGTGCCCAGCTCGACTCGTTGGCCGATATGACCTCGTTTATCGTGGCCGGATCGGTGCTGGCCTTCAGCTGGTTGGCGCCTCACGTGGCCCTGCCCCTGATCGGCGCGGCCAGCGGTCTGTGGCTCCTGACGGGAGCCTATCGCCTGGCCCGCTTCAACGTGACCGCCCCCGGACCCTATTTCACCGGCATCCCCACCACTTTCGTCACGGCGGTGCTTTCTGGCACCTACCTGATCGCTCCCCACCTCACGCCCGTCTGGGGGGTGGTTCTGGTGGTCACGCTGTCGGTGCTCATGGTCAGTATGTTTCCTTACCCCAAGCGCTGCCAGCTCAAGAAAGTACCCATCTGGCTCTGGATTACCGTGGCTTCGGGGGGCGTGGTCGACTTCCACCGTACTCTGTCGCTGGTGGCCCTGGCCTATGTCGTCAGTGGCCCGCTGATCTGGGTCGCTCGGAAATATAGCGGGCGAGGGGAGTCAGGCCACCCACCACACGATCCCCCGGCCTGACCAGCACCTCCACCTGCCCGGCCTGCAAATAGACGTCGGTACGCGAGCCGAAGCGAATCAGCCCGTAACGCTCACCCTGGGCGAGCAGGTCGCCTACCTGATACCAGTTGACGATGCGGCGGGCCAGTACTCCTACGCGCTGGGCCACGGCACAGCGACCGTGCAGGCCTTCGAGTACGGTGAAGAGACTGTGATTGTGCTCGGCCACCGGCCGGAACGCGGGGGCGTTGCCCCCTGTGCGGCTGAAGATATCTACCACTTTGCCGGCGATGGGGGCCCGGTTGATGTGCACGTCATGCACCCCAAGGAAGCTCGAGATGCGCAACCATTCCCCCTCCCCCAGGCGGGGGTCGGTCAGCCTCTCGATGGCCAGTACTTTTCCGTCGCAGGCCGAATAGGCCAGGTCGGTATCCAATCGCACCTCGCGGGCCGGGTCGCGCAAGAAAGTGCTGAAGGCTGTGGCTGCCGCCAGGGGCAGGCCTGCCAGCGGAAGGCGCATCGACTTGAAAAGCGCTGAGGCTGCGGCCAGGATGGCCGAGCCGTTGAAGGCCTCGCGACTCAGCCCCCAGCCAAAGGGGAGGGCCACCCGGTGGCGGTCCTCCAGGGGGGCCAGGGAGAGTGCGCGCGAGGGCGGACCCGAGGTGAAGCGCAGATGCCGAATCCAGGCCGGAGGCAGGTTGCGCACCACGGTGCGCCGGGCGATCTCGTACTGTGAGAGATACTCGGTGATGACCCGATCGACGGTCCGGAAGCGGTCGGGGTAGAGGGGCCCCATCAGGCGCCGCCTGAGACCCCGCAGGTAAGCGTACTCGATGTAACTGAGGATACCGCCCGGTTTGAGCAGCCCTCGGCAGCGCTCGAAGATGGCGCGCACCAGGTCAGGGGGCAGGATGGTGAAGGGGATGGAGCAGAGGATGTAGTCGTACTCACCTTCGCCCTCCAATTCGCTGGCGCTGACCGCTTGCAGGGTGATGCGCCCCTGGAGGGCCAGGAAGGCCGGCTCGGTCTCGATGCGCCGCTTCAGGAACTGCACGAAACCGGGATGGATCTCGCACAACACCAGCTCATCGCGGGGGCCGATGCAGGGCAGGACGTGGGTGGTGATGGCTCCCGTGCCGGCTCCCAGCTCAAGGACCTTCTTGGGAGTGTGATGGCGGGCGCACTCTTCCGCCATCGCCCGGGCGGCGTAGGCCGAGGTGGGCGCGATAGCGCCGATGGATGCCTTGCCCCCGTTCTGGACCTGGTTGAGAAATTGCAGGGTCTGGTTCATAGTCGAAAAGGGAGCCTTCTCGATGCGTCGGGCGGGGTCCTGTGCGAGCGCGGCCTGTCAGGGGCTCGAGTCGGGCTGCATCTGGCTCAGACGGTTGGTCAAACGCGCAGGCGAGGCCAGGTGAACTCGATGCCGCAGGGAGGGCCCTGGCCTTTTTTGGACCTGAGCCGCCATCATCCCGGAAGACGGATTCGTGCAGAGCGTCAGCATCGTGTCGCTGGCCGGGGCAGGGCGGTCAGTAAAACACAGTGCGCGTGCGGTGGTAGGGTTTTTCCCCCGGCCAGGGTCGCTGTCCCTCGTTCCACAAGAACCAGTCGATCTCGTAGGCGCAAAGATCCATCGCCCGGCGCAGCTCCTCCACGGCCCAGATCATCGCCGCTCGAATCTCGACCTCCATCGGATGGCCGGCCGGGATCTCGCGGCGGTTGTCCACCAGCTCGGCCAGCTCCTCGGAGTAGACCAGCCCGCCCAGGGTGCGCAGAATCTGTGGGATCTTGTAGTCGGCGAAGGCGGTCAGCCGCTCGAGCCCGGTCAGAGCACCCGGGCCCTGACCCTGAAAGGTGCCGAACAGGTCCACGGCCAGGATCTGGGCTCGCTTCAGGAACCGCACCTCTGCCCCGTCGTAAGTGCAGAGGTCGCGAAACGAGCTCAGCTCGCGCTCCACCAGCCGCACCAGATTGACGGCCGAGCCACCGGCTGCCTCCACCATGCGCTCGAAACGCCCTTCCCAGCGCTCGGAAAGCGCCTGTCCCACCTCGCGGGCGTTGGCCACCCGCTCGTCCAGCATGGGGATCTCGCCCCGCCCGCGCAGCAGGTGCGCCATCTGCTCGCGGCTGACCGAAGCCAGCCAGTCGGCCTCGAGCAGGGGCACTCCCTCCTCGACGGCACGCCGCAGAGCCACCGACAGGGCTTTGTAGCCATTGAATTGTTGGCCCTGGTACTCCACCTCCCAGCGGGGCCTGTCGGGGTCGGCCCAGAAGCAAAAGTTCAGGGCGTCCAGTACCAGCACGTAGTTGGCGTCGGCGTAGTGAATAGCGCTGTCCCATCCGGGCACGCCGAAGCCCGACGCCTTCCAGCGTGCCGCCAGGTCTTGCAGCACCCTGCTCTCGAGGCGCACGTGGCGTGCCTTCTCGACGACGGTCCTGGTGGTTTCCAGCACTCCGAGGCTCATGCACGGGATCATCGGGATGGCCGAATCGATCTCCTGCGCCGAAGGACCCTCCCGCTCAGGCGGGGAACCACGCCCGGCCATGCTGACCCTGCAAGATCGACGCGACGCTCTGGCCCAGTGGGCCTTCGATACCCGCCCCATCCTGGGCCGTTTCCACCTCTGGCTGGAGGACGTGGAGACGGTCTGGACGCGAGGCCGCCCCACAATCGACGACCCGCGCGAGATGTCCTTCATCACCGGACGCATCGAGCGCTCACTGGCCATGACGGTGGCCGTCACAGCCCTGGGCACCCGGCTCTTCGGCCGCTTCGGAGAGGGAGCCGGGCAGGATAAATCCGGGCTCAACCTGGTCAAGAAGGAGGCCGATGCCATCTCGGCCTACGCCATGAGCGAGAGCCTGTGGTATCTGACCCGCCACCTGCCCGAGAACCATGCCATCATGGTCTGCCTGGGCGAAGGCTTGATGCCCAAGGGGGGCGAGACGCCCGAAATGGGCTCCAACCCCAACCTTGGCTTCGGACGAGTCTATGCCCGCCCCGAGGTGGCCCGCTGGCTCGACGACCGGGTCGTGCGCCTGCTCAACGACCCGAGCTATGGCTGGGACGGCTTCTACGGCGAGATCAAGCGCTCGGGCCTGACCGTCTGGGGGGCGGCCATCGACACCCTGGAGAACACCTCACGCTTTGCGCTGGGCCGAGAGTCGGGTACCATGACGGTGCTGCACGTCTTCAACCAGCCTCTTCACATCCTGCGCCCCTACGAGGGCTACATGGGCACACTGATTTTGCCCCGTCAGGTGGTCGATCGGGCCGCCGAGCAGGCTATTCTGGTGGACTACCGCACCCCCCGCGCCCGGGTCTTGGAGGCGATCGAGCTGGCCTACCCGGGCATTCGCCGCGAGCACGTGCACGTCTGGACGCTGGGCGGCAAGAGTCGGGCCAGGCGCCTGTCGGGCCTGTGGGACAGCTGGCGCGAGCTGGGCGTCCACCTGGTGGAGGAGGGCTGGAAGTTACCCTCGGGGATGGAGGCGTTCACCGAGTCCGGCACTTACGCCCCCACCTACCAGGTAGGAACCTGGCAGGACGAGTCGGGGGCCACGCATCTCTTCTTGTGCGACGGTTACGCCGCCTCGGCCGAGGCGGTGCAGGCGGCCAGCCTGGCTCCCAAGCTGGGGCTGGAGGCCTCGCTCTGCGTCTACACGTCCGCTTTTGAGCTGCCCTACGAAAAAGAGCAGCATGTGATGCGTCTGGGCAACGACCTGGCGGCGGGCCTCGAACGCCTCTTCGAGACCTCGCTCGAGCCGGCCCGGGTGAAGGCTTATCGCGAGATGGTGCGGGAGGCCGAGGAGGCAGGCATCCCCCTCAACCGCGCCACCCTGCGCGCTGACGACTTCTTTCCTGAGAAGGGCTGGGAGGTGCTCGCCCTGGCCGGCTATATGGGCCCCGATCCGTACTCGGGCCTGCCCGGGGTGGAGCTGGTGGGGGAGGGGCGCTACCGGGTCACGGTCCGCCTGGGCTCGCTGCGCACCGACAAAAGGGTTACCTTCACGCTGCGACTGATGGAGACGCTCGAGCAGAGCCGGCTGGTGTTCAGCCCGCTGCTCAACCGCTTCCTGAGCGGCGGGCAAGACTTCGAGACCCGGGCTGTCAAGATCTCCGACTCCGGGCGCATTCGCAACGAGCTCCAGACGCTGTGCGCCGAGGCCCTGGAGTTCCCTGGCCAGAACCGCATGCGGGTCTTCTTCGACCGCATTCCCGCCGCCGTCATCTCCAGGGAGCGTCAGGAGACTCTGCTCCGCGTGCTGCGTTGGTATCGAAAGCGCCACCCTATCTGGTTCTCCTGGCTGGAGCTGGTGCCCCCTGAGGCCACCGAGCCGGAAACCTGACCCCAATCCCACCTGTAAGCTCACGGACTGGTTTGAAGAGGCGCCCCCTCTCCTGGTGGCGAAACCTGTGCCCATGCCAACCACGACGAGCGAGCAACGCGTCGTACTGCGCTGTAGCTGGGAAACCTACGAGCGCTTGCTGCGCGAGGGGTGGGAGAAGAGCGCGCCTCGGTTGACCTTTAATAGAGGCGAGTTGGAGATCATGAGTCCCTCCTTTGAGCACGAAACCATCACCGGTGCTCTGTCCGACATCGTTCAGGCCCTCGCGCGCCACCGGGGCCTCGACCTGATCAGGGCGGGCTCTACCACTTACCGACGGGCCGACCTGGAGAAGGGCTTCGAGCCCGATGCCTCCTTCTACTTGAGTCGCGCCCGCCAGGTTCGCGGCTTGACCCAGATCGACTTGAGTCAGCACCCAGCGCCCGAGCTCGTTATCGAGGTCGACCTGTCCGGCTCGTCCATGCCCAAGCTTGCCATCTTCCTGGCTCTGGAGGTGGAGGAAGTCTGGCGCTGGCAGAAGGGGCGGCTCGAGATTCACCTCAGGGTCGGAACAGACTACAGTTTGGGGCCCGAGAGCCGGCTGCTGCCGGGTGTTCGCGCCGAAGACCTGACTCGGCTGGTTGGGGAGTCCGTGACCCTGCCCTATCCCGATTGGAACCGGTGCCTGGAGGATTGGGTCACCCGGTAGGGCTCACTCACTGGGGGACGAATTTGCTGGACGAGGCCCTGGAGAAGTGTCCAGGGCGCAAGAGCTCCGGCCGCAGGGTCTTTATCGACCCTCCCCGAACCAGTCCCTGAGGGGGCTGCCCGTCGGCATCCTCTCTTTCAGCCCTCGGAACCATCGGAGGTCGCTCTGCTCCTGGGCGGCTCTGCGCAGGAGC
>QWHO01000278.1 GCA_021404945.1 bacterium CPR1
CGACAGCCCGGCGACGAGGCGCAGCGTCAGCGCGACGCGCGCGTCGCGCGATAGCACCGGGTGGCACGCGGTCAGCACCAGGCGCAGCACGTCGTCGCCGACCGGGCGATCGAGCGCGTCGAGGTCGATCGTCGTCGACGTGGCGGCGTTGCGCGCGAGCGCGTCGTGCTTGCCGGCCATCATCGTGCGTCGCCGCGCGTCGTCGATCGCGCGGTGCTTCGCGGTGGTCATCAGCCACGCGCCCGGGTTGTCGGGGATGCCGGCGTCGGGCCACCGCTCGAGCGCGGCGAGCAGCGCCTCCTGCGCGAGATCGTCCGCGCGGTCGACGTCGCGCACCAGGCGGACGAGCCCGCCGACGAGGCGGGCGGCCTCGATCCGCCACACCGCCTCGATCGCCGCGCGCGTCGTCGCCCCGGACATCGCGGGCCTACGCCTCGTGCTGGCGCTCGAGCTCGGCGCGGATCCGGTCCTCCTGCGCTTGCACCTCGGGCGTGTAGGCCTCGCCGAAATCCGCCGCGTCGAAGATCGGCCGCAGCTCGAGCTCGGACTCCTCGCCGGGCATCGGCGCCGGGCAGCGCCGCGCCCACTCGACCGCCTCCGCCATCGACCGGACCTGCCAGATCCAGAACCCGGCGATCAGCTCCTTGGTCTCGGCGAACGGGCCATCGACGACGGTGCGCTGCGCGCCGGAGAACCGGACGCGCTTGCCCTTGGCGCTGGGGTGCAGGCCGTCGCCCGCCAGCATGATCCCGGCCTTGACCAGCTCCTCGTTGTAGTTGCCCATCTCGGTGAGCAGCTGCTCGCTCGGCATGATCCCGGCCTCGCTGTTCTTCGTCGCCTTCACGATCACCATGACCTTCATCGCGCTGTCCTTTCGAGGGCGCCTCGGCGCCCGGTGGGGTGGCTCGTCTCGGTCGTCTCGGTCGTCTCGGTCGGGGAGGCGACGAACCAGCGCTGGCCGGATCGACATCGTGCGCGATCTTTCTCGCGGCCGGCTGGCTCGCGCGGTGCGAAGCGCGCCCGGCTCAAGGAGATCAGGGGCTTGCACGGCCCCTGAGCCGGTCACGGTCGCTCACGGCACGAGCGCCGCGAGCTTGGACGCGAGCAGCTCGAGGTCGAACGGTTTCTGGATGAAGTCGTCGCAGCCGCGCGCCATCAGCTCCTGGGCCTGGCCGTCGAGGCTGTAGCCGCTGTAGAGCAGCACCTTGAGGCCGGGCGCGAGCGCGCGGATCGCGTCGAACGTCTTCGCGCCGCTCATCACGGGCATCGTCAGGTCGAGGATCACCAGCGCCAGCTCGGCCCCGCGGGCGCGGACGACCTCCACCGCCTCCTTGCCGCCGGGGGCGGTGACCTTGAGCGAGATCACCTTGAGGTCCCCGTCGTCGATACCGTCTCCGTCATAATCTCCCGCATCCTGTACGTCGACCTCGTAGACGTAGCTCGAGAAATTGCCCGCGAAGGTATCCGAGCCGGTCACCAGCTGATCGATGGGCGTGGCGGCCAGAACCTCCATCCGGCCCTGGGCCAGGAACGCGGCCGTGGAGTAAGTATGGGAGCGGTCATTGTTGCGAGCTGCGTTCACAAACAGGCCCATCAGGAAGCTGATAGCCAGGAACGTGATGGTCATCGCTACCAGAAGCTCGAGAAAACTCAGGCCCTTTGGCTTTCTTCTCACAGGCTCTTCACCCGCACTTCCGTCAGGATTGGACTCAAGACCGAGCTGAGCTTCATTTCGACAAGAAGAAAGGGAACTCCGCTCGTCAGCGCCGGATCCATGCGCTGAATGGCAAAGTTGTCCACCTCGAAGGTCACCTTCTTGGTCTCCAACACATTGTGAGTGGCCGTATTGGCCGGATCGAAGGTCGGGTCATAGAGCATTCGTTGCACCGTGCGGGCGGTCTTGTCCCAGCGGTAACCCAGGACGCGCTCGCCGGTGGAGTCATAGGTGCGGAAGACGAGGGGGGGGTTGACCCCGACTTCGGGGATATAGCTTCCGAAAGTGGACCAGGGGGTGGTGGCCGGGTCGGGACTGTAGACCCGGTCGGAGGCGCGCAGCTCACGGGTGAGCCGATCCACGGCCACGGTGGCCAGACGATAGTCGGTGGACTTCTTGGTGGTCAGCGTGTAGGTGCGGTAGGCCACCACCAGGGCGTGGCAGACGATGGTCATGAACAGACCCAGGATGGCCCCGCAGACCATCACCTCGATCAAGTTCATGCCGCGCCGCTCTCGCCTCATGAGGTTGTTGGCGTCGCCGTCGGCGTGGGGCTGCTGGAAGCCGAGCTGCCAGCGTCGTAGGCCCTCTGGAAATTCCCCTGGGGTACCACGATGACGCGATCGGCTTTAACACCCCCGTAAGCATCCTTGATCATGCCTCGAGAACGGATCGTTCCATCGGCCTGAAGCACCACCTCGAAAACATTCTGCGTATTCCCGGCAGGCACTCCCAGCTCGACCGGGGTATCCACTGTGAAGAAGGAAGCCCGAGCTCGGTAGAAGTCGATGCCAGCCTGGGCAAGAAAGTAGGCCCGCTGGCTCCGCTCTTGCTGGGCCGCAAAACGGTAGTCCTGCTCCATCAGGGTGACGAACGTCAGTCCCACCACCAGTAAAAACATCATGAACATCAGAGCCGTGATCAGGGCCACGCCCCTGGAGCGCATCGTCCTCATCCGGCCAGCTTCTCCAGCAGCCCGTAGATGGGCAAGAACATACCCACGCACAAAATCCCCATAGCAACTCCCATCAATCCGATAACCGCCGGCTCGATCACCGTCACCAGTTGGGTGAGCACGATCTCGTTCTGCTGCTCGAGCAACCGGCGGGCGGCCGAGAGCAGACCGTCCAACTCGCCGGTTTCCTCGCCCACCATCAGCATCGAGTTGACCACTCGCGGAAAGTAGGGCACGATCGAGACGGCCTCGGCCAGGCTCCCCTCAATCTCGAACTGGCGGGACATCCGGTCGAGCTGGTCGCTGTACTGGTCGTAGGGTGAGGTGGCCCTCATCAGCTGCAGGCCCCGCTGCAGCGGGATGCCGTCCCGGTTCATGGTGGCCAGGATGTCCACGAACTGCACGGCCAGCAGGCTGCCCACCAGGTTGCGCGTGACCGGCAGGCTGGTCACCAGGTCGAAGCCCTTCTGTTGCAGCCAGTTCCAGCGCCACAGCACGAAGGCCAGCACCAGGCCCAGGCTCACCAGGAAAGCCGGGCTGTTGAGGGTCGCCACCAGGCCCACCACGACTTTTGAGATGAGCGGCAGTTTGGCGTCCATCTGGTCGTAGAGGCCGAGAAAGCGAGGCAGCACGAATTTGGTGATGCCGAGCAGCACCAGCAGACAGGCCAGGCATGTGATCATGGGGCTGGTGAGAGACTCGCGCACCCGGCTGATCAGCATGTGCTTGCGCTCGAGCATGTCGGAGGCGCGCTGCAAGCGGTCGGCCAGATCGCCGGTCTCTTCTCCCGCGCGTGCCAGCAGCTGGACTTCGGCGGGGAAGACGCGGGGATGTCGGGTCATGGCGTCGGAAAGGCTCCAGCCCCTCTCGAGCACCTGGTGGGTGACGTCCTCGAAGGCGATGCGGATGGCCTTGTTCGTGCTCTGCTCGGCCAGGACCATCAGGGTCCGGGTGGGGTTGATGCCGGCCTTCATCATGACCGCCAGTTGTTGCAGGGCGATGGCGATGTCGTGGGAGTTGGCCCGGGTCATCCAGCGGTCCAGGGCCTTGTAGGAGTCCAGGAAGCTGAAATTTTTCCTGGATGGTGCAGGTGAAGGCTCGGGCTGGGATCGCGGGGGCGGGGCGGCCGCCATCAGAGGCTTGCGGGAAGTGGTCGCCGGCTTCTGGGAGCCGGTTTTCGCCGTCTTCTCGGATTTCGGGGACGGGTCCGCCTGCTCCCAGACCTTCGTCTTCCGCGACTCGATGCTCTGCGCGGGCAGCGGCTCCCAGACCGCCTTGGAGACTTTCGCAGGCTCGGGAGCTTTCAGGTCTGGCACTGACTCCCAGAAAGCCTTGATGGGCTGCTCCTCGGCCGGGGTCGATCCCTCCCCCCAGGCCGTCAGGTCTGGTTTGGGAACGGATACCGACTCCGGTGCCTCTTCAGGCCATCCGCTCACACTTCCACGCTCCATCGCTTAACCCGGCTCCTCGCGCATGCAATCCCACACTTCTCAAGTCCTCTGGCCGTTGTAACATTTTAGCAAAGAATTCTGCCGTCGACCACCCTGTGCGGAGGATCGTCCACCAGCCAGCAGCGAAGCGGCTCCGATGCGAGCGCTGATCGTGATCGGGCTGCTCTGGACGGGGCTTCTGGTGGCCTGCTCGCGATCTCCCGATGATCCGCTGGTAGGCCGGGTGGACGAGGCGATCTCCCGCGGCTACGACTACTTGCTGGGTCGTCAGGAAGAGGACGGGGCCTGGCGGTCCAAGCTTTACCCGGGTTACACCGATGGGGAGTCGCTCAGTCCGCTGGTGATCAAGGCGCTGCTCTATGGCCCCTCGGGCCCAGAAGGCCGGGCAGCGGGCGAGCGGGGAATGAAGTTCTTGGCCTCGCGCCTGCCTCCTCATCAAAGCAAGATGACCTTCCCGGTCTACAGCCTGTCGATGGCGGCCATCGACCTGAGCCGGAGCAGCGCCCACCGGGAAGTCCGCGACGCCATCATCACCGACCTCCGGGGCCATCAGCTCACCGAGCAGCTCGGTTGGAAGCCCGAGGATCTGAGCTACGGCGGCTGGGGAGAATCCAAGCAGCCCTACCGACGGCCTCCCGGCAACAGGATCGACCCCAGCCGCAGCGCGAATCTTTCGGTAACGCTGTTCGCGCTGGGGGCCCTGCGGCTGGCCGGCGCTCCACCCGATGACCAGGCCGTCAAGAAAGCCCTGATCTTCGTGCAGCGTTGCCAGAACTATCCCGGCGACGGGGGATTCTTCTTCTCACCCACCAACCTGCGCCAGAACAAGGCCGGAGACAAGCGCAGCTATGGCAGCATGACGGCGGACGGCTTACGCTGTCTCCTGCGCGGCGGCCTGGCTGGCGATGACCCGAGGGTCCAGGCGGCCCGGGGCTGGGTGCTCGAGCACTACGATCCCCTGAGAAACTCCGGGGACTTTCCACCCGAGCAAGAAGAGATGCGCGAAGCTCTCTACTTCTACTACTGCTGGACCACCTCCCACGCTCTGGTCGAGTCCGGCCCACTGGCCGAGGGCGACTGGGCCCGCCCGATGTGCCAGGAGCTCTTGCGCCGTCAGCATCCGAAGGGATACTGGCGCAATGAGCAGGGAAGGATGACCGAGGATGAGCCGCTGGTGGCCACCCCGATGGCCCTGGCCGCCCTCGTGATGGCCCGTTCGGCCCTGAGCCCCTCCCCCTGACAGGTTGCCTGAACGGCCTCGTGCGCCGAGCCCCTCCCCTGACAGGAGCAGGGCGGGTGCAGGCGCGAACCGTCTGGCCATGTCCGAAGAAGATCTTCCACTCAGCGACCGCACACTGCAACTGGCTGATCGGGTCATCGTCGGGGAGGCCCCGGCCACCGAGTTGACGGCTTTGCTCGAGCAACTGGTTCAGGCTGCCCGTGAGGGCCGCGAGCAGTTTCTGATGGATTCAGACGGCAACCCCGAGTTGACGGGCGAGGATCGCGAGCAGGTCTGCCAGACCATGGATGACTACCTGGTGGCCCTGGAGGAGCTTCAGAACCGGGCCTCGTCCGGTCAGGTCGAAGGAGCGGGCGAGGTCGTGCAACGTGCCCGCCTGGCCCTCATGGCGGTGCGCGACTATCGCGAGCGCTACGTTTACGCCTGCAATCACGGCCCCGCCGTGCACCCTTTCCTGAATCGACTGGTCGCTCACCTCGATGTCATGGCTGAACGGGAGACGGAAAAGCGTCACACGCTGGCCTTGCTCGACCTGCTGGGCAGCTTCATGGATGAGGTGGGTGAGCAAGTCGGTGGGATCGACGAGCCGACATCGCGAGAGAAAGCTCAGTCCGCTCTGCGCACGATCGAGGAGGAATGCGACTCGCTGCGCGCAGCCCTGGAATCAGGCCAGGGCGATTGCGATCTCTTCAAGTCGCTCCGCGGCGCCCTGGTGGAGTCCTCGGACACGATCGCCGAAGGGCTGGCCATGCAGTTCGAGCGTGATCTGTCGGCGGGCCGCACCCCTTATCCGCCGGTGAACCTGGTCCTGGCCGCCTGCGATCGGCTGCTGACCGGGCAGATCAGCCACCAGCTCTTCCGCGAGGCGGTCGAGCAGGCCCTCTGGCTGACTCGTTTTCGCTTCCCCGAAGAAACCCAGGACAGTGTGGCCGACGCCTCGCGGGAGGTGCGCGAGTCGCTCGAGCGGCTCTGGAGCATGCCGGCCCGGCCTGACCCGGAGGAGCTGGTGGCCGAGCGAGAGATCCTTCGCAGTGCCACCGAGAGTTTATCCATGTTCGTGGCCGTGCTGCAGTCCGAAGACGAGGTGCTCGACCTGGTGCAGCATGAAGGGCTGGCCGGGGGGGGCGGGGGAGGAGCTGGTCGCGGCCTGCCGCGAACGCTCGCGAGCCTGCTGCAACTGGGGGACGGCTTCCTGGAGGGCCAGGCCGGCAAGGACGACCTCGACCAGGCCATCAAAGGGCTCGAGCAGACCATCGGCCGCACCCGCAGCCAGATGGCAGCTTCCCGAGAATCAGCCGAGCGGGCCAGGTTGCTCGAAGAGACCCTGGACCACCTGACCCGGGCAGCCGCAGCCATGCGCGATCTGCTCGAGCGCAAAGGGGGGCGAGGTGCTTTGGAGCGGGCCGAGCACGAGATGGTGGCCTCGCAAGAGGTCATGAAGAACCTGGAGACGACTCGCTGAGCCTGACTTGAGCCTGGCTCCCACGGCGCAGGATTTTGAGCGGCTATTCCGAGGACTGCTCGCCCAGCCAGGTGCTGGAGGTTTCTCGCTTGATCGCGGGCATGCGAACGGTGGCCGTTTCTTCCTGCTCGTAGATCGGCAGACGCTCCGACTCATCGAGCATCGAATCTCGCTCCTCATCCTTATAGCTGACGAGGTTCCCCAGCAGACCGCGCAAACGGCGGTTGGTCAGTAGCTTTTGAGACAGCTTGTCGGCCTTGCCCAGGATCGCCTCGAGGGCGGAGACCTTCTCGTCGGTGGCTTGATTGTAAGCCTTCACGATGGCTTCCCAGGCCGTGTCGGCCGACTCGCGGCAACGCCGGGCCCGCTTGCACAGCGCGATGACCTTCTTGCTGTCGGTGAAGCCCCGAGCCTCCGTGTTCATGGCCCGAATGCCCAGCTCCTGAGCCTGTTCGGCCACCATGCGCTTGTATCGGCTGACGTTGCGCATGATGAAAAGGCGCCCCACGAAGCCTACCCAGCGGTTGGAGCCAAGGTCGGCCTCCAGCTCTTTCTGGTAGTGCTGGGCGTGCTCGTACAGCTCATCCATGCTGCGGCACAGGTCGAGCAGTGAATCATCGAAAATCTGGTTCTTCTTATAACTCTTGTGAACTTCCTGAGCGATCCGCACGATGAGCTCTTCATACATTGCTGTGAGAGCGATCCACCGGTGCAGTCTGCGAAATCGCGCTTGTGCGCTATCTCTTGCCATCGAACCCCCTCAAGAAGTCAGACGGAGTGATTCGCCCCGGACCAGAGCACTCCCTCCGAGAGTCTGTCCAGGCGATTGCGCTACAACTGGAGAAGGGGGGCGTTCGTCAGGAGCGCGGCCGGAAGCCCTCTTGAGGCAGTTTTCCGGCTGCGCGACGCCCAACCTCCAGCGGGGACTTTGGGAGGGCGGAAAGGCCCTCTCTGACAGTTGTTCACAACCTGTTCACAGAATAGAAATGAGACTTTTACTTTCGTGCCCTTTCCAACTCGAGGTCGGGGAGGTAAAATGGTACCAAATCATCTTATCTTGGAGGGTCTTCGCATGGACGGCTTACGCGTCAATCAGGCACACCAACACTCCGGTAATTCGACCACCGCAATCGCCTTCGCACTGGCGATCGCTCTCAGCGCCGGGGCTCAAGCTCAGGGCGGCGCTGGCTTCCAGCAGCAACAGGCGAATCCCGCGCAGCAGCTCTTCGGCATGGGCTTCATGATGGGTGCCATGGCCAACCAGATGCAGAACCCGATGGGCGGTTTCGCCCAGCCGTTTGGCCAGAACCCGCTTTTCGGCCAGAACCCGATGTTTGGCAACCAGTTTGGTGCCCAGCCCTTCGGGGCTCTCCAGGGCAACTTTGGCGGCCAGCAGAATCCGTCCTTCGCGGCGGGCCTGGGACTGGGGATGGGTCTGGCCCTGGGCTCGCAGATGCAGAACCCCGGCAACACTTTGCTGGGCAATCAGCTCGGTGGGCACCACCACGGACCCGGTGGGCAGTGCGGTGGCCCGTTCGGTGGTGGCCCGTTCGGCGGTGGCCCGTTCGGCGGTGGCCCGTTCGGCGGGCCGCCCCAGAACCCGTTGGCGGCCGTAGTGAACCTGATTATGCGCATCCTGCAGGGTGGCGGCGCGCAGGGTCATCAGGGCCATCATCACCACGGCCAGTTCGCCCAGCAGCAGGGCAATGGCGCGTTCGCCTTCGCGGCAGCCGGCGCTTTCTAATCGACCTCGGCTGAGTCAGAAGAATGCCGGACGAAGAAACCCGTCCGGCATTCTTGTTTGTGCGACAGGCATGGC
>QWHO01000279.1 GCA_021404945.1 bacterium CPR1
ATTCAGGAGATGCGCGCCGCCCGCGAAACGACCGAGACCGCTCAGACCTCCCAGGGTCGCGAGGCTCATCGCTCCGAGCAGGCCCAGCAGACCGACCGGGAGGACCGCAGCTACACCTTCCGTCCGGGCGATGTCTACTCCGAAGACACGCTCAAGATGCTGCGCATCTGCGCCGAGTGCGGTTTCCGCACCACCTCGGCCGGTCTCTGCCCGCGCTGCGCCTCTCGCTGAGTCCTGATCGAGGAACGGGCAAGCTGCTGCGCGCCTGGCGCGCGCACCCGACCGACCAGCCTGCAGGTTAACGCCAGAGCACCAGCAGGGCGAAGGCCAGGCTCAGCACCACCAGCAGCCTGCCCGGCAGGCCCAGGCCCCAGTTCTTCTCGCAAATCAGACAACGGCCACCCCGACGGGCCCGTGCGCAGCATCGACAGTACAGCATACTCCTCTAACGACGACTCCCGGGAAAAGGTTCACCCTTGAACCTGACTCAAGTTGAAGGAACCGGGACCCCCGCTCGGAGAACAACCTGCGCGTTTTTAAAAGAGCCCAAGGAGGTTTCTCCAGCGGTCGCGAGTAAAAGAATTCAGGGGAAAGGGGGCTCGGGTCAGCTTTGGAATGTCCTAAGTGCCGCTATATCAGCCTTCCTGGCTCGCATTTCTGCGAAAAGTGCGGCTACGACCTGAAGGCTTTCCGAGCCCGCCGCACGGCCGGGCCCGTTTCGACGCCCCGGGGACCAGCTCCCATCCCTTCCCCGGCCCCCGCTCCAACGCCGGCCGATCGCCCGATGCCAGCCCCGGCCCATTCCCAAACGCCGGCGCCGGCCCCGACCGCGCGGGCTCATTCACCCGTCATTCCGCCCCTGCCCTCCCCCAGGAAGCCTGAGCCTCCTCCCCCACCGCCCTTTGCGCGCCTCGAATTGCTGGGGGCCGATGGCCAGGTCTACCTGCTCTGCACCGACACGGTGCGTGTAGGCCGGCTCAGCCCGGCCGACGGTATCCTGCCCGAGATCGACTTGACCGCTCACGACTCGAAGGGAACGGTTTCTCGACGCCACGCCATCATCGCCCGAGAAGGCGAGCAAGTTTACCTCGAAGACTCCGGCAGCATCAACGGCACGCACGTCAATGGCACGCGGCTGGCTTCCGGGGTCCAGCGCCCACTCCAGGAGGGCGATCAAGTCTGCTTTGGAGAGGTGGCGTTTCGCTACCATCACGTGAAACAAGGAGCACCATAACAATGTCCGTGACTTCAGAATATGCCGCGCCCAAGGCCCTGCTCGACTGGGCGGCCAAGGCCGAAATCAAAACCCTGCCCGAGCTGTTCCGTCGCACGGTCAAGAAATGTGGGCCGCGCAACTACCTGGGCTGGAAAGATAAGGGAACCTACCGCTACCTGACCTATAGCCAGATCAACGAGCGCGTGCTGCAATTTGGCAGCGCCATGATCGAGGTTGGCTTCCAACAGGGCGACCGGGCCGCTCAGATCGCCAACAACCGTCCCGAGTGGGTCATCACCGACTACGGTACCTACCACGCCGGGGGCGTTCACGCGCCCCTCTATCCCACTCTGAACGAAGAGGGAATCGCATACATCCTCAACGATTGCGGCGCAAAAGTGGTGCTGGTGGCCGACCAGGCCCAGCTGGCCAAGGTCATCAGCGTGGAGAGCGGCCACAGCGAAGGGCGCATCCCTATCCCGGCCCTTGAGAAGCTGGAGCATATCGTGTGCATGTTCGGCACCCCCACAGCGACTTCCACCAAGAAATTGTGGAGTTGGGACGACTTCCTCAAGCTGGGCGCGGATAACCTGGCCAAAAACCAGGCCGAGATCGACAGGCGCCTGAGCGAGATCAAGGCCGAGGACGTGGCCAGCCTGGTCTACACCTCGGGCACCACCGGCGAGCCAAAAGGCGCCATGCTGATGCACGGCAACTTCTGCTCTAACGCCACCACCATCTTGCCGATGGTGGGCATCGACTCGGAAGACCTCGAGCTCTCCTTCCTTCCTCTTTCGCATGTTTTCGAGCGTATCATGTTCTACAGCATGACCTACGCCGGCGGTACCATCGCCTATGCCGAGAGCATCGACACAGTGGCCGCCAACATGCTGGAGATTCAGCCCACCGTGGTGCCCAGCGTGCCCCGACTGTTCGAGAAGATCATGGGCAGGGTGCTCGACCAGGTTTCAGCCAGCCCGCCCCTGCGCCAGAAGATCTTCCACTGGGCGCTGGGGGTGGGCAAGCAGTTCTTCGACGCCCGCGTCAAGGGCGAAGTACCCCTCCCACTCAAGATCAAACACGCGCTGGCCCACAAGCTGGTCTTCAAGAAGATCCACGGCCGCACCGGCGGTCGCATCAAGTTCTTCGTCTCGGGTGGCGCCCCGCTTCGCAGGGACGTGGGCGAATTCTTCCTGAACGCCGGTTTCACCATCCTCGAGGGCTACGGCCTGACCGAGACCAGCCCGGTGATCACCATGAACTTGCCCCACTTCCCCAAAATCGGCACGGTGGGCAAAGTCATCCCACACGTCGAGTGCGTGATCGCCGAGAACGGCGAGATTATCACCCGGGGCCCGCACATCATGCGCGGCTACTTCAACAAGGCCGAGGAGACGGCCAGGTCCATCGACCAGGACGGCTGGTTCCACACCGGTGACGTGGGCATGTTCGACGAGGACAAGTGCCTGCGCATCACCGACCGCCTCAAGGAAATCCTGGTGATGTCCAACGGCAAGAACGTGGCTCCCCAGCCCATCGAGAACCTGCTCAAAGGTAGCCCGTTGATCGAGCAGGCCGTCCTGATCGGCGATAACCGCAACTTCATCTCGGCTCTGATCTATCCCAACTTCGAGCAGGTCGAGATCTGGGCTAAAACGCAGGGGATCACCGGTGATCGCGCCTCCCTGGCCGCCAACGACAAGGTGATCGAGTTCCTCACCGCCGAGGTAAGCAAGCTGTGCTCGGACCTGTCCAACTACGAGCGTGTCAAGAAGATCGCCTTGCTCGAAAATGAGCTTACCCAGGACAGCGGCGAGCTCACCCCCACCATGAAGGTGAAGCGCCGCATCGTCAACGAGAAGTTCAAGGACAAAATCGAGGGGATGTACGCTGAGGGATAACCTCGGCGTCAGTCGGGTGGAAGGTGGACAACTGGGATCCAGAGCTGGAGGAAGCCCTCGTCGAGGAGCTTCAGGCTCTGGCGTGGGTCGACTTCGTCTACCTGTTCGGCTCCACCGTGAGGGGCGACGCGCGACCTGACAGTGACGTGGACATCGCTGTCCGCATCGGTCAGGGCGCGCCTCCCTCTCCACTCTTCAGCCTGTTGTCCACCTGCAATCGGGCCGTTGGCCCCGGCAAGCTGCACCTGGTCTTGTTCGATCAGGCTCCTGTGCTTTTGCGCCAGCGCATCTTCGAAGAGGGCCGGGTGCTGCTACAGAACGACCCGGTCTCGCGCATGCAGGCCCAGGCCCAGACCATCCGCGACTTCTTCGAGCTCAAGCCCGAAGAGAAGGCCGAGCAGGAGTATTACGCCCTCCTGCAGACCGATCCCGAGGGCAACTCGCGCAAAATCGCCATTCTGATGCAGTATCAGCGCGACCTCGAGCCGTTCCGCCAGCAGACCGAGGCCGAGTTCCTGGCCCGACCCGAGCATCATCATCTGGCCGCCCGCTACCTGCACATGCTGTGTGAAGGGATGCTCGATCTGACGCTTTTCGTTATCCTCGACCACGGCTGGCGCTGGCCCCAGTCACCGGCAGACGCCCTCAACGTGATTCGCGAGCGCAATGCCATCGACTTTGGCCTGGCCAACCGACTCCAGGCCTGGCTGGGCCTGCGCCAGATGCTGGTCTCCAAGTATGCCGCCCCCGACCACCGGCTCAACTTTCTCTTCCTGCGCGATCGCACCCGCGATCTGGACGAGTTCTTCGAGTGGGTCGGTCGGTTCCTCAATTGACGCACCCGAGCGCCATTGACTCCGTGTCGCCATCGCCATAGACCGACCGCAGCATCTGACGGCTCATGGACTGGTTTTTCGCGTGAGCACAATCGGACGAACGGCCGGACAGATTCACCAGGAAGTGGCCACGGGATAGCGGGTGATCCAGGGGTCGGGGGTAGCCACGGTCAGGTCCTCCTCGATGGCCTGAGCCACCAGCAGTCGGTCAAACGGGTCCCGGTGATAAAACGGCAGCTCTGTGACCCGAAAGAGGTGGCTGCGCGCGATCGGCAGGGCAGTCCAGTGCCACGCTCGCCGCTGCTGCTCGACCCAGGAGCGCGGGGGCAAGGGCAGTTTGAGCTTGCCAGACTCCCATTTCAAGCAGATCTCCCAGAGGCTGCAATCGCTGACCCAGATCTCGGTATCCGGGTGGTCGATCTGCTGACGCACTCCCTGCGGTCAACGGGAACGAGCCGCGCAACCGGCACGGCACCACGACAGATGAGGATCTCTTCACCCTCCAGGACCCGCGAGAGCAGTTGCGAGAGATTGGTTTTCGCCTCGTGAGTGGTGACCCTTTCCACGCTGACAACCTAGCACCAATGGTGGACTAAGTCAAGACTAAACCGATGATCCCTGATGCTCCTGACGCCCTAAAACCAGACCGTCTCCCCTCCCGGCCAACCCGCCAGGTGCACGCTCGGCGGGGCCGAGGAGGGCAAGAGCGGGGCCAGGTTGCGATACAGCGCTTCGGCCATGTGAGGCACGAAGGGGGCGTGCAGCCGCGCCAGCTCGAGCAGCTCAGCGGCTTTGAGATCGCCGCTCAAGCCTTGCTCCAGGCTGGCCACCGCAAGGTCGAGCTGGTAGTGCTCCAGAGCGGCCGTGACCTGGGCCACCAGGTCCTCGAGTGCATTGCTGGGAAGCAGAGTGCCAGGAGTGACGCGCTTTCGCCGCATGAAGTCCTCTTGCAGCTTCCACCAGCGGTCCAGATGCTCCAGCGACCCTCCACAGAACAGCCAGCGGGCATTGTCCGCCTGACCGGGGATCTCATAGGCGCTGGGCCGAGGGCCCTCGGGTCGCAAGATTCCCAGGGCGTCCTCGAGCTCGAAGGGCCCTGGCGCCGGCTCGGCCAGGCGCACCCGGAAGCCAGCCATCAACCAGCTGCGGATCAACACGTCGTCATGCACTCGAGCCTGCATCGAATCGGCGTCACGAAAGCGCGCCGGCAGCGCCAGGGCATAGAACCTTTCGCCTCTTAACCCACCTTCCCACAGCCGCGCAAAGACCCGATTCTGTCTCCAAGAGCGCTGCACGCGCTCGGGAGCGTTGGCGCCCCGGTCGCGTCGTCCCGGGGGACGCAGGCGCACCCGAAGGGGCCGAGCAAGCTTGAAGATCGACTTTCTGGGCGGGGAAGCGGGAGGGATCATCGCCGCCTGGGGAGGCGCAGGCGGGAGGGCGGCGGCCCGGGCCGGGGTCATCTTCACCGCCCGAGCCGGGTAACCACAGCCGTCGCAGATCGGGTGGGTACCCTCGAAGAACTCCGGAAAACTCTGGCGCAGAAGGTGCGAGCAGCGCGGGCAGGCCTGGCGGGTGAGCCGCCCGGCGGCCAGCTCGGGCGATGGACGCAGTTGGGCTCGATGGATGGAGAACGCGCAGGACGGGCAGCTCACGAACTCTTCCTCGAGCCCGGCCGAGCGGGCCGGGAGAGGCATGGCGGCCGAGCAGTCCGGGCAGACCGGCCCCTCGGGGCCGACCACCAGAAAGCGAGGGGGGCGTCGGGCGACGGCCGCCCCGCTCTCGCGTCCGCACTGGACGCACACCCAGGCCACCGAAGGCTCGCTCCAGCCATAGCCGGGCTGTCCGGGCGAGGGTCCGGTCAGGTCGCTGGAAATGAACTCCTGCGAGCCGCAGTAAATGCAAAGATCCGACATGCTGGTTTTTTCGACATCGAGGGAGGCTCCCTTTGTCATTCGTGGAAAGCTCTGTGCCATATCCTCCTGGGAGGGACGACGCATGCAAGCTCAGCAGGCTGAAATTGTGAAATGCCTGTTCAAAATGGCCTGGGCCGATGGCGAGGCTTCGGAAGAGGAAGTGGAGGTGCTCTCGCGCCTGATGACCCGGCTGGGAATTCCCCTGTCCGAGCGCATCATCGCGATGGACGGCGGCCTGAGCGAGCCCGAGCAGGGCCAGGACCACATCGAGGACCTCTTGCCCGACCGCGAGAGCCGGCTGCAGGCCATGGAGATGCTGCTGGCTGTATGCTTCTCCGATCAACAGCTGGCTCCCCAGGAGGTCAGCTACATCGAAGACCTGTCCCGCCGCCTGGGCATCAGCGCTCCCGAGCTGGAAGCCCTGCGCCAGCGGGCGATGGGAGCGCTGGGCTGATGCTGAGCTTTCTCAACGCCATCGTCGAGCTGGTCGACCTGCACGAGGGCAAGCTGGTCTTCCGCTCCAACCGCCGCTACGCGGAAGGCAAGGAGGTCGAGGTGCGCCTGGCCCTGCCGCCGGGCTCGGGCAAGGTCGCCAACATGCGCATCAAGGTCGAGAGCTGCCGCAAGCTCGAGTCGGGCGGCCTGCTCTACTCTGCGAAAGTTCTGGGGGAAGTCCCCGGCGAGAGTCATCACGGTACCGTGCATGACCCCTCCATGCGCAAGGCAGCCCGCCACAACGTTGGAGTGCGGGTCATGTCCAAGGACCTTCCCGGCTACCGGGCCCTCACCATCGACCTCTCCCAGACCGGCATGCAGCTCGAGATCGACCAGAAGATCGGTACCGGGCACTCCATTCGCCTCAACCTCGAGTTTGACCGCGTGGACCTGGCCGCCATGGACGTCGAGGCCAGGGTGGTCTGGTGTCGCCCCCACCCCACCCGAGACGACCGCTTCCGCTGCGGGGTGCACTTCATCCCCACCCCGGAAGCCAGAAAGCAACTGACGGCCGTGGCCGAGTTCTTCGAAAAGCGCTCGCAGGCAGATCTGCAGAGCTTGCTCGAGCAGGCCAAGCTGCTGAGCCAGAACCCCGGACCACTCCCGCAGGACGCCCGGAAAGAGCTGAAGGTTCCGCCCCGCGACGAGACGGTCTCGGCACCTGCCGCCAAACCGGCCGCCCGCAAGCTGTCCACCGGCAAGTCCCGCCGCACCGGCTTCATGATCCCGCTGGAGGCCACCGTGCGCGGCCATCGCTGGGAGCTTGCGGGCCGCGAGCTGCTCTTGCTCCTGCGCAGCCCCGATGGCGCGGACCACTTTCTGGCCTTCCCCGAGTGCCAGACCATGCGCGACTACGGCTGCTGCCTGGGGCTCACCACCACAGGGATGCACGCCAGCTCGCAATCGCCCCTGATCGACGAGGTGGTTGAGCGCAGCGGAGGCAGCTCCTGGAAGCACTACAAGCTGCTCGGGCCTAAGGAGCAGGTGCTGCTCGAGGTGGTCTCGGGCCCGTGCCGGCTGCCCTCCGACGACTGACCCTTTGAAGCGGAACAAGTTGGTGACGGCCGCCCAGGCCGTGGAGCTGATCCTCGATGGCGATGCCGTGGCCACCGGGGGCTTCGTGGGCATCGGCTTTCCCGAAGCCCTGGCGGTGGCTCTGGAAGAGCGCTTTCTCAAGACTGGCAGGCCCCGTGATCTGACCCTGGTCTACGCCGCCGGTCAGGGCGACGGCAAGAAGCGCGGACTGAACCACCTGGCCCATGAAGGCCTGGTGAGGCGGGTCATCGGGGGCCACTGGGGCCTGGTGCCGACCCTGGGCAAGCTGGCCCTGGACGAGAAGATCGAGGCCTACAACCTGCCTCAGGGCGTCATCTCACATCTGTTCCGCGACATCGCGGCCCACAAGCCTGGCCTGTTAACCCGGGTGGGGCTGCGCACTTTCGTGGACCCGCGCCTGGAGGGCGGCAAGCTCAACAAGCGCACCACCGAAGACCTGGTCGAGCTGCGCGAGGACATGCTCTTCTACCGCGCCTACCCCCTCTCGGTGGCCCTGCTGCGGGGCACCACCGCCGACCCCGAGGGAAACATCTCCATGGAGCGCGAGGCTCTTACCCTGGAGGCCCTGGCCATCGCCCAGGCAGTGCACAACTCGGGCGGGCTGGTGATCGTGCAGGTGGAGCGGCTCACCGCCGAGCACCGGGTGCACCCCCAGATGGTGCAGGTGCCTGGCGTGCTGGTGGATTGCGTGGTGGTGGCCGAGGATGCGGCCCTGCACCAGCAGACCTTCGCCGAGCCCTACAATCCGGCTTATACCGGCGAGGTGAAGGCCTCCTCCGGGATGGCCCGCATGGCGCTCGACGAGCGCAAGGTGCTGGCCCGCCGAGCCAGTTTGTTCCTCAAGCCCAATGCAGTTGTCAACCTGGGCATCGGCATGCCCGAGGGGGTGGCCGCGGTGGCCGACGAAGAGCGGATTCTGGACTGGATCACGCTCACGGTCGAGCCAGGCGCTCTGGGCGGCGTGCCGGCCGGAGGCCTCTCGTTCGGGGCCGTCACCAACCCCGGCGCCATCATCAACCAGCCTTCCCAGTTCGACTTCTACGACGGCGGAGGGCTCGACCAGGCCTTCCTCGGCCTGGCCGAGGTGGACCGGGAGGGCAACGTCAACGTCAGCCGTTTTTCGGGCCGTCTGGCGGGAGCGGGCGGATTCATCAACATCAGCCAGAACGCTGCCTTCGTCTGCTTCATGGGCACCATGACCGCGGGCGCGAAGCTGCATGTGAGCCCCTCGGGGCTGGCGGTGGAGCGGGAGGGCACGCACCGCAAGTTTGTAGAGCGGGTGGGCCAGGTGACCTTCAGCGGCCAGTACGCGCGCGAGCGCGGCCAGACGGTCTACTACCTCACCGAGCGGGCCCTCTTCCGGCTGGGAGCCGAGGGGTTGGAGCTGCTGGAGATCGCCCCGGGACTTGACCTGGAGCGGGACGTGCTGAGCCAGATGGAGTTTCGCCCGCTCCTGGTCGAGCCTGTTGCTCGCATGGACCCGCGATTGTTCCTGCCCGACCCCATGGGACTTGCCTCGGCTCCAGGACGCAGTCTGGAGCAGCGGCTGGAGTATCGTCCCGAGGAGAGCCTGGTCTTTGTCAATTTCGAGGGCCTGCGCCTGGATACGAGCGAGCAGGTCGCCGAGTTATCCTGCTGGCTCGACGATTACTTCGGCCGGTTGGGCCAGCGGGTGCACGTGGTGGTCAACTACGATCACTTTCAGGTGGCCCCCGCCGCAGAAGAGGCCTACTACGAGATGGTGCGCTCCAACACC
Organism: bacterium CPR1; assembly: GCA_021404945.1. Lineage (GTDB taxonomy): Bacteria > Vulcanimicrobiota > Xenobia > Xenobiales > QWHO01 > QWHO01. The sequence continues at coordinate 9,174 of QWHO01000279.1, forward strand.
GAGCGGTTCTTTCTCTCCTCGGTTCGCTACTCCAACCACGCCTTCACCCGCCGCCGGTTGGCCGCGGGGATGGCCAGCGCCGGGGCGGGGTTATTTGGCAGCTTCCAGGAGGCGATGGGTCAACTGGGATAGCCCTGCCTGCCTCGCCCGCGCAAGAAAGGGCCAGCGTCAAACATAGGCCGGCCAGGACGGCCGTTGGCACGAGTTCGATCTGGTCGTGGGTGCCGACGGAAAGGCCCTCTTATTCGATGGCACCAGCCGGACCTCGCGCTCGTCAGGTCAGATCGACGCCAACAAGCTGGACCGGGCTTTCTGGGACATCGACCGCCAACGGGCCGCCGTGCTGGTGGGACAGGACCTGCACGTCTTTGACCTGTCCGGCCAGGACAACATCGTGCTTCCCGGCCTGAGGGAAGTCGATTATGACAAGCGCGACGGCTCATTGACCTTCCTGGCCCCGGGCCAGAGCGAGCCGACCCGGGTGGGCATCCACGAAGCCCACAGGCTGCGCGAAGCGCCCTGGCGGAAGCCAGCTCACGACGAATACCGGCAGCGGGCTGACGTGCTGGGAGCCCGCCCCGAGAAAGCCACCGGGATTCAAGAGCAAGAAGGTGCTGTTTCTTTCGGGGAAACTCTCCTCAAGCGGCGCGTCTCCCACAAGCCGGATCCTGAGCCAGGAGCCCGAGCCTCCCTCCCGAAGGCCCCCGGACACTGTCGCAGGAGGACTTGACCATGAAGCTCTACACCAACCCTCGCTCGCGCGGCGTGCGCGTTCACTGGACCCTGGAAGAGCTCGGCGTGCCTTACGAGCACGTGGTCGTGGACATGGCCAAAGGCGAGCACAAAGGGGAGGCTTACCTGAAGGTCCACCCTCTGGGCCAGGTTCCCGCCTTCGAAGAGGACGATGGAAAGGTGATGATCGAGTCGGGAGCCATCTGCGTGTACCTGGCCGACAAGTATCCCGAGAAAGGCCTGGGCCCGGGCAACCAGCCGGCCGAGTATTTCCAGTGGTGCTTTTACTGCTTTGGCTCGCTCGAGCCGCCGCTCATGGACACTCTGATGCACACCCAGTGGCTGCCCGAGGAGCAGCGCTCGGCCTCGGTGGCCGAGCGTTCCCAGGCCGCCCTCAAGAAGGTGCTCAGCCACCTGGATAGCCATCTGCACGGGCGCGAATTCATGCTCGGCCAGCGCTTCAGCGTGGCCGACATCCTGATCGGGGGCACCCTGCAGTGGGCGGCGCAGATGCTGCCCATGGGCGACTACCCGCACTTGCTGGCCTATATCAAGCGGCTAAGCCAGCGCCCCGCCGCGCAGGCCGTCCACGCGGCAGCGGGAGTCTGAGCTCACCGGCCAGAATCCCACTTGGATGGGCGTTCTGTCGGAAGATACCAGCCCCGCCGCCGAGCAAGTTCTCATCCAATTGCTGAGAAGTCGCTCGGCTCGCGAGCGCTTGAACCAGCTCCAGCAATGCGTCCGAGCCGGTCGTCAGCTGCACCAGATGGGCCTCAGAATGCGCCATCCGGAGTGGCCACGCGAACGCATCGAGTCTGAGTCGGGAGGAGAAGACTGGATGCAAGCTGACCCGGTCCGTCTGCTCGTCGAGGTTGCCGACATCCTGACCAGGTTGGGCATCGACTATTTCGCAACCGGCTCGATCGGCTCGACCCTCTACGGCGAGCCCCGGTACACCCAGGACATCGACCTGGTGGTCGCTTTGAGACCCGAGCAGGCGGCGGAGCTCTTCCGCTCGGTGGAGCATGACTTCTACGCTGATCTGGGCGCCATGCGGGAAGCCATCATGCGCGCAAGCAGCTTTAACGGGCGACTTGCAGCCCAACATATCTCAGTGGTGGTGTTGTCCACCCGTTTGGAGGAAACCTACTTCACAAACGAGGCCAAGATTCGAGGCGACTCTGGAGTGCTCCAGGGCGGCCGCTCCCATCGAGCCGCTCTGTTCAGAGTCTGGAAACTCGCTACGCCGCGAGGCGGGCGGGGAAGGACCTGAGGCCGAGGACGAGACCCGCTTTTCCGTGCTGAAGCGATAGCAGGCACGGAATTAGCTCGTGGTGGCGTGCAGTTCCTGGGTGAGGCGGCGTTAAACGCTGTAGCCTGGCCGGCGTAAGCCGACCGCAACAGGGGTGTAAACGTAGGTAGCCCCTGAAGTGGGATGCATAGGTGGTTAGGGGCGGGGAGCGTCTGAACAGATAGGTTGGGTTACCGAGTGAGAGCTCCTGGAACTCTCCGGCTCGACCGGAGAAGGCCGCTGGGTGGCCGATGGAACCGGGAGCAGTCAGCGCCGTCATAGTACGCGCGGCAACGCGCGGAAGGACGACACCATGCGGGTCTGATACCCGTCCCCCCCGAGCCAGGGCAAACTTCAACGGAAAACGTCCAGAGCCGCGTGAGCGGCATCGGCGGGGACAGGGTTCAATGACCAGCGGAAGGAGAGTGAGGTTGGCCAAAACGCTACATAGCGTGATCGACAAGGTCTATTGCCTGAAAAACTTGCGGAAAGCAAGCGCTCGGGTCTGCGCCAACAATGGGGCCGCCGGGTTGGATGGCATGTCCGTCCGGCAATGGCGTGCCCATGAGGAGCAGAACCTGGCCGAGCTTCGCCGCACGCTTCTGGAAAACCGCTATCGGACAGCTCCGGTGAAACGCGTGTACATCCCGAAGCCAGGCAGCTCGAAGCGCCGGCCACTGGGTATTCCCGTGGTCCGGGAGCGAGCCTGTCAGCAGGCAGTGCAGCAAATACTCAGCCCCGTCTTTGAGGAGATGTTCTTCAAAGACAGCCACGGTTTTCGGCCTGGACGAAGCACCCATACGGCCGCCCGTCGGATTGAAGAGCTGAGACGGCAGGGTTATCGCTATGTGGTAGACCTCGACATCGAGAACTTCTTTGGTTGTGTGGACCACGAATTGCTCCTTCGCCTGGTGCGCAAGGTGGTCAAGGACCGCCGTGTGCTCGGACTCATCCGAGGTTGGCTGAAGGCAGGCGTCCTTGAGGAAGGTCAAATCCGGTATGAGACCAGCGGTACCCCACAGGGTGGCGTGATTTCACCGCTCCTTTCGAACATCTACTTGACGCCGTTCGACCTAGCGATGAGTAAGGCTGGCTGGACCATCGTTCGCTATGCGGATGATGTCCTGATTCTCTGCCGTAGCCGGGAAGAAGCCGAGTCAGCTCTGGCTGTAGCTCGGCAGACCCTCGGCCGGTTGAAACTCCGGCTATCCGAGGAGAAGACGAAGGTGAGCAGCTTCCAGGAGGGCTTTGACTTCCTGGGCTTTCATTTCGGGGTGCGTAGCCGAGGAGTCGGCAGGAAGTCCCTGCGTGCCTTGCACCAAAAGGTTCGTCACGTAACACGCCGCCAGCAGGGCGATCGCCCTCTGCCGGAAGTGATCGCTGACCTGAACCCTATCGTGCGAGGCTGGGGCCAGTATCATCGCAAAGGGCAGAACAAAGGCCTGTTCAGACAACTGGACAGATGGATTCGCAACCGTGTGCGCGCTTACAAGCGGCGCCGGTGGCGTGACCGGGGCCGCTGGAAGCTCTTTTCCGCTGAAGAACTGGCGAAGCTAGGACTGTTCAGCCTACATCAACTCATTGTCGGGTCAGGTCAACTCGAGCTTTTCGGAGGCTCCCCGTGAGGGGCAACGCTTGGGACCGCCGGATGCGGGAAAACTGCTTGTCCGGTGGTAACGGAGGGCTGTCGCGGGGCGACCTGCGGCTTCTATTCTCTACTCGGAGAAGAGTTTGATCGCTCACGGTTTGGGCGATCTCGGGAAGCGGAGGGCTTTCGAGTTGCCTCGCCCGAGGACGTGCTGCTGGCCAAGCTGCGCTGGTATCGGATGGGCGGCGAGGTCTCCGATCGCCAGTGGCGAGACATTCTGGGCATCCTCCTGGTCCAGGCCGAAAGCCTCGATCCGGCCTATCTCGAGCACTGGGCCGAGCGGCTGGGAGTTCTCGACCTGCTCGAGAAAGCCCGCCAGCAAGCCTCAAGAGCCCGGCCCCAAACCCCACCTCCGCCAGTCTAGCGAATCGGCATGGCCGCTGATCCAGTCCCACGCATGGGCTGTGCGATTTCGCCGCACGTATCGTGGCACGGTCAAAGCGACGAGCTCAAGGCCGAGGGTGCAGGATCAACAGCTCGTCGGGCAGCTCGTTCTGATCGTCTTCCTGGTAGGGCAGGCGAGTCGACAGCAGCTCACCGACCGCCTCGATGGGGGCGGTCAGTGCCTCCAGTCGCTTGCCCTGACGCAGTTGCTCCAGAGCCAGGTCGCGCAGGCTCTTGAGCTCATCCTCGCTCAGGGCGGCGCCGCGGTCAGCCAGCACCACCACGCGTCGCTCGAACAGACTGAGGTAGATCAGCACCCCTCCACCTTTGCGCGTCGAGCCCAGGCGGCGCTCGGCGAAGACGTGCCAAGCAGCCCGGGCGGTCTCTTCCAGCATCTCGCGAGGGCCCACGAACGGGGCTCGCAAAGCGGGGAAAAACGAGCCCAGCGCGTTTCCGAGCAGGTAGCCCAGCACCACCCCGGCTCCCTGGTAGGCCAGCGGCACCGCCTTCGGTTCCCAGGCGTCCCCCTGGAACAGGACCTGCAACAGGCTCAGGGCAAAGAGAGCACCCACCAGGCCCAGGATTCCCTCGGCCCGATCGTAGCGGCCTGACTCGCTGGCTACAGCGCAGACGATCTCAGCCGAGGTGCGCTTCTCCGCGGCTGCGATGGCCCGGCTGACCTGCCCGGCCTGAGCGGGGTCGAGGAAGGTGCGCGCGTTCACCAGCTGCCCGTCGCTCCCCCACCGCCACCACCGCTACTTCCCCCGCCCCACGAGCTGCCGCCGGAAGAGGAAGACAGGGTAATCCCCCGACTCCAGTAGGGTCTCCTCCAGCCAGGCCATGCTCTCGGTAGGACTTGAGCAGGCGCCACAAAGTGGCCTCCGAGACTCTTGAGCGCCGGGAGTGGGGAATTTCGTGCTCTTGCTG
>QWHO01000766.1 GCA_021404945.1 bacterium CPR1
CCCAGGTTGCCGGACCTGTCGAAGACCCCTCCGCCGCCTCTGGATGCACCCAAGCTGCAGCCCGCGGAGGAGAAGCCACTGGATGCTCCCGGGCCCCCGCCCCTCCCCGCGCTCGATGAGTCTCCCAGGGAGGCTACGCTGAAGCCCGCCACTCTCGAGCCTCCCAGGGTCGCCAAAGAGACCGCGGAGACGAAGCTCGAGGCGCCCACAGCGCAGGTCGAGCTCGAGCCCGAGCCGGAGGCTCCGGCTGCCCCGTCGGGGCTGCCCGGACAGCCTCGCAGCGGTCCGGCCGAGGCCGGTCGGCCGGCTGCTCCTCAGGAAGCCGCCCGTCAGGCTCAGCAGGAGAAGGAGGCCGTGCAGCGCCAGTTGGACGAGAACGCCGCGCCCGGACCGGCCGAGCCCCAGCGCGCGGCCACCTCGGCGGTGGCAGCTTCCATCGCGGCGCCCCTGACCTCCGAGCCGAAGTCGCGGCGTGACGACCCCCTGAGCATCGCCGCCACCCGTGAGGGCGAGGACGGGCCGCGCACGGGCGGGCCAGGCCCGGTGAGGGCCAGGCCCGCCGGGGGGGGAGCCGGTCAGGAGCTTGCTCCCGTCCGCAACGTGGCCGCGGCTCTGACGGGCTCGGTGGGCAAACTGCACGAGGACGCGCCCGAGCGCCAGCGCGGCCAGGGGCAGGGCGGACAGGGAGGAGGCGAGAGCGGCGGTGGCCAGGGTGGGCAGGGTGGCCAGGGTGGCCAGGGCGGCCAGCAGCAGCAACAGGGCGAGCGGCGCCAGCCCGAGCTCTTGCGGCCACAACGCTACGCTGGCTCGGGTCGGGTGAGCAGTGCCCCGGCAGAGCCTGGCTATGCGGCCCGCAATCTCGATCGACACCGCCTTCCCGCACAAGACTTGCCAGAGGGCGAAACACCGACGGTTCCCGAGTTGTTACGGCCTCGGACGACGGCCGCCCCGGCCCCGGAGGCGCCGGCCCCGCTGCCCCCTCCTCGGCCCAAGCCGACCGAGACCCGGCCGCTCGAGCCGCCCGCTCCGCGCAGCGGCTTCATGAGCGCCAGTCAGGGTCCGGCTGCCCACCTCATGCACGTGGGGCTTCCCGGAGAAGGGCGAGAGATCAGCACGGTGGCCTTTGGCGAGCGTCACATCAGCGACCTGTCCACCCGCGTCAGCGGCCAGCCTCCCCGCGGCACCTCCACGGGGGGGCGCCCGGTCACCTCTCACGTGCCGGTCTACAATCCGATGCTGGATCACATGCACAGCCTGAAGGGCAACTCCGCCAGGGCGGCCGTGGAGGAGATCGCGCCCATCAAGATGGCTCTGAGCGGCTCGGTGGGCACGCTGGACAGCACCACCGCCACCGGTTGGGCCTCGCGCGCTTTCGCGCCGCCCGAGCAGCCCCCCGAAGGAGAAAAGCGGGCTTTGCCCCAGAGTCGCTCCGAGAAGGCCTTCCTGCTCAGCTTGCAGGACCAGACCGGCGAGCAGCATCCGAAGAGTCACGCCGACTCGCTCCACGAGATGGGCGAGCGGAGTCACCTGGCGGGCACCATGTCGGCCCTGGTGCAGCCCGCCTTGCCGCGTCCCGAGCCGCTGCGCCCCAGCCAGACC
>QWHO01000767.1 GCA_021404945.1 bacterium CPR1
AGTACCACGGCCGGAATGCTTGATCAGCTTAGCATGGCTGGCAAGAATCTCCCGGACGGCGTCAACCTGCTCCGAGTCTCTGAGCGAGTCAATGACGAGGCTGGCTTTCCTCTCCTTCGCCCACCCAAACAACTGATCGTCCCTGCGCTCGAGTTCGTTCATCACCTCAAGAGAAGTTTTGATCTGGCCGTTTTGGATAGCGGATTCCAGAGAATGCCACACTCCAGGAAACAAGTCGCGAGGATAATGCTCGCTCCAACAATAGTCATGGTGACCGGGTGAGGCCCACCTCCCGACTCTTTCTTCTTGGGTTTCGCCTTGACCGAGCGGAGGCTCTGCTCAAAGGTTTGATAGAAGGCACCAGTGGTAAGGTCAAGGCTCAAGAGGCGTAGCAAGACAGCCTGACGGCTGACTCGATAACGTCTTGATAGATAGGAAAGGGTCTCGTCGGACCACTCCTGCCCGAAGTGCCCTTTCACGGCGGCTTCCGACTGTAGCGCCTCCAGTGGCATAAGCACTGCGGCAGCCACGCGATTGCAGAAGACCTCCAAGCCACGCAACTCGGGGGGCAGGCTCTGATCCTCAGCGTATGAGCATGATCGTTATTGTTTACGGCAATGACAGGAAGGGGCAGATCGCAGATCGAGAATCCACGCATTAAATCAACGTCAATCTTCTCTGCCTGGAAGATGAGCAAGCCCTTTTGCTCGAGCGCCTGGCGCCAACTCTTGAAGGCGATGTCTTCCTGGAACTCCTGGAAGAACTCGGAGAGAAGCCTCCGGAGTTCACCCTAAGTTGCCGATTGGACGAAAAACCGGACGAGGTCGCCCAGAGATTTCGGGCCTGGTTGGGAATGACCCTCGAGCAACAGCACGCCTGGACAAATGAGGATTTCCCTGCGCTCGTGGGCACAGCGAATCTCGTATGCAAGCTTGGGTGTGACCTCGAAACCCGTCAATCCGCTGCTATGCCTGTAATCACGGATAGTTTGGAAATCTGAAGGAGGGGACGAGAGGAAGAAGACCGCAACGGGCCGCTTGTAGAGGGTGGCCAATTCACGGAGCTTTGTCACTGGAGGAGCCTGTTCGCCTGACTCCCAACTAAGGACATCCGCCAGCTCAACCTTCAACTTCTTGGAAACAGCCTCTGGAGCCAGGTGCATGGACTCCCTGGCCCACTTCATTACGCTTGGTGTCGCTGCTACACGCTGAACGCCCATCGAACGGTTCCCCCAGTGGGTCCTTCAATTCGAACCATCGTTAACTCCTTCCGGCAGACAGAGTCGCTCCCTCAAGGTCCAGTGCCCCAGTCCTCCGCCAGGCCGGCGGAGGACTGGGAGAGAGTGGAAATGTCCTTTGCCTGCTGCAGACTGAAGACCGTTGCGCGGACCTGGAGCTGTCAGCCGACAATCATCGCGGGTAGAGTATCATGAGCCGGTTTCTCGGCACACGGCCCCGAATCAGGTCGTTTATGACCTGACTCTCAGTCCTCGCAGGGTCTTCGGAAGCCGGCTCCCCACCGGCGGGGGCCTCGGCGGCCAGCCGCGCCTCCAAGCGCCGCCAGTTTTCAGCGGCTACTCGCGCGTCGCGAGGGTCCAT
>QWHO01000768.1 GCA_021404945.1 bacterium CPR1
GGTATGAAGGCCCGTGCGTGTATCGCCCTCCGCGCGCTCAAAGGCCAGAATCTTCACCCTGGTATCGTCTGAGTAGCCAACCTTCCCCTGAGCTCCGAGTCGGATCAACTCGTTGTGGACGGGGCGTAGCTTCTCGGCGGCGCCCGCGACAAGCTCATACTGGGTGGCCACCGCGATGGGCGTGCCAAGTCCACCGAACAGAATGGCTTGTCGGTAGAATGGAAGCCCCATCGCATACTTGTACAGGGCGATCATGCTGATGGCCGAGGCGTCGTATGAGTCCGGGCCGACCCCCTCCGGCAGCGGGGCCGAATAGACGCTGTCGCAGCCGTTCGAGCGAAGCTGCTCCAGTTCGTAGATGGTGCACTGTATGGGCACCTGGCCAACGTAGTGCCGGAAGACCTTGGCTCTCTTGAGCCGGTAAAGATTGTATCCGCAGCCACAGGGGCAGGGCTGGCCTGGCCTCAACTCGGAATGTTGCACCTCAACGGTCTTGGCTGCGGTGATGTCTTCGCGCTTCCTCCGGCCGTGACGAGGGCGCTTGGGCTTCTCGCCGGCCGGGTCGACCGTCTCGTCATCGCCCAGCACTGACTTGGTCTTCTCGTTGTTGAGAAAGTCGGGCAGCAGCAGATCCGCGAGCAGTTGGTGGCTCGCCTCGAGCTTCTGGTGCTCCTCTGGGGTCAATGCTCTCTCCTGGGTCGCGCCCACAATAAACTCGAGCTCCGCCAGGTCGACGGTCACTTTCCGCGCTCTCCTACGCTTGCCCGAGGCCATACGGAGCGGTTCGGCGAGTAGGGCCGAGTACCTTGCTTCGGTCGCTACAAATTTTCAACTTTGTGTGCAGTCGGGTCAAGCTCACCGGACCCGGGGCGCGGATGGCCTCTGCCCGGTGCGAGAAGTGCCTCCAGGACGATCGAGTTGCTTAGCAGGGGACCCAGCTCGCACTGATCGCCAGAGCGGTGCTCCGGTCACAGCTGGGTTACCCGCCGCCAGCAGCACGTGGGCCTGGTGAGGCTCCAATGTGCAGCTCTGACCCTGTCCTTGCGGCCAGAGAAGGAAGCGCCCCTGGGAAAGGCGCTTCTGTGCAAGCCAGAAACCCTGGCCGTCGTAAGCAAGTAGGCGTATCGAGCTGCCGCTTCGAGTCCGGAATATGAAGACGCAGCCCGAGAACGGGTCCTCGGCCAGACGCTGCCTGCAGAGGGCGGCTAGTCCGTCGATGCCCTTCCGGCCATCTACCGGCTCTACAGCCACGAGGATCTTTGTTTGCGGGGAAAGCTGGAACACCTCAAGCCAGCATCTCCCTGGTCAGTGTCGCCAACGCGGATGCCGGGATACCGTGCAGTTTCATGCGCAGCCTATCGCCTCGAGAGGACCTGACCTCCATTACGCACCTGTCTATAACCCCGGGTGAGGGTGGGGCCAGCAGCTCGATGAACGTAGCCGGTGCTACTGTGGGCGGCTGGCAAGAGGGCGTCGACTCGGGCGCATTCACCCGCCGCTTCAGCGCCCCGTGGTCTAAACGCAACGCGCGGGCCACATAACCTACGCCGTGCTGGCGGGCCAGTTGGACGGCCTTGGCCCAGATCTCCCCCGGTAT
>QWHO01000769.1 GCA_021404945.1 bacterium CPR1
ACGGAGCCTTCTTCTTGGAGGGCTGTCGGGTGCTGGCCGGCGTCTCGCTCTCACCAAGGTCGATGCCAAACAGGGCCGCGAGATCGTCGCACTCGAGCTCGGGAGTCGAGCCTGACCGGGAGCCGCCGAGGACGGCCGCCTCGACCATCTCCGACGGGTCGACGCCCCGGAGCAGGAACAAGGCTTCCGGGCGAAGATCCAGCCGTGCCCCCAGAGCATACAGAACGGCCGCCACGTGCTTGCACATTCGGGCCCAGTCGGGGCAAGAGCAACCGAGCTTGAGCTCGCCCGGCTCGGGAAAGAGTCCGTCCCCTTTGCTTGCGACGACCTGCATGACCCCTTTGGACAGCTTCCCCTCGAGCAACTCGACCAGCGAGCCGATGGCGCCGGCGCAGCGCCGCTTGATCTCCTGCCAGCGAGCTGCGTCCAGAGCCTGAATGGTAATGGCGACCACGCGGGAGCCGATTCTCGTAGTCGCTGAAGCTCTCCAGGTTCTCACACCAGGCTTTCCCCCAGAAGGTGGATGCGATGGTCCGGCCCTCGATGAAGACGGGCTCGAGCTTCTGGCCGGACTTTTTCAGCCTGGCGACCTCCCGGTCGGCCTTGCGCCGACGCTGGGCTACCGGCACGTAGCGCTTCCAGTACATCCTATCCTCCCTCCAGAGCGCTGGAAAGGTCCAGTGCGACCATCGCCAGCACCTCCTCGTTGCTCATCTCCGTCAGAGCGGTCTCGCCACCGGCCGTCAGGACTTCGTCGGAAATCTTTCTCTTGGAGGAGAGCAGAGCGTCGATCCGCTCCTCCACGGTACCCCGGCACACGAACTTGTGCACCAGCACGTTGCGCTTCTGACCGATGCGGTACGCCCGGTCGGTCGCCTGGCTCTCGACGGCCGGATTCCACCAGCGGTCGAAGTGGACCACGTGGGAAGCGGCCGTCAGGTTCAGGCCGGTGCCGCCGGCCTTCAAGGAGAGCACCATGAACGGGACTGTTTCGTCCTCCTGGAAGCGACCAACCAGGCCCTGGCGCTTCGAGACCGGTGTTCCACCGTGCAAGACCAGCCCGGGCCGGCCGAAGACGTCGGACAGGAATGCGGCCAGGGGATCGGTCATCTCGCGAAACTGGGTGAAGACGAGCACCTTCTCCTGGCGCTCCGCAATCGGCTCACACACCTCGCGCAGCCGGGCCAGCTTGCCGCTGTCGTCCGGGTGGTAGGCGCCGTCGCCCAACCAGTGCGACGGGTGATTGCAGATCTGCTTGAGCCGCAACAGGAATTTGAGGACCACGCCCCGCCGCTCGATCCCCTCGAGGTGCTCGAGCGTTCTCGCAAGCTCCTCCACCGACTGCTCGTAGAGCGCTGCCTGACGCTTCGTCAGGTGACAGTAGGCGTCCACCTCGACCTTGTCGGGCAGGTCGGCGATGACGGTTTTATCGGTCTTCAGGCGACGGAGGACATAGGGTTGAACCAGTCGCCGGAGCGGAGCGAACCCTGAGTCTTCGGAGGCCATGGTCTTGCAAAGACGGTTGAACTGCTGCGGAGAGCCCAGAAGCCCCGGGCTCAAGAAGTCGAAAAGCGACCAGAGGTCACCCAGCCGATTCTCGATGGGCGTTCCCGTCAGGGCGAGCCGCCAGCGAGCCTTGAGCGCCTTGACGGCCTTCGTCTGACGAGAGCCCGGGTTCTTGATGGCCTGCGCCTCGTCCAGAATGATGCTCCGCCAGGAGTGCTCGCGCATCCAATCGCTCCTGGCCAGAGTGCCGTAGGTCGTCAGCACGACGTGGGAGCCCTCCAGGTCGGCCGCTCCTGGCCTGTTGGCCGACGCGCGCGCCGTGAGCACGCGCAGTTGCGGCGCAA
>QWHO01000280.1 GCA_021404945.1 bacterium CPR1
GCTTCCCCCGGTGCCGCGCAGGATGCGGGTCATCAACTGGGAGAGGTCTTGCGGGCGCACGTCCGAGCGGGTCTTGAGCAGTTGCAGGGCCGACTTGTAGGCCACGTCGGCCAGGGCCGGCTGCTTGAGATCGGCGGCGAAGGAGGCCCTCATGTCGGTCAGCTCGACGGGCTTGATATCGGGCCGATTGATCATCAGGTCGCGGGAGTTGGCGTCGCGCACCGCGCCGTTGATCTGTAAGTTTCCCTTGGAATCTCGGTACATCAGGTCGCCCACGCTCAGGTCGGGGCGCAGCTCCATCAGCTCCATGATCTCTCCCAGGGCGGTGGGATCCTCGCGCAGGGTGAGGAAGTCCCCGGCCGTCAGCGAGGGGAGCACGGAGGCAACCCCCCTGGCCTCGTCCGAGTGGCTCCCGAAGACCTCATCCATCTGCTTCTCGGTGAGCTGCCCGATCGGCACGTCCATCAGCGGGTTCTGCGAACGTGGAATCTGGGGCTTTTGCCCGGGCAACAGGATGCCCTGGAACCCTGCCAGCAGGTCATCGGAGGCCTGGGTGGCCTCGGCCGGCACGATCGGGTTGGCCGAGTTGGCCGGACGGGCCTGGGCCGGAGCCCCCTGCGGGACAGCCGATGGCGGAGCAGCCGTGGGCGCCTGGGGAGTTGTGTTGACAGACGATGCGATCGGATCCATAGACCCCTCCTTTGGAATTCTATTTTCGCAAAGATCAGCCTGGCTGGATAGGTCTGGCAGAAAAAAGTAACAAACAAGACCAGGGACTGCTGGCAATGAGGACGCCAGCAGACCCTTCGCTGACCGGCTCATCTTGCGCATCAGAGCCGATTCTCGACCGTGGGCCGCCCCCCTCGGAGGGTGGTCGCCCACCGAGGAGGCATCCCGGTCGGGAAGAAAAGACGTTGCATGTTTACCGAAGTGCTATTGGGCTCGTGATGCTGCTCAAGAACGACACCCTGGAAAGGATCCGAGCAGGAACCATCACGCTGGTCTTCCGCCGCTGGCGCCGCCCCACCGTCAAAGCCGGCGGCCAGCTCAAGACGCGTCTCGGCGTGCTGGGCATCGGCTCGGTCAAGGTGGTTGACCCCGCTCGCGTCTCGGCCGCCGACGCCCGCCGAGCTGGCTACGCCACCCGGGAGGCCCTGCTAGCCCAATTGACCCGCGAGGGCGATTGCTATCGCATCGAAGTCAGCTGGGCCGGGGCCGATCCCCGTATCGCCCTGCGCCAGGACATCGAATTGGACCTTCCGATGCTGCTCGAGAAACTCTCGCGTCTCGATCGGGCCAGCCGGCGAGGCCCCTGGACCCGGGCCACCCTGGAGCTGATCGCTGCCCGCCCGGCCGAGTTGGCCGCCCACATCGCCGCCAGCATCGGTCGCGACAAGCCCGGCTTCAAAGCCGACGTGCGCAAGCTGAAGGCCCTCGGGCTTACCGAGAGCCTCCCTGTTGGCTACCGCCTCTCGCCGCGCGGACAGGCCCTGTTAGACTCCCTCGCCTTGACCTGCTCAGAATCGGAACGCGCGCAGCGGGGCCGCGCCAGTTCCTGAATCGCTCAACGCGCAGCGCCATCGCCCAACTTCCCTGAGCCTTCAGCATCTTTTCAGGCTCTTCGGCTACCCTGCACAGGTATGCATGGACCGATCTGCCGTGACGCTGTCACGCGCATGGAGAAGAGCTACCTCCTCTATGGCACGAGCAAGCGGCTGCAGGCCGCCAACGAGGCCCTCGAGCAACTGGCCGCCCTGCCGGAGTACGAGCCGGCCGCTCGCCTGGTAAAAACCGTCACCACTGAGGAGACGCAAGACAAGTTGCGCGTGCCATTGTTGCGTGAGGCGCTGGCTCGCATCGGAGACAGCACGGCCAGCCAGGCGGCCGGCTCGAGCTCATTTCTGGCCGGGGTGGCACTGGCCGCCCTGGGCCATGATGCCCCGACCGAGCGGGCCGAGCTGGCCAGCCGGGAGGTGGGGCGGTGGTCCCACGATCCCATGGCCCGGGCCCTGGCCGATGCCAGCGCCGGCCGAGCGGGTTTGGAGCTGCTGTCCGCCCCCCGCCCCTCGAAGCCCAGGGAGCTGGCGGCCTGGGCCGTGGGTGCTCACGGTCTCTACACCGGGGCCCGCCTGGCAGTGATGAAGCAGGTGGTGGGAGAGCTCTCTGCCTCGGGTGAGAGATCTGCCTCCCTCCTGGCTCGCCTGGAAGGTGATTACTCCGTGCTGCAGGCCGGACTGCTCGAGCTGAGCCAACCCGGAGCCAGCACCCTCTCGGTGGCTGCCTGCGTGCTGCCCCGGGTGGCTCCCGACCGGCGTTTGAAGGTGGAGCGAGATGTGCTCGCCAGCTTGCCGCCCGAGCGCCAGAGCTGGGCTCGCAGCTGGCTCGCGAGTGGCCAGAGCGACCAGGAGAAGGGTGCCATCTTGCGGGCCGTGGCCCTGCGAGCCGAGCCGCTGGCAGCCCTGCGCGAAGCCTCTCAGGAGATTGGGCAGCTCTCGCCCGAGCTCTCTGCCAGGGCGATGGACGATCTGCCCAAGAACGCCCACTTTCCCCGGTTCGCAGCCTGGTGTGCCCAGAAGCATCTGCCTTCGGAGCAGGCTCTGAGCACGACCCTGGATCTTCTGGAGGGAAAGCTCGACGCCGACCAGTCGATCAGCCAGGCGGTCGGTCTGCGTGGAGACCTGGCAGCCGAATGGCTGACCGCCCGGGCAGCCGGGGAGAATGCCGAGCAGAAGGCCTTCCTGACCTCGCTGGCTGCCATGCTCGATCCGTCCCAGCCGGCCACCTGGGCCATGGAGGCCTCCAGGAGCCGCCCGACCACTCCCGCGGATGCCGTCAATGCCTGTGGAGAGCATCTGGAGAAACTTCCCCGTGATCGCCTGCAAGCTGCCCTTGCCCCCCTGACCAGCCTGGCCAGCCCCGAGGATGCTGAGCTCTTGCGTCTGGCCTCCAGCGATAGCGAGGAGCTTCGCCGAGCCGCCCTGCGGGGCCTGGGTCACGGCCAGGGAGCCCTGCTCGTCGGTGCGGGGGCGCTCCGCTCCAGCAACCGTCCGGCCGAGGTCGGAGGCGCCCTCGAAAAATTCCTGCCCGCTCCCTGGCGCGACTTCTGTCGCCCGCTCGCCAATCGGGCTCCCGACGACGGCATCAGGCGGTCCATCCACCAGTTCTGCCTGGACCAGGCCTCCTCGGGCAGGCCCTTCGACGCCGGCGCCGGGGCGCCGCTGGTGCAGAGCCTGCTCCAGCGTCAGGTGAGTGACGCTCTCGGCGACGCCATTTTCACCACTCTGCGCCGGGGAGCGACCGACCCCTCTCGCCTGGACAACTGGCTGCAGGTTGCCCGCAAGCTGAAGCTCTCCGGGGATCAACTGGCCCGCGGGGCCGCGCGCCTGGTGGCCGACCCCAAACTGACAGCCGGGCTGGTCGCCTCGGAAACGGTGGCCAGCTCACGCGACCCGAAGTCGAGCCTCGAGCTGATGCGCTGGGAGGCGGCTGGAACCTCAGATCCCGGGCAGGCGGCCTACCTGTCGGCCTTCGTGGCGGTGGCCGAGACGGCCACGGGACACTACCGCGATCAGACCGTGCTTTCGGCCCTGGCCTGTTGGAAGAGCCTGCCCCAGCCCTCGAGCCTGCACCAGGCGCTGCTCCAGGTCAAAGCGGCCGCCTCCTCGGCGGGAGACAGCGTCCTGACCGCCCGCTGCCTGGCCCGGGCTCTGCCTTTCCTCAAGCCGCTGGTCAGCCAGCCCCATGAGGAATCGCTGCTCGATTTTCTGATCCAGCACAGCCAGCAACCGCTCAGCGACCCCACCGCTGGCAGCGGCACCCTTCAGCGGGCTGTGGACTACTTCGACCATTTTCGCCAGGCCAGAGGGATCCCGCTTGCCTATCTGGCCGGCACCCTGGCCAGCGGCAACCAGGAGGACGAGCTGCAGATGCAGCGCCAGATCTTCCAGGCCATTCAAGCCGAGGCCCGAGCTCAGGGGAACCAGGCCAACGAGGAAGTGGCCGGTTTCTTCCTGGATCTGGAGCAATGGCTGCCCCCCACCGAGGCGGGTCCGGCTCTCAAGACAGGCCTGGCGGTGCTGGCCAACCAGGTGGGAAGTCTGCGCAGCACGATCCAGCAGATCAACTGGCCCGGCTCGGCCAGCCGGGTTGCCGCCTTTGCCAAGTGGGGGGAGCTCACGGCCGCCTCGGCCGGCGCGAGCGCCGCCATGCGGCACTCGGGCAACCTGCTGCGACGCATGGCCGATCTTCCGTTGGAGACGGTGGAGCTGCGGGCCAACGCCATGCATTACGCCTTCAACCAGATCGACCGACGCACCGACGCCGACCCCATGCTCCAGCTCTGGCTGGTGGGTCAGGCGGCGCTGGGACAATCGGCTAACGGTACTCAGCAGCTGCGCATAGCCCGTTTGACGTGCCAGGAGCTCGTGGCCATGGCCCGGGGCGGCGGAAAGCAGATGGAGACCAGCTACCTCGAGGTGATGGAGAAGGTGCTGGGGATGGAGCTGGCCTACACCAACGACCGTACCTACCTGGCCCACGCCTTCTTGAGCCAGGAGCCCCACCGGACTCCGCAGGACATCGCCCGGGTGGGAAGCTTCCTGACTTACGTGGGCAATTACCTGAGTGAGGAGAGCGCCACCAGGGTCGCCGGGCAGTTGCTCGACGAGCTGGCGACCGCCTGCAAGGGCTGGGGGGATACCAGGCTCATGCTGCCGTTGCTCGAAAAGGCCTCCAGCGAGCTGAAACAGGACAGCTCGCGAGCCAATATCGTCAAGCTAGGCAGCCAGCTTGCCAACGACCTGGTCAGCTACAAGGACAACTACTGGCTGATGGTATCCGCCCTGGGCGGCCCTCGCAGCGAGGTGCAGGAGAAGGACGACTCGGTCATCGTGGGCGGCGTGCGCGTGACCAAGAATCGCGAATGAAAGTCTACCTGCGCACCTCCCGCCGGAGGGCCCAGTCGATCCTCTCGGGCGGCTTCACGGGTCGAGTCCGTCTCTACAAATTGCCCACCGGTAAAGGCCAGGTCACGCTCCAAGTTGACCTGCCCGAGGAGGCCCTCGAGCCTCACCGCTCCAGATGTGAGGGCTGGATCGTTCCGGCCGAGATCTTGAACCGTCTGGCCCGCTTTCGCTTCGCCCCGGACTGCTCCGGCCCGGGCTGAAAGCCACGGCTTCGGACGAATTCCGGGCGAGCACCAGGCTCTCCGAGGCTCAACCGCGGGAGTTAACAAACTGCTTACAAATATTTAATACCTGTAACCCTAGATCCATGGATGAGCCGGTGGTATCTTGAGATCAAATACTCTGCCAAAGGAGTGCTCTCATGATCCAAAATAACTTCAACCCGGCCCTGACGACCAATTTCATCGGTGCCCCCAGCTTCACGGCCGGCATCGGGCCGAGCCTCG
Source organism: bacterium CPR1 (assembly GCA_021404945.1). Classification (GTDB taxonomy): domain Bacteria; phylum Vulcanimicrobiota; class Xenobia; order Xenobiales; family QWHO01; genus QWHO01. The sequence goes on from QWHO01000280.1 coordinate 5,411, forward strand.
GCGGCCACTGCCCCGCCTGCGACGGCCACGCCGGAAGCGCGCTGCTCGGCAACAACTTCGGTGCCCCCAACCTGAGCGCCCAGCAGCTTCCTCTACTGCTCACCCTGATGAGCCTCTTCGCGGGTATGAGCGGGGCCGGCCAACAGCAGAACCCGCTGGCCCAGTTCGGCCAGCCTCAGCCCTTCGGTCCCCAGAACTTTGGTCAGCTCGGGATGCCTCAGTTCGGCGGCATGCCCCAGGCCTTCGCCGGCGCAGGTGTGCCGGGCGCCCAGGCCTTCGCGGGCATCGGCCCCAACGGAATGCCCTTTGCCAACGCCTTCGCCGGGCTGCCCGGCGGGGGCGGCTTCCCAGGAATGCAGCCGGGCTTCGGCCAGGGCTTCTCCCCCGGAATGCAGGGACCGGGCTCCATCCAGCAGCTGATCGCCAATCCCAAGTCGCTCGGCCCGGGCGCCGGCATGAAGATGCTGCCTCCCAACGCCCCCCCCGAGGCCTTCAAACAGGCCCTCGAGCAGCGCTTCGGCATGCCCTTCGAGCAGATCCGCCAGCAGTACGCTCAGGGCAAGCAAGACCCTAAGCTCAAGAACCCCAAGGCCATCAACAAAGTTGGACCGGCCGAGCTGTACAAGCAAATGATGGTCGAGTCCGAGTTCGGTAAGATCGGCATGAAGGGCCATGACGGTCAGGTCGGAGGCAGAGGGAAGCTGTCCGGCACCCGCAAGTCGATGGCCCAGGTCAACGACTCCTACGCCAACCTCTACCAGGCCAAAGGCGGCCAGAGCGGAGCCGGCGCGGCTGCGGAAGGCGCCGGGGGCTCGGCCATGGCGATGTCCCTGGCGGTGACCTTCATGAACTCGCAGGGCATCCCGATGAGCCTGGCCATCTCGGTGGCCATGGCCGAGTCGGGCCAGGGCTGCTCCGGCGGCGGCGGGGTGCAAGACCAGGCCGCTTACGCCAAGGCCAAGGCCTCCTACGAAGCAGCCGTGAAGTCCGGCACCCCGATCTTGCTCGATCTTGCGGGCGACGGAGTGCCCCCGGTCGAGGAAGGCGAGTGGAAACCCCATCCTCACAAGTTCAGCGCCAAGAACAAGCGGATGTTCGACCTGGACGCCGACGGCGTGAAAGAGCTGGTGGAGTGGGTCAATCCGGGCGGCGCCTTGCTGTGCCAGCCGGACGACAAGCAAGACGTGCCCAACGGCAAGCACCTCTTCGGCGACGCGGGCGGCTTCAAGGACGGTTACTCCAAGCTGGCCAAGCTCGATACCGAGGAGAAGGGATTCGTCTCACTGGCCGACATGGAGAAGAACAACATCCACGTGTGGGTCGACGAGACCGGCGACGCCCTGGTCACCGAAGGCGAGATCAAGACCTGCCGCGAGCTGGGCATCTCCAAGATCTACACCGCCCACACCGACTACAAGTCGACCTTCGTCCAGGATGGACAAGAGAAGGCGACCTGGGACTGGTGGCCGAGCTACCGCAAGCTCGCGGTGGGCGCCAGGGCGTAAGTGCCGAGCGCCAGCGACCTCTACGAAGAGGGGCTGGAAGCGGCCCGAACTGGAGACAACGAACGGGCGCTCAACTGCCTCACTTCTGCCGTGCAACAGGATGGCCAGGCGGAGTATTATGCCGCCCTGGGCAACCTGTACGCCGTGCAAGGTGACTCTGAGAACGCCCTGTTCTTTCTCAAGAAGGCCTGCGAGCTGGATGTGACCTCCTCCGAGCACCGCTCCGACCTGGCCGGAGTGTTGTTCAACAAGGGCATGTTCAGAGATGCCATCCACTTCTACCAGGAGGCGGTGGAGGGCGATCCCCTCAATCCCGAGCACTACTACCGTCTGGGCTGCGCCTTCTTCTATCAAGATCAGCCCAACTACGAGCGGGCTCGAGCCGCCCTGCGCCAGGCAGTGGCGCTCTATCCCACCAACGCTGCCTGTCAGCGATTGCTGGGGCTGGCCTGCCACCACCTGGAGGACTACGCCGAGGCGGCCGACGCGCTGCGAGCCGCCTCGCGCCTGGGCACCTCGCCGGACATCGAGTACAACCTGGCCAGCGCTCTCTTCGGGCAGGGCCAGTTTGCCGAGTCCGCCGAGGCAGCCCAGCGCGCCTTGGACGAGAACGAGGAGGAGTGGAGCCCCCGGGTGGTGCGCCTCTGGGCCCTGGCCCTGCACCGCTCGGAGCAGTGGGAGAAAGCTCTGGAAGCGCTGGCCCTGGCCGGTCAGCTCGAGCCGACCGATGCCCGGGTGTTCGAGCTGCAGGGCGACACCCTGCTCAAGCTCAACAAGCTCGAGAAGGCGGCCCGGGCCTACCAGAAGGCGGCCCTGCTCTTGCCCGAGCGGGCCGACCTGCACTATCAGCACGGCACGGCCTGGCTGCAGGCCGGCGACCCTGAGCGTGGAATGCAAGCTCTCAAGAAGGCGATCGAGCTGCGGGCCGATTACGGCGATGCCTGGAACAACCTGGCCCTCTGCCAGGACGTGCTTGGAAAGCGCGCGGAGGCTCTGCAGAGCATCGCCCGCGCCCTGGCGGTCTCGCGGGACAAACCTGAGTATGTGGCCACCCGCCAGCGTCTGGAAGGAGAGAGCTCATGACCACCCTGCTGAGACCCGTCCTGGATCCGGAGAGCCTGGTTGTGCCCCAGGCCTCCAAAGAGTTGCGCTACCGCTACCAACCCGGGCTGGAGCTGAGTTTCCGCTCAACCCTGCAGGTCTTCCGCAACGCTGACGCTTCTCCCCGGTTCTCGACCCGAGCTAAGGAAGAATTCGTTTCCGACGTGCGCCACAAGGTGATCGCCCAGGACGAGGAGGATCAGGGCTTCTTTATCGTGGCCTACCACACGCCGGTGGAGCGCTCGCTGGACGGGCAACCTCTGCCGGTGGGCGAGCCGCGCATCGTCTACTTCAAGCACACTCCACTGGGCCAGGTGCTCGAGGCCAGCGACCCCATGGAGGCCACCATGTTGCTCCTGCCCGAGCCCATGGTGGGCGTGGGCTCGGAGTGGAGGGTCAACCAGCTCCACTTCCCCGCCGGGCGCAACCAGCCCATTGAAGTGGCCAGCCTCTATCGCGTCAACCTCCTGGAGGACAACAAGATCACCATCTTGTTCGACTCGCAGGAGGTGCGCTATGAGGGTGACACCGCCGGCACCGAGGGCAACGTCTATACGCTGGTGGGCAAGGGCCG
>QWHO01000770.1 GCA_021404945.1 bacterium CPR1
AACATCCCTCGCTTTCCTTCCCGGCTGCGGCCTCTTCCTCTGCCTCGGCATGTTGAGGCAGATTCAAAGTCCCCCATCGACGTACCTGTTAACAAAATGCTACACGCCGGCCACCGAGCCATCTTTTAGTGCCGTTTGCTCGCCTGGTGCCAGACCAAAGTGCGAGCACATTAGAAGGCCGCCGAGAGGTTCAGGAAGGGCAGCCCCATGCACACGATGAGCCCGCCCAGCGCCATACCCACAAAGATCATCAAGATTGGCTCCACCAGAGAGCTGAGGGCCTTGAGGGCCAACTCCACCCGGGTCTCGTAAAAGTCGGCGATCTTGGTGAGCATGACATCCATCGTACCGGTGGCCTCACCTGAGCGCAACAAGCCGAGCGTGAGCGGGGTGAAGAAACCCGAGGCGCGCAGGCATTGCGACAGGCCCTGGCCCTGCGTGATCGGCTCGATGGCTTCCTTGACGGCTTGCTCGAGAACGCGGCTACCGGTGGTGGTGGAGATCAGCTCCAGCGAGTCGATGGTGCCCAGGCCGGCCGAGAACACAGTGGAGAAGTTGCGGGCAAAGCGGGCGATGGCCAGGTGCCGAAAGAGCTCGCCCATCACGGGCAGGCTGAGCTTCCAGCGGTCGAACCCCATGCTGCCCCGGTCGGTATGGAGCGTCTTGGAGATGAACCAGAGCGCCCCCGGGATGATGATGGCCCAGAGCAACCAGGTCTTGCCCAGCAGGTGACTGATCGAGAGCAAGAAGCGCGTGGGCCAGGGCAAGGTGCCGCCCAGCGAGCTGTAAATTCCCTCCAGCATGGGCATGCCCACCGTCATGATAATGAAGCTGAGCAGGGCCGAAAAGGCCAGGATGATGCCGGGGTAATAGAAGGCGCCTCGCACCTTGGCGGCCAGAATCTCTGAATTTTCGATCTGGTGGGCCAGGCGGTCGAGCACTGCGGCCAGGGTGCCCGAGGTCTCCCCAGCGGCCACCAGGCTGGAGTAGTAGCGCGGAAACGCTTCCGGATGCTCGCGCATGGCCTCGGAGAGGGTGCCACCCCCTTCCACGTGGTGGGAAATCTTTTCGACGATCCGCTGCAGCCCGGGGTTGTGAGTGTCCTCGGAGAGGAGATCCAGTCCCGCCTTCAGCGTCACGCCTGCTCCCACCACGGCCGCCAGCTCCTGGGTGAAGCCGAGCAGGTCCTCGGTCTTGATCCGCTGACCCAGGAAGCGGCGCACGATCATCGCCCCCCCCCCGCTCCGGCCTCTTTGAGGGTGGTGACCATCTCCTCGTGCGAGGTCAGGGTGTTGAGGGCGACGGCTTGATCGGAAGCCTCCAGAGTGCCTTGGTGCACCTGGCCTTCCCTGTCGACTGCGGCATGGCGAAAGCGGGGCATCAGTCCTCCATCACGATGGTAAGAGCTTCTTCCAAACTGGTAATTCCCTGCTCCGCTTCGGACCCTGGTGAGGAAACTCCCCAGATGGCCACAGGATCTTCACTTCCGAGAGCGAGCAGGGGATCTGTTTGGCGATGGCGGAAGCAATGGCGGCCTGGAGCTCCTGCGGGGCCAGAGGCGGAAGCGCGAGGTAGCCTCGCACGCAAGCCGGG
>QWHO01000771.1 GCA_021404945.1 bacterium CPR1
ATGGCAACCGGGTCCGGGGCATCGGGCACAGTCCACTCGTAGCGAATCACGTGGCTCCCCTCGGAGAGTGCGGGCATGGGCGTGCCGACGCCGTTGTGGATCGTGAGGCCGAACAAGCCTGAATCCGTATAAGCAATGAAGGGCTGAGCCGTTCCTTCGAGCAAATCGAAGACGTAGGTGAGGATGCCCGAGCCGTCAGCTTGATGGAGGGCAAGTTGGTAAAGGTGAGTTTGGTCCTCATCGTGCCGCGCCGTGATCGCATTTCCCTCATGCCGGGCTTCTCGGGCCAGGATGGCATTTCTCTGGGCATCCGACATGGCACCCGGCGTGACATCGATGAACCCGGATGGCACGTCGGCTGGAATCACGAAGCTTAACTGGGCTACGTCACGAAAGTTCCCGCTGAGGGATGGACTCGAGAGGGCGGGAGAATCGGAAACTGACCCTGTTGTGGATTGGCCGGACTCTATTCCTCCGCATCCAGCCAGCAGAACTGGGAGCAGGAGAGCTAACAGTAGCCCATGCCACAATCGGAGGGACATCGTGCGCAGGCGCGCACCCATGGGCAATCTACCGTAGCGCCCCAAACGGAAACCGCTCACCTTTGCCACCCCATTCGCAAGGTTAACCGTCCTTCGGCCGGGATGTGCGCTTCGGCGCGAAGCTCCCCCGGTCTCGAAGGGAAAGGAAACCTTCGGAGGCCGAGGGCTTCCGTCCCGTCCAAAAAGTTTCAATTTGTTAGATTGATGGAAGATCCAACAACAGCTCTGTTGCTTGCAAAACTACAGCACAAACCCATCCCATTTGATTGAAGTGCAGACAAAAGCATCGCTAACAGTCAGATCGCCGGATACATGACTCGATTTGATCCTCGCGCAGGCGAGTCAACGGATCCTCAACAGGATCACCAGGAGACCGATTGGCTGCTCGAGACAGATGGCGAGCGGGGCCAGTGGAACGAGACCGGGGACTGGCAGCCGCTCCCTCATCGAAGGGAAGCGCTATGGACGGCTTAAGCCGGGCTCGCAGGGGACTGGGGCTTCCTGCGAAACCATCCTGGCGTGACCGACAATCCAAGAGCTCTATCGGCCGATCCCAGGAAACGCGAGCCCCTCATCCGCTGGATGCTGGACGCCCTGAGAGGCTCGGGCTGCCGAATCCTGCACACTCCCGATCCGGCGTGCCCTCCCTACCGTATCACCTTCGAGACCCGACTGGGAGAGCGCATGGGCATCATCGCATACGCGTTCACGATCACGTCGAGGAGGACAAAGGGACGCCCGGAGGACGAAGCTCGATTTCAGCTCAAATACGGCAAGAAGACGGGCGAGGTGTACGAGCTCTGGCAGGATCCGTACGGCCTTTACACCACTCTTCTCGTCGGGATCGACACCGAGGGGAGCTACTTCGTGGGAGCCGATCCTGTGCTGCACAGCCCAACGAAGTTCTACATATCCTTGGAGTTCAAGCACGCCCATGTCGATCAGATCAAGGCATCTGGCTGGCATGTCTGGGAGCGCGACCATCGCCAAACGAAGGATGACGAAGGCCCGGTGGAGGTCCTGGTCGGAGTTCTCGTGGAAGGCGTAGACACCAGTTGGCCACTCAAGGCGAGTGCCCGCTCGAGCGACTCGAGCTTGCCCCCTCCGACGGGGAGCCGGTCCCGACCGAGTCCCACCTGCATGCAATGGCTCGTGAGTTCCAGCTGACCCCCGATGAGATCCTCGAGTTGATCGACAAGAGGCGGAGGCTGAGAACAGCGGTCCGCGGCGGCGTCGCCGAGATCCATCTGGTGCGCTCGCTCCAAAAGATCGAGGGGGTCACCGACCTGGAGCCCCTGGATCTCGATGCGGGCGGCGACGTCCGCCTGCGCTACCTGGGCAGCAGGCCTGTTCTGGTCGAGTGCAAGAACGTGCGCGGGGTCACCACCAGCAACGGCTGGGCCCAGATAGACTTCCAGAGAACGCGCGCCTCGAAAGCGGACCCTTGCTCACGTTATTACTCACCGTCCGATTTTGACGTGGTGGCTGCTTGTCTCCATCCCGTCACGAGCCAATGGGAGTTCCGCTACGGGGTGACCAGGGACCTTGACGAGCACATTCGTTGCCCGGGCAAGCTCGCCAGCAACGTGCGCCTGGACCCGGAGCGGTGGCGGCAGGATGTGGTCTGGGC
>QWHO01000772.1 GCA_021404945.1 bacterium CPR1
GAAGTGTGGTAGCAGACGCGGCAAACTGATGGGCAGACCCGACGAGTCGACCGTTCGAACGGAGACCAGGGGGCGCCAGGGCCGGGAATGGGTGCGTACCGGCCTTGATTTTGTCATTGTCGATCCGCAGGGCAACGAGCGTCGCGTGCCCCTGAGCTTTGCCCAGATGAACATCGGCTCGCCCGGTGCCAAAGACAACGACATTCTCCTCGAGGGTGAGGAGATCTCCAATCGCCAGGCCATTCTCCACTTCCGCGACGGGCAGGTCTTCTTCACGAACCTCAACACCGCGTTGCCGGCCGTGGTGGCAGGCAGCGCCACGACCTTCCGTCAGCTGACCCCTCAAGACGAGATCGAGCTGGGCGGGTTTCGACTGCGCATCGTCGAGTTGCAAGACCAGGTCTCGTTCCTGGAAGGCTATACCGACCCGTACCGTGACCGTCAGTGGGGCCTGGGCAGCGAGCCGACCACCATCGGACGGGCGGGAACCCGGCGCAACAAGGTCGAGCTCGAAGACCCGACCGTGTCTCGTCAGCACGCCACCATCGAGAACGTGGGCGGGGCTTTTTATCTCAGGCCCGAGAGCAAGAGCGGCCCCACCTTTGTCAACGGCGAGTCCATCGAGGGACTGCGGGCCCTGGTGGACGGAGACCTGATCCAGCTCGGCCAGCAGGTGCTGCGCTTCCGTTCTTGCCGGGCCGCCGCTCGAACTCGGGCGCTCATCCCGCGTGAAGCCACCATCTTGTTCTCGGACATCTGGAATTACTCCACCCTGGCCGAGGGGCGACCGCTGGAGGAGACCATCGCGCAGCTCAACGACTTCTACCGGGCCATGGGCAAGGTGATCCTGGCTCACGGCGGGGTCTTGATGACCTATCTCGGCGACGCGTTGATGGCCGTGTTCGGGGCCGAGGGTCCGGACGAGCAAGCGCCCCGCCAGGCCGTGAGTGCGGGCCTGGAGATGCACAAGGTTCTGGAAGAGCTCAATGCCCGCTACCAGGCCGAATCGGTGCCTTTGATGCGCATTGGGGTCGGCATCAATACCGGCGAGGTCATGGTGGGCGACGTCGGCTTTACGGGCTGTCGCGAGTTTGCGGCCGTAGGCGACGCCACCAACCTGGCCGCCCGGATCGAGAAGTTGACCCGCGAGTTCGACGTTCAGGTGGTCATCACCGAATGGACCGAGGCGGCCGTGCGGGGCCACTTCGTCACTCGCAGCCTGGGCAGCACTCAGGTCAAGGGCCGCCGCGCTCCCGTTGACCTGTTCGAAGTGGTGGGGCCGGCCGAGTCCAACGGGCTGTCCTGACGCTCTTTACAGCCCTCGCCCGGATGATTAGAATCAGGCGTTATGCGTCAACGAGAACAACTCCGCCTTCTTTTGCTGGAAGCCCGTCTTGACCCCGAAATGCGAGAGCACGAGCGTTCGTGTCTTCTTTCCGCAGGCCACCTCAAGCCCGAGCAGGTCCAGATTCATAATGTCCTCGAGCAGGCGCCGCAGGAGAGCCTTCTTTCCAGCTATGACGCGGTAGTGATCGGAGGGACCGGTGACTTCGCCGTGTCCACCGACCGGCCTGACTGGTATCCCCCGCT
>QWHO01000773.1 GCA_021404945.1 bacterium CPR1
CGCCTGCGCGAGCTGCTCGACCGGCTCATCTCGGCTCAGGAGGAGGAGCGCCGCTCGGTGGCTCGCGACCTGCACGACGGAATGCTGCAGTACGTGATCGCCGCCGACTTGCAGTTGCAGATCTTCAAGAAGAAGCGCGGAGAAGAGAGCCTGGCCCGGGCGGTGGAGCTCCTCAAAGGCTCGGTGGAGGAGGGCCGGCGGCTGATCTACGACCTGCGGCCCTCGGCTCTCGAGCAGCTGGGACTGGTGGAAACCCTGCGCCGCCAGCTCGAGGATGCGCGCCAGGAGCTCGGCTGGGAGGTCACTTTTCGCAACGAGCTGGGAGGCACGAAGGTGCCCGGGGCCCTGGAGACCGGGCTCTATCGCATCGCCGGCGAGTGTCTGAGCAATGCCCGGCGCCATTCCCGGGCCGAGCGGGTGGCCCTCAGCTTGAGCAAGCAAGAGGGAGAGATCCGGCTCGAGTTTCAGGACTGGGGCGCCGGTTTCGACGCCCGGCAGCCTCCTGAAGGCGTCGGTCTCCAGAGTATGCGCGAGCGCGACGAGCGGCTTGGTGGGTGGCTTCAGATCGAGAGCCAGCCTGGCCAGGGCACGCTGGTTCGGGCCGGATTCCCTCTCTCCTGAACGGTGGGGGAACTTTCCGCCTCGAAGCGAAGCTGCTCGGGCTATGATTGATACGACCACTGCCCGCGCGGGCACCCCCGAAGGAGAATCCGAAGAAAGCCGCCTGCTGCGCGAGATTGAAGAGCGCGAATGGCTCGAGTCTCTCGACTACATCCTGGAGAGCCAGGGCCCCGAGCGGGTGGTGGAAATTCTGCGCCGCCTGCACGTGCATGCTCGGAAAAAAGGCGTACGCGTCCCCTTTACCGCCAACACTCCTTACATCAACACCATTCCAGCTCATTTCCAGCCTCCCTATCCGGGCAGCCGCGACATCGAGCGGCGCATCAAGAGCCTGATCCGCTGGAACGCCATGGCCATGGTGGTCAGAGGCAACAAGGTGACCCCCGGCATCGGCGGGCACATCGCCACCTACCAGTCGGCCGCAACCCTGCTGGAAGTGGGATTCAACCACTTTTTTCGAGGCAAGGACCACCCCTGCCACGGCGATCTCATCTACTTCCAGGGCCACTCCTCCCCGGGCGTCTACGCCCGCGCCTTCCTCGAGGGCCGACTGAGCGAGAAAGACCTGGAGAGCTTCCGCCGCGAGCTGGCCGAAGGGGGAGGGCTGAGCTCCTATCCCCACCCCTGGCTCATGCCCAACTTCTGGGAGTTCCCTACCGTCAGCATGGGGCTGGGCCCCATCATGGCCATCTATCAAGCCCGCTTCAACCGCTATCTGGTCAATCGCGGCCTCAAGGAGCGCACCCACCAGAAGGTGTGGGCCTTCGGCTGGCACGACTTGTTCCTCAAGGCGCGGGGCGACGCGCTGGGCGGCGACGTGCTGTTCCCCTTCGAAGTCCCCTTGGGCGAGTACCTGCGCGGCAACTTCGGGGACGTCTTCGTGCGGCTGGGCGCGGGCGGGCGCGCCGAGTTCCGCTTCTCCCTGACGCGCGACCTCTACAAGCTGGGCTTCTTCGTGGACGCCGTGG
>QWHO01000774.1 GCA_021404945.1 bacterium CPR1
CGCCGCGAGCTGATCCGGAGGGCGCGCCAGAAATGAAGCGGCTGCTCCTCATCTTGTTGCTCTGCCTGGCCGCCGGCGCCGACGAGGCCTACGTGGGGGCCACCCTGCACCCGGTCAGCGGTCCGCCCGTGCAGACCGCCCTGGTGGTGCGCGACGGGCGCATCGTGGGCCTGTCCTCGCCCCCCGCCGGGGCCGAGGTGGTGAGCCTGCAGGGCCTGCACGTCTATCCCGCCATGATCGACGCCGACTCGGCTCTGGGACTGGTCGAGATCGCCGCCGTGCCGCCCGCCATGGACATCAGCGAGGTGGGCCAGGTGAACCCCGAGCTGCGCGCCGACATCGCCTTCCATCCTGACTCCAAGCTCATCGAGGTAGCCCGCTCGGCGGGCGTGCTGTTTGCCGGGGTGGCTCCCCGGGGCAATCCCCTGAGCGGCCAGGCGTCGGTCATGCGCCTGATAGGCTGGACTCGAGAGGACATGGCCGTGAAGGCCCCGGTGGGGCTGGTGGTGGAGTGGCCCGACCTGGCGCTGAATCGCTCTCCGCTTGCGGCCACGCCCCTGGAGGAGCAAAAGGAGAACCGTCGCCTGGCCGTGTTGCGCATCCAGGAGGCCATTGCCAACGCCCGCGCCTATCGCCCCGAGCTGGGCCAGGACGTAAAGTGGGAAGCCATGCAGTCGGCCCTCAAGGGCGAGTCGCTGGTGCTGGTGCGAGCCCAGCGACTCGATCAGATCGAGGCCGCCCTGGAGCTGGCCCGCAAAGAGAAGTTACGCCTGGTGCTGCTGGGCGGCGCCGACGCCTGGCGAGTGGCCGGAAAGTTGGCCGAGCGCAAGGTGCCGGTGATCTACACCGAGATGCTGCGCCTGCCGCGTGACCACGAAGCCTACGACCTCTATTACCGCGCGCCCGCCCTGCTGGCTCAGGCCGGGGTCACGGTGGCCATCTCGCAGGGCGATGACGCGAGCAACACCCGCTGGCTGCCCGAGCTGGCCGGCCGGGCCCGGGCCCACGGCCTCTCCAGCGAGAGCGCGCTCAAGAGCGTCACCCTGAATGCGGCCCGCATCCTGGGCGTGGACGACCGGCTGGGCAGCCTGGAGCCAGGCAAGGAAGCGACCTTCATCGTGGCCGACGGGGATCTGTTGGAGGCCGACACCCGGGTGGTGCGCGCATTCGTTCAGGGGCGGGAGATCGACCTGGACGACTTCCAGAAGAAGCTATATCGACGCTATCGTGATCGGAGGAAACCATGAGCATCGGAAAACTCGGGGTCTGGGCCTTCACCGACTCCTTCAACGCCCGCCAGGCGGGTGAGTTCGCCCGCAAGGTCGAGGCCATGGGCTACGGGGCCCTGTGGTATCCGGAGGCCGTGGGCCGCGAGAGCATCGCCCACGGAGCCTGGCTGCTGTCGCAGACCGAGCGGTTGACCATCGCCACGGGCATCGCCAACATCTGGGCCCGCGACGCCCAGGCCAGCGCCGCCGCGCGGCTCACCCTGAACGAGCAGTCGGGCGGGCGTTTCCTGCTGGGGCTGGGAGTCTCTCACATGCCCCTGGTGGCCAGGCTGCGGGGGCACGATTACGCCAAACCGC
>QWHO01000281.1 GCA_021404945.1 bacterium CPR1
CACCGCCCTCGCTGCCGGTGACCTGGTGGTGGAGATCACCGACGGCACCGCCGGCGCGGCAACAGCCAACGTTCCGGCCGTCAGCACCACCAGCACCTGGACCTTCGTCACCGTGGACATCTCGGGCATCAGCGACGCCGGCAAGGACGATGTGGACGGTTTCTCCATCGAGCTCTCCTCGCAGGGAGCCACCGCCCTGGCCGCCTTCACCATCCAGCTCGACAATGTCATCAAGTGGGACAACTCGGGCGACCTGGCCATCGGCGGCACCGTCCTTGACGGCGGGATGATCGGGGTCGCGGCCCTGACGACCGCTGAGGACCAGGCCAACACCCCGGTGATGCTCGCCGAAGGCACCGACTTCTGGGTGCGGCCCGGCGCGAGCGCGATGCTCATCTTTATCACGGACCAGAGCGCCGTCAGCGTCCTGGCCACCTACGCTGTGCAGTGAGCCTGGCTGACCACCAGGCCCGCGTGACGGCATTTGCCCAGGTCGACACCGCAGTCGTCAGCTCAGACGACCGCAATCGGGCGATCCAGAACGCCGTCCGCACATACTCGGCCGTCCGGCCTCGGCGCCTGACCGGCGCCCTGGTCGGGGCCGGACCATGGCTCCTGACCTCTCTAGCTGCCGGCTGGCTGGCCGACTCTCACCGGGTCGTCTCAGTCGCCGTGGCCGGCGGGGCCCGGCTGGACGTGAACGACTGGTGCGTCTACCAGGAGTCAAACGGAGCCTGGTGGCTCAGCTCTCTCTACGGCGACCCGATCGTGACCTACTCGGCTCCTCACGAGCTGGATGAGGACACGGACACCATCGCCCTCGAGGCGCCCGGAGATCTCGAGGCGGTGGCCCACCTGGCCGCAAGCTACGTGCTGGCGGTCGCGGCCAACTACTACGCGCGGATGTCGCAGAGCTCCCTGGCTGCCGACGCGGTCAACTATCAGCAACTGCAGAGCAACTACGGCAGCCGGGCCGGCGCCGAGCGGGCCGAGTTCGACCGCCACATGCGGACCCGGGCCCGCAAAGGGAGCTCTCGGGTGGAATGGGACCGTAGCTCCTCGACCGGTCACCCCTTCCTGTTCCACGGGCGGAGGCGTTTCTGATGCAGGTCAAGACCAACAAGCGAGGCCCGCTCTTCGAGAAGAACGTGCCGGCAACGGTGCGCAAGTGCGCCCGGCCTGCTCTCGAGTCGGCGGCGCGCTACCTGGCCGCCCGCATCCAGTCAGCCGCCCCGGTGGCCCTGGGCGGTCTGAAGCAGAGCATCGGCGTCCACAAGCGGAGTCAGTCGGTCAGCGTGCGGGCCGCCCAGTGGTATGGCATCCCGGTGGACAAAGGCCGGCGAGCCGCCCCCGTTCGAATCGCTCCCCTGGTGCTCTGGGCCCAGCGCAAGCTGGGAGGCGACGCGCGCACCGCTCGACGGGCCGCCTACGCCATCAGCCGGCACAAGTCGATGCACGCGACCGCCGCCCAGAACTTCTTCGTCCGCACCTTCGACCGCGAGCAGGCGACCGTGCAGCAGATGCTGCTCGGGCCCATCGCCAGCTCGATTGTCGGTGAGCTCGGGTGAGCTACGATGCCATCCGCGACGCCCTGAAAACGCGCCTCGAGGCCGTCGACGACATCGGCGTCGTGCACTCCTACCAGCGCTGGACGGCCGAGGCTCCGAATCTCCCGGGCTTCAACACCCTGTTCAAGTCGGACGGCCGGCTCAACACCTGGATGATCAGCCGGGTCGGCGAGCTGAGCCGGAAGGCTCCCGGCGACGACAGTCGCTACGCGGTGCGCCACACCCTGCAGGTACTGGCTTTCTACGCCATCGATGACTCGGCGGCGAGCGAGGAGGTCTTCCAGGACCTGGTCTCCGACGTCCTGGCCGACCTGCGAGCTGGAGACCGCACGCTCGGCGGCGCCTGCCTGACGCACAGCGCCCCCGAGGCGACCCTCGACTATGCCGACTTCTGCGGCGTGACCTGCCACCGGGCCGAGATCAGCCTGGTGGTCGAGGAGATCGTCTGATGCCCAACACGAGTCGCGGCCTGGCCGTTGGCAACGCCCTGGTGACCTTCGCCACCGCCAACCTGTCTGGCCTGGGCCTGGTCTACTGCGACTGGCAGAAGGGCATGGCCCCCGGGCCGGTTTACCCGATCGACCCGGTCTCCGACTGTCCCCGGCTCGAGCTGCGGCTCTACGTCGAGGAAATCGACGCCGCGGTGGCGCGCAGCACGCGGACGCTGCTCAAGTTCGGCTGGTGGTATTACAGGCTCCAGACACCCGGCCAGGACCACCAGAAGCTGCTCAGGACCGACCTCGAGACCATCGTCAACCTCTTCTTCGGCAACTTCAACCCGCTGCAACTCGAGCTGGCCGGCGCCAACTTCACGCGCCCAGCCCAGACGGTCATCCACGACGACCTGCGCCACGAATTCGACGACCCGACCCTGCGCGTCAGCGTGGGGGAAATCTTGATGGAAATCGCCTGCATCGGCCAGGCCTGAGGAGGAAAACAGTGTCCTATCAAGTCGTCTGGCCGAGCGGCCTTCCCAATCGCGGGCCCGAGCCCGTGACCATCCCGAAGTACGAGCTGCGCCTGGTCCCCGGCCAGCCCAGGGCCCTGCCCGAGTCCTGGCCGGCGTCTCGAGTGGTCGAGCTGCTCAAGGACGTGAAGCAGCTCCAGCTGGTCGGCGGAGAGAAGGCCCTGGCCGCCGCCTATGCGGCCGAGCAGGCTGAAGCCAAGAAGCGCGCTGACGCTCTGGCGACCCAGGCAGCCGCAGATCGCGAGAAGGAGTCCTTCCTGGCGAGCCTCGAGGCCGCCCCGGAAGAAGAGCCCAAGTCCAAGAAAGCCGGAGGTAAGAAGTCGTGAGCACTGTAGGATATGGCGTCGGCGCAGCCCTCGGGCTGGCCACCGAGGGGACCTACGGGACGGCCGAGTCGTCCGCCGATCTCTGGCTGCCCTTCACCTCCGAGGACATCAAGGCTGCTCGAGCTGTCGTGCCGAGCGCCACCATCTACGGCGACCGTTCGGTGCGCAAGCAGAACGTGGGCGTGCGCACCGGCGCGGGTGGTTTCTCGATGGAGGTGGACTTCGTCAACATGGGCCTGCCGCTCTTCTACTGGAACGGCAACGCCAGCGGCGGCGTGACCTCGGCCGCGATCCCGGGTCGCATCTCGTCGGCCCCGGGCGGCACTCCCGGCGGCACCGGCGCCACCATCCCGACCGGAACCTATCGCTACAAGGTAGCCTCGGTCTGGCAGAAGGCCACCGACTCCACCCTCTACGTGCTGCCGGCCAGCGCGGAGCTGACCGGCGTCGCGGTGACCCTGGGCGAGGAGGTGGTGCTCACCTGGACCAACCCGGCCACCCTGACCCCGCCTGCCGGTTACACCTATTACGGGACGGCGGTGTACCGCACGTCTGCCGGTGGTGCCGCCGACAGCGAGACGCTCAAGCACATCGTGGTGGGCTCCGGCACGGGTTACACCGACACAGGTGGCAGCTACAACGTGACCGACGTCAACGTGGCACCGGTGCAAGGCGTGACGCTCTACCAGCACACCTTCGTCAAGGCTTTCACGGCGGGCGAGAATCCGCTTCCCGGGTTCACGACCTTCGTGGTCAAGGACAACGACGTCACCGAGCGCTATATTGGCTGCCGGATGAACACGCTCGAGCTGAGCGTGGGCCCGGACCTCAACAGCGTGGTGACCGCCAAGTTCGGCCTGATGGCCCGCGACTTCGATACGCTGGCCAACCCGAGCCCGAGCGTGTCCGACGTGCGCAAGGCGATGAGCTGGCAGGGCCAGGTGGCCGTCGACGGCACCTACGCCGAGTTCATCGAGGGCTTCACTCTGAGCGGGAGCAACAACTGCGAGCAGATTCCCGGGCTCTCGAACCTGCCCCGGTTCCGAGACGTGGGCTACGGGATGCGCCAGATCAACGGCACCCTGGGTCGCGGCTTCGAGAACCACGACTTCTTCGACATCATGTATGCCGGCTCGCGGTTCGACATCCGGGCCTACCTCGAGGGCGCCGTCATCGACGAGGACAACTGCAGCTTTACCGCCCCCGGCGGAGCGGTCGGTCCGTTCCGCTACTCGAGCATCGTCGACGTGTTCAACTGCTCGCTGAGCGAGGCGGGAGCGAACGTCGGCGGCCCCGGCCGCATGGTCGAGAACATCAACTGGGGAGCTGAGGTGGACGACGCCGAGGCCACCGAGCTGCGCATCCGGCTCTACAACCTGACGGCGAGCTACGCCTGATGGATGGCCTTCCTGCTCGGGTTGCTCCTCGCCAGCACAGGTTGACTGTCCGGGACCAGCAGTTCGTTCTGACCGCCATGGGAGGGGCGGCCTGGCTGGAGTGGGCCGAAATTGTCATCCTGGCAGCTCGACAGAAAGCTGAGGCCATCAAACTCTGCGGGGACGAGGAGAGGCTCCGGGAGAACCTCCACCAGTTGGTCGTGGCGGATGCAGCTCTGGTCTCCAGGGCTCTGGGCTGTGATCTCGACTTTGCCCTGGACCTCAGTTGGGACGAGAGACTGGCTGTCATCGAGACGCAGGACCTGCTCAACCGGATGGACCTGGTCCTGCCCGCGTTGCAGGTCCATGCACTGGCTCACGGAGTGCCAGTTGCCCAGTAACCGACTCGAGGTCCTGCTCACAGCGCAGACCAAGGAGTTCAACGACGCTCTGGGCCGAGCCTCAAGGTCGGTCGACGACCTGGTGGGCAACATCCA
The DNA here is from genome assembly GCA_021404945.1 of bacterium CPR1. Taxonomy (GTDB): domain Bacteria; phylum Vulcanimicrobiota; class Xenobia; order Xenobiales; family QWHO01; genus QWHO01. The sequence goes on from QWHO01000281.1 coordinate 4,735, forward strand.
GGGCAAAGCGCAGAACGCAGCTCTCGCCCTGGGCGCCATAGCGGCTGGCGGGGCAGCCCTGGTCAAGTCCTTTGTGGATGCAGCGGCCGAGATGGAGTCCTATGAGACTCGTCTCAAAGCCATCACCGGCAGCGCCAAGGAGGCCGAGGCGCAGCTCGTCAAGATGACTGAGATTGCCCGTCGAACTCCGTTCGAGCTGCCTCAGGTGGTGCAGGCTGGAGTCACGCTGCGGTCCCTGGGCCAGGACGTCGACACCTTTCTGCCGCTGGCCGCCGACCTGGCTCGAGTCTTGGGCCGTGACCTCCCAGGAACCAGCCAGATCCTCGCCAAGGCTCTGACCGGGTCGCAGGATGGGCTCACGGCCCTGGTCGACTCGGGTGCCCTCACAAAGAAGGAGCTCGAGCAGTTCGGGGCCGTCATGAAGAAGGATGGCTCCATCGCCACTGACACGGCTGGGAACCTGCAGAAGTTCCAGAGGGCCATGCAAGCCCTGCTACAGTCCAAGTTTGGTGGGGTGGCTGCAGCTGAGAGCGAGACGCTGGGTGGGGCCCTCTCGAACCTCAGCGACACCTTTGGGGAGTTGCAGCGCGAACTGGGAGAGCAGCTGGCGCCTACCTTCAAGGCGTTGACCGAGACGCTCGCCGGCGCGCTCGGCTGGCTCCAGAACCTGCCTGAGCCTGTCAAGCAGCTGATAGCCTACGGCACTCTGGTTACAACGGTCATCGTGGGCGTAGGGGCCGCCCTGGCCGCCCTGATAGCCGGCGCCGGAGCTGTCATCTCAGGCGTTACCGCGATTGGCGGGGCGATGACCGCCCTGGGCGTGGCCGGGGCTGCTGTCGTGCCGGTTGTGGGCACAGAGTTGGTTGCCGCTGCCACGGCTGGAGCCAGCGCTATGGGCGTTGCGAGCGGTGCAGCCACCGGTCTCAGCGCATCCCTGGCAGCAGCTCTCGTCCCAGCTGCAGCCATCGTGGCTGTTACAGCCCTTCTGGCAGCGGGTGGGATCGCCTACATCAAGTCCATTGAGGCCAGCACGGCGGCGCTCGAGGCGCAGATTCAGGCCGAGGAGAAGGTCCTGAAAGGGCTCCGGGCTCATCGCGACCTGCTCCACCAGACCGCCGAGGCGATGCGCGCTCGTGGCACGACCGACGTGGAGATCACGAAGGCGATGCTCGGCATGGAGCAGCTCGCCCAGAAGGCGCGTGAGGCCGGCAACGAGCAGAAGGCCGCCGAGTATGAGGCGGAGGCCGCCCGACTGCGCTCGATGCGCAGCGAGTTCTCTGGCACCGAGGCAGCCAAGCAAGAGGCGATCCAGGAGACCCTGGACGCCCAGAAAGCCGCCAGCGAGGAAGGCGCCGCCCTCCTCGACCAGTACAAGCAGAGAGCGACCGCTGGCTTCTACGAAACGAAACAGGCCCAGCTGCAAGCCATGGATGAGACCCTGGCCAGACTTCGCCAGGGCGATGAGGACGCAAAGAAGTCTGCCCAGGAACTCGAGGTCGCTCGGGTAGCCCTGGCTCGCGACGCCCGCAAGGAGACCCTGGACGAAGCATTGGCCGCTCTCAAGACCGAGGCTGCGGCCGGCGAGGTCAGCAAACAGCAGGAAGCCGAGCGGCTGCGCTCCCTGGCCGCCACATACGGCGACCTTTCCGATGAGCGCCAGAAGCTCACCCTCGAGGCAACCCGACTCGACAAAGAGGCCGCTCAGGAACAGATTCAAGCCAAGCTCGAGACCCTGGATGCTCAGAAGCAGCTCCTGGAAGGCACCATTCAGGTGGCCGAGCAGGCTCTCAAGAGCGGCAACGACATCCGAGCCAACGAGGAGCGCATCGGGGCGGCGCTCCGTGAGCGCGCCAAGCTCGAGCAGCAGGCCATTCGTGAGCGAGCGGACGCAGAGAAGCAGCAGGCCAGCGATCCGATGGTCCGGGCTGAGGTGGAGCAGAAGGCAGACGCCGAGATTCGCGCCAGTCGGCAGCGTCTGACCCAGGACCTGAAGCAACTGTCCCAGGAGGTGCTCCAGCAGGAGCAAGAGGTCGCCCAGGCGCGAGCCGCCCTGGGCGAGGCCGAGGGAAAGACGGCCGACGCGAGGCTGGCCGGCCTGAAGGAGGCACTCGCCCGGGGCGAGGACGTGCTCGAGCAGCTCAAGCAGGAGATGGAGGCTCGCCAGAAGCTGGCCGAGCAGACCATCAAAGCGAAGGCCGAGGCAGCGGCGATGGGCAAGTCCGAGGCCGAGGCCGCAGCCATCAGGAAGACCGCCGACGAGGAGATCAACGCCTCCCGCGAGACCTTCAGTCAGGCCATGTCCAAGCTGAATCGCGATGTGGCCGAGCGCGACAAGAAGACCGCTCTCGAGCGGATCGAGATCGAGAAAGAGGCCGCCGAGAATCGCATTGAGACCCTGGAGCGCCAGGCCGCCCTGGGTAAGAACGTGGCTGCTCAGCAGCGGACTGCACTGCAGGAGGTGCTGCGCCTCACCATCCAGGAGATGCAAGCCCGCGCCGAGCTCGAGAAGCAGAACAAGACCTCCGCCGAGCAGGCCAACATTGAGGCGCGGTTGCGTCAGGACATCAAGAAGGCGACGGAAGACACCGCTGCTGTCCTGAAGGGCATGGTCCAGAGCCAGAAGTCGGTTGCCGACGAGTCTGATCGTCATGCCAACAACCTCAAGCGCGCTCGTGACCAGAGCCAGCCACGCGGCGAGGACAATACAATGGGGACCCTGTCTGGCGATCCCGGGGCAGCGGACTCATCTCGAGCCGCCTGGCTGGCCGAGAGGGACAGAGAGCGCCAAGAACAAGAGCAGCGCCAGGCGGGTGTAAACCAGGCCAACATCGACGAAGGCGAGCGGATGGGCAAGACTCGGGGCGGCCAGACCGCCGCCGAGATCGTGCGTGACGAGCAGGCCGCAGCGAAAGAGGCCGAGCGGCAGGCCGGGCTCGACAAAGAGGCAGAGAAGCGGCGCGGCGGTTTCGATGAGCGCCTGAATGACGCGAAGAAAGGCTCGTCTGAGGCTCCCGGTTCAGCAAGCGTTATCGCTGCTCGACTCGCATCCGTCCTCGAGCAGGGCGTCCCAGTCAACGTAGCCATCACAGTGGATGGCCAGGGCGTAGGGGTGGACTGGAAAAGCAACTACGCTCCCAATCGGGTTCCGGGGCAGAGGTAAGAATGATGATTGAAGAGATCCGCTTTACAATGCAGGGAGCATCTCCCGAAACCAAATCGGTATCCTCCACTCACCAAAAAGAGTTCCGTTCAAATAGGAACGAACTACCAGATCTCCAGGCTTGTTGGCAACAATGTCTCCCCGAAACTTCGTCAGGGTGTCATACCGCGAGTCCCCCGTCAGAATACGCACCGGAATCTGGAGAGGCTCCATTCCAGGAGAGACCAACTCGATGAGCATGTCATCCTCAGGGCCTCGCAGGTTTGCCCAAATTGTCACAAACATCACGGGTATTGCTGCTGGGAAGCCCGTCACCGCGATCTGTTGGAACACCCCCAGGATGTCCAGCCGGCCGTTCGTTCCCTCACGGACATCCTCGCACAAGAACATGGCCTTCAGCATTGGCTTCATCGTGCGTGGTTCGGCAGCCTCGGCCGGAGTCCCCGAGCACAGGCGTTCGGGTCAGTGAACCGAGAGCAGTATCTGCGAGCCCAGTCGGGCCCAGCTATGGCGTTGCGCCCTGGTCGATGGCAGGATGGAGTCTGGCTCGAGGAGCCGCGCAAACGCGCCCACAGCGAGCTCGTCCCGCGAACCCTGCACGGCCGGAAACCCAATCGGTTC
>QWHO01000775.1 GCA_021404945.1 bacterium CPR1
GCCGTCTGGGCCTGCCGGTCAGCCTGTCAGACGGCCTGCCGGCAGCCCGCACCCGCGATGGGCGGGCCGTTAAGGGCCTGCTCTCCTGGATCGAGAGCGATTTTTCGGCCAGCCAGCTGCGCTCGCTGATCCTGGCAGGCGACCTGTTACCGCCGGATGGTCTGGTCAACGGGGCGGCGGCTTCCATTCTCACGCATTCGCACCTGACCTGGGGCCGCCAGACGTATCGACGTGGCCTGGGGGCCGCCAGCCTGAGACTGCGAGCTCAGGCCGAAGAGGAGCACGACAACGCGGAGCTGCGGCTGGCCCAGGCCGAGCGCGTGGAGACCCTGCAGGGCTGGATCCAGAGGCTGCTCGACCGTCTTCCCACCGAACAGGGCAACCAGCTCGAGCTGGGGGCTCTGATCGAGGCTTTGCTCGCCCTGCAACGGCCTCAGGCCGATCCGGCCATCACCCGGGCTCTGCGAGAGCTGCTCAGTCTGGCTCCCTTCTGGCGCCCTCGGACCCAGATCTTGCGGCTGGTGCGCGAACGGCTCGAACGACTGCGCCTGGGCGCCTCCCGACCTCGACCCGGCTGCCTTTATGTGACCGGACTGCAGGGCGCCGGCCGCTCAGGGCGACGTTACCTTTCTCTGCTCGGACTGGAGGAAGGGCGGGTTTTCAGCCCTCCCATCGAAGATCCGGTGCTGCTCGACTGCGAGCGCTCCGCTCTGGGCCTGCCCACCTCGCTGGAACGCATTCACGAGCAGGTCTCCGAGGTCTTGCTGGGGCTGGCCACCAGTGAAGCCGAGCAGGCCGTCTTCAGCTACTCGCTGCGCGATCTGCGCGAGAATCGCGAGACGGTTTCTTCCTGGCTCTTCAAGCAGGCTCTGCGCCTGGAGCGCGGTCCCGAGGCCGATTCCCAGGAGTGCGATCCGGTCACGGTGGTAGCCAGCAGGGCCGGCTCGGCACCCTCGGTCAGCTCGTGGTGGCTCTCCCGGCTGGTCCCCACCGGCCCGGCGGCGGCCCGCTGGGTTCTGCAGGCCTATCCCTGGCTGGCCCGAGGCCAGCGGGCGGTCCAGGCGCGAGAGAGCGCGCTCTTCACCGAGTATGACGGCCTGGTAAGCCAGGCCAGCGAGCTCGACCCACGTCGCTCCGGCCGGCCTGTCTCGGCCACCGCGCTCGAGACCCTGGCTGCCTGCCCCTTCCGCTGGTTCCTCGAGCGAGCTCTGGGCCTGACTCGCCGCGAGATGGTCTCACCCAACCCCGACCAGTGGCTGGACGCGCTCTTGCGGGGCAGCCTCATGCACGACCTGCTGGCGCTCTTCTTGCGGCGCCTGCGCTCGGCCGGTCAGCGCCCCAGCCGGCACGAGCACGAGCGAGAGCTGCTTGATTTGCTCGAGAAAAAGCTCCAGGAGCTGCGAAAACGCATACCGCCTGTGTCTGAAGCGCTCTATGAGGAGGAAGCCGAAGGCCTGCGCATCGATCTCGGGAAATTCCTCGACCACGAGGAGCGACTGACGGGGCACACTCCGGTGGCCCTGGAGGTCACCTTCGGCATGACCGACAACGAAGGCGAGCCCCTGGATCGAGCCG
>QWHO01000776.1 GCA_021404945.1 bacterium CPR1
CGGCGGCTCGGGCTCGGGCGGGGTAGGCGGGCAGGGCGGGTTTTCATCCTGGGCGCGCACCTGCAGAGCGTAATTGAAGCTCGAGCGGGCCAGTGTCTGTAGCATCTATTGATTTCTCCTCTGGTGGTGTCCGCCCCGAGGATAAGCCACCCGCTCTCGTGGGTCTTGCTCGGCGAGGTTAACAGCCGGTCATGTCAGCCTGAAAATTGCCTGAAAGGGGGCGAGAGGCCCCGCGGCAAAGCACCCGGGCATGTTTGCCCAGATCGTCGAAGGACTCCGCTCCCTGGTCATCTCCGACCGCGCCGCGACGCTGGAAGAGCGCCGCAAGATGGCGCGCATCCAGTGCAATTTCCCCGTGCGCGTCCGCGCCGGCTCAAAGTTCCTGCAGGCCCGGGTCACCAACCTCGGGGTGGAGGGGATGCGGCTCAAAGGCAGCCAGTCCTTCCCCAAAGGCACCCCCGTGACAGTGGTCTACCAGCACCAGTCCTCTTTCGAGGAGCTCAGCTCGGTGGACGGCCAGGTGGCCTGGGTGCGCCGCTCGCCGCGCAGCAACGAGATGCTCATGGGCATCCGCTATGAGTACACCCAGCGCAACTGGGTCGACTTTGTGCTGGGCCTGATCGGCATGACCGACGAGTCGGTCTTCCAGCGCCGCCGCTTTGTGCGCGCCGAGGGGCTGATGGCGGCCAGGCTTTCGGTACCGGGCCGCATTCCGCCTCAGAAGTGCTGGGTCGTCAACCTGAGCCTGGGAGGAGCGCTGGTCGACTCCCCCACCATGCTCGGACCCGGAGCCACCGTCAAGCTCGACCTGGGCCCCCTTCCCAAGCTGCGGCCGGTCTCCGTGCTCGGCCTGGTGAAGGAGTCGCGCGAATCCGACAGTGGCCAGAGCTTCCAACTGGGCATGGAGTTCAGCAACCTGGATGCGCCCGGCACCAGGGCTCTGGGGCGCTACGTCATCTGGTCGCTCAAGGAGAGCGCCAACAACGCTCCTCCGCCTACATGAACCGATCCACGCCCTGGACTCCCTGCGAGCGCCGATCCTCGGCGTAGCGGTAGGGCTCGTCGAGCAGCTCGTTGACCCGGTCCATCACCAGGTCGGTGACCGCTCGAAAGCGCTCGCCGTGCTGGCGGACGGCTCCGCGGGTCAGCGGCATGAATGGGTCATCGATGCGATAAGGGGCAAGCTCCGGGCCATCAGGCTCGAGCGGCCGGCCGATGCGGTAGACAATGCGCCCTCCTCGCGACAAAGGGTAGTTCCCGGGATAGACGCGATCCGAGCCACTGCAGCCGATGGGCACGATGGGCACCTTCAAGTGCAGCGCCGTCTGGGCGATGCCGGTATGACCCTCGGAGAGACGCCGGCTGCGAGTTCCCTCGGGAAAGACCAGCAGGTTGACCTTGTGCTCGAACAGGGCCTCACGGTTGAGTCGATCGACCTCACCCACCATGGCCTCCCAGTGCTCCTCGAACCGCTCCAGGTAGCCCCCGCCCAACTCGGGGGGAAGCCCGGACGGGTCGCCCGAGTTGAGAGCATCGCGGATAGCTCGGTACTCGCTGTCCGAGGGCCGCCTGC
>QWHO01000282.1 GCA_021404945.1 bacterium CPR1
AGGGCCGTTCGACCGGTGGCCAGCATGGTGCGCGAGCGGCGCGAGAGGGCCTCCTTGCGCAGCGAGTCGGCCAGCACGCCCACCACCGCTCCGCCCGCCTCGAAGGCCGCCTGCATGGCCTCGCGATCGACCCCCCGGGCACCCCCTGAGACCAGGGTGAAGCCCTCCTCAGCAGCGCGCCGGCCGACCGCCCGGGCAAACTCGAGCCCGGCCGGGGACGAGTCGCGCGAGCCCACCACCGCCAGCATTCGCTCGGCCGAGAGCAGCTCGAGTGGACCGGCGCCGAAGAGCAGGGGAGGAGCGGCCCGCCCCAATGAGCGCTTCCAGCGGGCCGGATAGGCCCCCTCGCTGCGGGCCAGGGCCCACAGCCCGGCCGCGCTCCAGTCTTCCAGACCCAGGCTGAGCTTGCGCTCGAGCAGGCGCATGACCCGCTCGGAGGCCAGCCTGGGATGGCTGAGCGTGGCAGCCAGCGTGCTGTCGAGCAAGAGGTCCCCGGGGCGCTTGCCCACCTCCAACAGCCACTTTGCCAGGTGGTTGTACTCGGCTGGCGTGAGGGGCTTGTCCGCGCCCGGCAGAGGAGCGCAGAGGAGCAGGATGGCCTGGCGGTCTTCTTCGTGCATGTCAGTCCCCTGTCGGAGCGGTGGAAGTGAGGGCGATCGGGTAGACGCACTCGACCCCCGCCTGGAGCAGCAGCGCCGAGACGACCGCGAAGGTCCAGCCCGAGTCGACTGCGTCGTCCACCAGCAGCACCGGCCCCGCGAGCACGTTCTCGACGGCGAAGACCCCATCGAGGTTGCGGCACTGATGCCAGCTGTTCTCCTGGTTTTTCTGAGGCTGGTTGGCCCGGACCTTTCGAACACTGGAACGAAATTCAACTCCGAGCCGGCTGGCCACCTCGCGGGCCAGTCCGGGCACCAGCTCGGGGTTGGTCAGCGAGGGCACGCAGGTCACCCAGGCCGGATTCCAGCCGCTCTCGCGCACGCAGCGGGTCAGCTCCTGAGCCAGCCACGGGTCAAAGCTCCCGCTCTCCTTGCCCTGCCGCACCAGTCTGCCGATCCGCCCTTGACCCCACTGGACCAGCGCTCTGCCCTCGGCGTGGCCGGCGAGGTTGCCGGTCCAGCCATACTCGGGGAAGACGTCAGGAGGGATTCTCTGCCTTGGTTTGAGGCTCAGATACTGCTTGCCCAGGAAGATGCGGGCCTGCTCCTCCAGGTCCGGGTCATCCTCCAGGGGGACCAGGGGCTCGCCCCGGCAGACCGCGCAGCGCCCGCAGGGCAGGCTCTCCGGCTGATCGAGCGCCTCCAGCAGAAACTGCATCAGGCAGCGCTCCGAGCGCACATACTCGGCCATCTGGGCCGACTCCTCAGAGCGCTGACGGGCCAGCCGCTCGATGCGCTCGCGGTCCACCGTGTAGGGGTGCAGCGAGCGCTTGTAAAGGTTGCCGTGCTTGACGATGGGCGGGGGATCCTCCAGCGTGAGCAGCTTGAGCAACTGGAGGAGTTTCCCCGAGCGCAGGTTCATGCGGGCCTCGAGGTCGGACCTGCGCAGCCCCTCCGAGTCTTCCAGGAGCCGCACCAGCTCCTCCATCGTCTCGGGCGGGGGGAAGGCGGTGCGGATGAAGTGGGCGTGAATCGCCTCGTCCTCTTGCCCCGAGAGCAGCACCCCCAGCGCCGAGGGCAGCGCCCGCCCGGCCCGCCCTACCTGCTGGTAATAGTGAACCACCGACTGGGGAATCTGGTAGTGGATCACAAAGCTCAGGTCGGGCTTATCGAACCCCATCCCCAGCGCCGAGGTGGCCACCAGGGCCTTGACCTGGTTGCCGAGCAGCCGCTCCTCGAGCTCCACGCGCGCGTCGGTCTCGAGCCCCCCGTAGTAGGCGTGGGCGTCGATGCCGCGCGATCTGAGCCAGGCCGCCACCTGCATGGAGTCGGCCACGGTCAGCACGTAGATGATCCCGCTGCCCGGCAGGGTGGGCACCACCCGGGCCAGCCAGGCCAGCCGCCCCTCCACCGAGGGGAGGGAGTGGTTTTGAAGTTGCAGGCTCAGCCGCTCGAGCGGGCCGCGCAGGGTCTCGAAGTGACCCAGTTGGGTGACCAGGTCGCTCACCACCCGGCGGCTGGCGGTGGCCGTGGTGGCCAGGATGGGGCAGCCCCGGGGGATGCGACGGATGAGCTGGGCGATGCGCCGATAGTCGGGCCGGAAGTCGTGGCCCCAGTCGGAGATGCAGTGGGCCTCGTCCACCACCAGCATGCCCACATTGCCGGCCATGGGGAGGAGGTAGTCTTCCACGAGCTCCTCGTTGGCCAGCCGCTCGGGGGAGACGAGCAAGAGGTCGATCTCGTTGCCCAGCAGGCGCTCGCGCACGGTGCGCCAGTCGCTCTTGTTGGTGGAGTTGACGCTGTCGGCATCCAGCCTGAGCCGCTGGGCGGACAGCATCTGGTTGCGCATCAGGGCCAGCAAAGGGGAGATGAGCAGCGTGGCGCCCGCCCCTCGGCGGCGCAGGATGCGGGTGGCGATGAAGTAGACCATGCTCTTGCCCCAGCCGGTGCGCTGCACGACCAGCAGGCGGCTGCTGGAGTTGATGAGCGAGTCGATAGCCTCGAACTGGCCTGCTCGGAAGGTGGCGTCGGGGATCGCGGTGGCGGTACGGAGCATTTCCAGGCAGGTGGCGTGGAAGGCTCTGGTCACAGAAGTTGGGTGGAATTCAGGGTCGAGCTTCGATTCGCCAGCAATTCACGCCCAGCTTCGATGGATTTGTGGAAATCCTCTTGGGGAACTTTTGCTCTACACCGGATCGGATTGTCCGGAGTGGGCCTGTCTGCAGGGGGGTGAGCGCCATTCATCCGAGGAGTTGATCCAATCCTATGCGAAGGCGTTTGTTCATTGTCGAAAGGGGGAAGTGGGATTTCGTGAGCGACCGGCCCGCTGCCAGGGTCAGGCAGATTTTCCAGTATCTTGCCGAGCTGGAACGACTGCGCAATCCACCGGTGCTGCAGATCGGGCAATATTCATGGACCCGGCGTCTGGATGACCTGGCCGCGCTCCACTTGCCCGAAGTCCAGGTGGGGCCAGGAGTTGGCGTCGAAGGCCTGGCCGACTCGATCCTGACCGTTCGCCGTCCGACCGGGACCGGTTGCCCTCAGCCGCCCGAGCTCCTGATCAGCCGCCTCAAACCAGGGTGGGAGAACCCCGAGGTTCCGCCCGACATCAACTCCGAGCCGTTCGAGGGCGACCCGGAGCGGGTGCGAGCGCAGGAGTGGTTGGCCGCCCGAAGCGACTGGAGCCAGCGCATTCGAGTCGCTGGTGAGCTCTTCGAAGAGCTGTCTGAGCTGCACCTCCAGCTCGAGCGTGAGCCCGAGAAGGGGCTGAGCTGACCCGCCGGCGCCGGGTCCCTCCTGACATTCCACGCCCGCGGCTCTACGAGGGCCTGGTCGAAGCCGCGCACGACGCGTTTGAGCGACACCAGAGGCCGATTCCTCTCGTTTTTTTGTTGGGCGTCTTGCGCTCAAAGTTCGATGGCCTGACCATGGCGCGCCTCCGAGCTGAGCTCGATCAGGCTCAGGGCATTGTCTTGCATGCCTTTGATGACCTGGCTGGCCTGGCGGAGTGGGGCGACAGGGGTCTGCTGGAGGCTGTGCGCAGGCGCTGGTCAGCCGTCGCTTCCGGAGCCAGAGAGGTTGATTTGGGGAGGCGACCTCGCTGGCCTCGCGATGCCTGGCAACTGGTCCATCAGGTGGCCGAGGAGCGGGGTGACCTGTCCACCCTTTGGGTGACCGAGAAGTATCTGCTCGAGCCAGTCTCGACCGCTCCTGTCGTCGCTGGAGATCTGTCGACCGCTCCTGTCGTCGCTGGAAGCTTTCCCGAGCCCTCTGCGATCATCCAGGCGCTCGAGCAGGCAGGGCAACCGCTTCCGGTTCTCAAACTGGCTGAGAGCCTGGGAACCACCGTCAGCAATGTCTGGGCCCAGGAGGCGGTGAAACCGGAGCTGGTTCGATATCCCTTCGGGCTTCGCAACTGGGTTGGACTGTCGGGCTGGGGCCAGACTGGTTACGAGCAAGCGGCCGCCCGCTCGTGGTCGGTGACTGGCCCCCATGTGCAGCGTGTGCTGCATGGCATCGAGCCGAACAACTTCGATCTGATCGCCTGGAGAGCAGTCTGCTCGGTGGGTAAAGACCACTGGTCCGAGTGGGAGAAACAGGCTGCCGACAAGGAGCTCAAACGCATAGAGGAGGCAACTTGCAGACACAATTGATGTCCCTGGAAGAGACCCTTGAAGGGGCCGAGAAGAGGGCGCAAGAGCTGCTTGAATCGACCCGCAAGCTTCAAAGGCAGGCTGCGGCGGCGGTCAAGATGATTCGGACGGGTGACCTGAAGGGGCTGCGCAAGACGCTGGCTCTGCTTGAGGAGACTCGAAGGCAGACCGAGTCGGGGCTGGATGAGGTCCGCCGCTCCTGGAGCTGGAGTGAGCAGCAAGAAGAGCAGTACGTTGCCTCGGAGGCCTTTGCTCAGGAGTTGCTCGAGCAGGGTCGCAAGCAGGGGGTGGGGATCTATCGACAAGAATCGGTGCTGGCCTGCTACCCGTCGCTCGTGCGCGTCTTGCCCCGGGACCGGGCGGTCCGGGTCGACAAGAAGTCGGTGCGGGAGATTCGGCCGAGCTACCTCATCGAGCGCCTGGGGGCCAACCAGAAGCGGGCTCCCAAGCTGAATGCTCAGAGCTTCCTGGAGACTCTGCTTGCTGCCTACAATGTCCGAACCGGGGGCAAGCGCAACGTCATGGAGAGGTTGATCGATCTTTACGACCTCTTGACCTTGTTGCCTTCGTCGCGAAAGGACTACGGACTGCAAGAGTTCGCCCGCGACGTCTACTTGCTCGACGGGAGCGGGGTCAAGACCACCCGCGACGGCTCACAGTTCCGCCTCAATGCCGGTGCCACGGCCTCCAAGAACCGGAGTAACCTGCTGGTGGTCATCACCCGCGAGGGCGTCGAGCGCACCTACTTCGGAATCGAGTTCAACTGATGCAGTCACTGCACGTCGATGCCAACGAATGGGCCGGCCTGATCCGGCGAGAGTATCTCAACGATTACATCGGTCAGGGCGGGGCAGCCCTGAAGTTTGCCGTGGTGGGCTCGGACGACCTGGCCGGGAGAGTTCTGGCCCGGGTCTCAAGTGACGCGACCGGACTCGACTACCTGGTGGCGCGGGTGGATGCGGCCACCGTGGGCGTGCACCGGATGGACCAGGTCTTCCACGCCACCGCTCGCCAGATTGCCTGGGCCGACCTGGCCAGACGCGTTCTCATGCAGTCCTACACCGACATCGGGGTGGAAGTGACCGGAACCGACCTGTCGGTGGATACTCTTGCAGCTCAGAACGGCGTGACCCCCGGCCCGCTACGCGCCGAGCTGCGCCGCGCCCTGGAGGCTTTGCTCAACCGCAGTTACGATCTGGCTCGCGACTTTCGCTATGCGATGCGCTGGTTGTGTTTCTCGCTGAGCTACAGGGACGGCATGGGGGGACACCAGGAGAAGTTGATCCTCGACTGGTTGGCCGGGGAGCTGCGCCTCATCTCGGCCCTCAAGGAGCTTCAGATTTTTCGCAAGATCGACCGCTACAATGCCCGGGCGATGTTCAGCTCGCTGGGCAGCTGGGCGCGCCTGGCCGGGCTGCGCGGAGTGGTGCTGTTGCTCGACATCCGCCAGCTCAGCGTGGCTCGTCGCGCCGACGCGGCCGGCCGACAACACTACTCGGCCCAGGCGGTCATGGATGCCTACGAAGTGCTGCGCCAGTTCATCGATGCCACCGACGACCTGGTGGGGCTCTTGACCGTGGTGGTCGCCAACCCGGACCTGTTCGACGACGAAAAGCGTGGAGTCAAGACCTACAAAGCGCTTTACGAGAGGGTGTGGCCTGATGTTCGGGTGCGTGAGTACGCCAACCCGCTGTCCTCGCTCGGCTACCTGAAGGAAGAGAGGCTGTGATGGATAGACTGCAAGCGCGTCGAGCTGTGGAAGCGCTCCGCTCGGGGGTGCCGAGCACGAACGCCGTGTGGGCTCTGGGCTCAGGTCAACCCGAGCTGGAGAGCCAGTTCTCCAGAATGCTCGACGGGGTCGAGTCAGCCATCGGAGCCGACCGACAGGATTCGGGCATGATGATTCGAGGAGGATTTGGCTCGGGCAAGTCCCACGTTTTGATGTACTTTGAGCGGATGGCCCTGGAGCGGGGTTTCGCCGTGAGCAAGGTGGTGATCAGCAAAGAGACTCCCCTCAAAGACCCGGCCAAGGTGCTGGCCGCCGCGGTGGCCGACCTGAGGGTACCCCGAACTCTGGGGCGAGGCCTTGATGAAGTGGGCCTCTTGCTTCGCGGCCAGCTTGAAACGGACAGCTTCCAGGCGCTGGTGAGCTATCTTGCCAGCGGTTGGCTCAATATGCGCTTCGGCTCCACGCTCCACCTCTACGCTTACGGTCACGCCGATGAGGAGCTGGCCGACCGGTGCGTGCGATTCTGGTCAGGCGACAAGCTCACCGTCACCGAGATTCGCAGGTACCTCAAGCAGATGGAGGTGGACGGCCAGTTCAAGCTCGAGAGCATCAAGGCTCGCGAGCTGGCCCTGCAGACCATGAGCTTCATTCCCCGCCTCATTCGGGCTGCCGGCTTGAGGGGCTGGGTGCTCTTGATCGACGAGGTGGAGCTGATCGGGCGATATACCCGCCTGGCCCGCGGGCTCTCCTACGCAGAGCTGGGCCGTTGGCTGGGCGAGGAGGGCGCCGATCAGCGGCCCGGGCTGGTCACGGTTGCGGCCATTACTGACGACTTCGCGGCCGAGCTTCTGCACGGTCGGGGTGATCTGGGGGAGATTCCCGCCTACCTCGATGCCCGTCCCGTGCCTTGCGGCGAGCTCGCCGCCAGGGGGATGCAGCGTATCGAGCGGGCTCGCTGGTTGGAGGCCCTGAGCCAGGATGTGCTGCGCAACAGCTACCAGACCATCCAGGCTTTGCACGGCCAGGCTTACGACTGGAAGCCCGGCGAGGTGCCCTGGCCAGAGGCCCTGGGCGTGACCCCCATGCGTATCTTTGTGCGCGCGTGGATCAACGCCTGGGACATCCAGCGCCTCTACCCCGAGAGGGGCCCGGTGGGATACGACATCGATCGGGTCACCACCGACTACGCGGAGGAGAAAGACCTGGAGGGCTCGTTCGAGGAGGTCAGCCAGGTCATCGAGTGAGGGTGGTCTCGGCAGTTGGCCACCCCGCTGCGAGCGGCCGGATCGACTCGGGATGCAGATCCTGGTTGCTGCGCACAGAAAGTCGGGTCTCGATGGCCCTCTCGGCCGCCTCCCAGACATCCCAATATGCTTCTCAAATTCGTGGCTCCATGCCCGTTCAGGACTTCGCAGCCGGATGGCAAGGCTGATTGGGGCGCCGAAGTAGAAGCGGTTCTCCTGAGCGTCTACCGCGAAACGGATCTTTTCCAGGAACCCGCGGTATCCGATGAAGGGTGGCTCCATTGGCAAATGGGAGAGACTTCCGACTGCAGGTGCCATCGGCCTGGGCCCTGGCCGGGGGAAGCCGGTCGCGCTCCCTGCCCGGCCTTGCCCCCGATCCGCGTCTCGTCGCGGAACACCCGGTAGGCCTGCCCGCCCCGAATGCCCACCTCCCAGAGAATACTCCCCTGCTTCTCGCGGCGGGCCTTCATCGTGCCGCCGTGCAGGTGCCCCTGGTGGTGCACGTCGCACACGCCGGCCAGGTTGGCGTCCTCGTTGCCCCCGCCGTGGGAGCGAAACTCCAGGTGGTGCTGGTGCAGAAAGGCTCGCCGGCTGCAGCCCGGTACCTGGCAGCGGTAGTCGCAGGCCTCCATGATGCGCCGCGTGCGCGCCCTCATCTGTCGGTCGGCCTTCTGCCATGTCGCCATGAAGCCGGCCAGGAACATCCGCAGCGCCGCCGAGCAATCGCTTGCCCCGTGGGACCGGGCCGCCGCCTCGGCCGCCTCCAGCACCGGCAGCACCTCGGAGGGCACCTTCACCTGCTGGCTGACCGTCCGCTCTCCGCCGCGGCGATCCGTCAACGTTGGAAGCCAGGCCGTGGCCCGACCGATGGCCAGGCTCAGCGGGCCGCCCAGCCCCGGAACCAGCACCGGCCTCCAGTCACGGCGGGCTTTGAGCCGGATGGCCGCCGGCCGCTCTTTGGGCGGAGCGTAGCCCGAGAGCCGGAACGACTCGCGGTCGGCCTCGGCCAGATCGCAGCAGGCCTTCGCCACCGCCTCGAGGTGACGGCAGGTGGTCGACTCGGCAAACTCCACCCAGGCCCCATCGAAGCTGTCGTGCACCTCGGCCAGAACCGGGAAGAGCCGGTCCGCCTGCGACAGCGTCAGTCGCCCTTCCCGCACCGCATCATACACCAGCGGGTGGTTCAAGAACCCCCGCTCGCGACTGAGCATCCGGTGCACCGAGCTC
>QWHO01000777.1 GCA_021404945.1 bacterium CPR1
GTCGATCAGCTCGCGCAAGAAGAGCCGAGGAGCCAGCGCGACCTTGCCCCCGAATCCCGACGTGACCTGCCCGACCAGGGCGCTGAGGAACTGGTCGGAGATTTGCTGCGCCACCCGGGCCGGATTGCGCGCCGGGTAGAGGTCGCGCACGCGTTGGCCTACCGTTCGCAGCCGCTCCTCATCGAACGGGAGCAAACGTACCTGTGGAGCGCGCAGGTTGTCGAAGCGGGCGTCGTCGCTGAAACTAACGTGCACCCGCTGGTGTAAGGGCGCGAGACCCTTCAGGCCCTTGTAGCCCTCGTAGAAATCACGGGTGCCGGTGACCACGAGGTAGAGTCCGGGCAGCTCGTCCTTGGCCAACATGTCCATCAACTGCCTCAAGGCGTTCAGCGACTTCTCGCGGGTCTGGGCGAGCATGCGCTGCACTGTCTCCACCTCGTCGAGCACCACCACTAGGCCGGCGTAGCCCGACTGGCGCAGGAGCTGCAGGAGGCCCCGCAAGAACGCCAGCGAGGCCTGCCCGTCCACCTTGCCGCGCGCGCCAGCAGACTTGAGCACGGAGCGATCGGTATGAGGCTGGCCGGCCAGCCAGGCCAGGAGCCCCTGGGCGGTGGCGAAGTCGCCTTCGTGGGTGGCGCGGTGATAGGCGCGCAAAACCTGGGCATAGGCCGGTGTGATGCGCGTGAGGTCGGCCAGCTTGTCTTCCAGTCTCTGCTCCGTAGCATTCGCAAAGCTGGGGTCGGACTCGGAAATGCCGTTGAGGCGCATGACCTCGTCGCCAAGCCGGTACAGCCAGCCCTCGACGATCGCCTGAAAGGCGTGAGGGCCGTCCGGCCCGGTCTCGAGCCGCTCGATCAGGCGCCGGTAGACCGTTTCGAGATGGTGCAGCGGCGTGTCGTTGACGGAGATCTGGACCTCGGAGGTGGCGAACTGGCGCTCCCGGGCCCGAGCGCACAGGTAGCGCGCCGCGAACGTCTTTCCGGCTCCGTACTCGCCCCGCAGCCACTTGGCCAAACCCTTGCCGGTGGCCACGAAATCGAGTTCTTGACCGACCGCTTCCATGAGCGAGTCAAGGCCGGTTGCAAAGTGGCCCAAGCCCTGGCTGGGCACGAGACCGCTGCGCAGGGCGTTCACGATGGCCGTCGACTCATTATTGGGTGGCATCGGCATGCTCTCTGGCCTGGTAGCGATACATCGTCTCGCCGCTTGGCAAGACCTCGTCGGTGAACAGCACAATTCCGGCCGCGTGCAGACTGCGACGCAGGGTGCGCATCAGCCCGTTGAGCCGGCCCGGGCTCTTCTGCAGGTGCCTGGCCAGCTCGCTCACCCGGGCTGAGCCGTTCTCCTTGAGGAGGACGAGCACGGACCGCTCCTCCGGTGAAAGCTTCGCCAGGACGGGCTCCGGCAGCCCGAGCTCGTCCGCCCTCTGGCCGGGGTTGAAGAGCGAAAGCTGCTCGGTCTCTCTCGGCTTGATCTCGTCGGAGGGAAGCGGCGTGTCGATGGGCGGCTGGACCGGCCGGGCGGCAGCGCTGGCCGCCACCAGCCCGCCGGAGCCGAACCACCAAGGCG
>QWHO01000778.1 GCA_021404945.1 bacterium CPR1
ATTTTTCGGTGAACGCCATGGCGGTGCGACTATCCAGCACGCACTTCGGCCAGCTGGTGGACTACTTCGGGGCTCGCCGCGACCTGACCGATGGGCGCATCCGGGTGCTGCACAACCACTCCTTTCTCGACGACCCCACCCGCATTCTGAGAGCCATCCGCTTCGAAGCCCGGCTCGACTTCCGGCTCGACCCGACCACCGAGCACCTGCTCAAGCAGGCCCTGCTCGAGGGCGCCCTGGAGATGGTCTCGGCCGAGCGATTGCGCGACGAGCTTTTGATCATTTTGTCCGAGCGCGACCCCCTGCCGGCCATCGAGCGACTGCACAAGCTGAGGATCTTGCCCCGCCTGCACCCCTCGCTGGCCCTGAGCACGAGGGTGGAGCGCACCATGCGGCGGGTGCAGGCGGTGGAGCACGAGTTCGGTCGCTCCGATCCCCCCTGGCTGCTGGCCCTTCTGGCCCTGATGTCCAGCCTCAAGCCCGCGGAGACCGAGGCCCTGCGCCGTCGCTTCCGCCTGCAAGTGCTACCCGGACTGGAGGAGAGTTTTCGAGCCAACCGGGTGCTGCGCTCCCTGAGCTCGCGCGATCTCAAGGACAGCGAGCTGGAACGGCTGCTCGCCCCCCTGCCCCGCGAGGCCCTGCTCTGGCTACTGGCCTTCAACGCCTCTGAGCCATTGCACACGCGCATCCGCCACTACATGGCCGACCTGCAGCACCTGCCCCCGGTGCTGCGGGGTCGCGATCTGCTCGAGCAGGGTTTTCAGCCCGGGCCTCTCTTCAAGCAGATCCTGACCCGAGCGCGCGAGGAGCAGCTCGACCGCGGCCTGCCCGACCCTCGTCGCTGGGTCGAACAGAACTTCGGATCCGCCCGGAACGCAGGAATCATGCCGGATAAGGTGGAACGAGCTTGAATGATTACCGATCCGATCCAGATCGGATTTGTGGTGGTTTCCCTTGTTCTGGCCTTCACCGTGCACGAGTATGCCCACGGCTGGATGTGCTACCAGCTCGGCGACCCTACCGCCAAGTATGAGGGACGGCTGACCTTCAATCCCCTCAAGCACGTGGAGTGGCTGATCGTGGGCCTGATCACGCTGACCTTCGTCTTCACCGGCGTGCCGGTGGGCTGGGGCAAGCCGGTGCAGTTCGACTCGGACAACTTTCGTCACCCCATCCGCGATGCCGCCCTGGTGGCCTTTGCCGGGCCGCTGGCCAACTACGTGCTGACCGCCCTGCTGGTGGTGCCCCTCATGCTGATGCCGCCCGAGGGCCTGCTCTTCAGCTTCCTGGCCATCCTGTGCGGGGTCAACCTGGCCCTGGCCCTGTTCAACTGCCTGCCCTGCCCCCCGCTGGACGGCTGGAAGATCCTGCAGGCTTTCGTGCCCCGCTCCACCGCCCGCGAGATGCAGCGGCTCGAGGTCAAAGCCGGCATGACCGCCCTGATGGTCTTGATCATCGTCTTTTTGGCCGTGCCCGCGCTCAACCCGCTCAATCCCGTCTACAGCCTGTTCTGGCGCACGGTGGTGCTGCGTGCTTAAGCTGACCCGCACC
This sequence comes from bacterium CPR1, assembly GCA_021404945.1. Taxonomy (GTDB): domain Bacteria; phylum Vulcanimicrobiota; class Xenobia; order Xenobiales; family QWHO01; genus QWHO01. Next base: position 1,552 of record QWHO01000778.1, read on the forward strand.
GAGCAGTCCAACTACCAG
>QWHO01000779.1 GCA_021404945.1 bacterium CPR1
GCTCGGCGCTCCACTCGGCGCCCTGCTCCTCAGCCAGGCGGACCATGGCCGGCGCGAGCCGCGTGTAGTATTGCTGGTGGATCTCCTTCATCAGCTCGACCTTCTTGCTGGCCTCCACGCCGGCTTCGGGGAACACGGCCTTGAAGGCCGACCCGACCGGCAGGAACTCGCCCAGAGGCAGGGCCGGGTAGTGCAGTACCAGGAGCTCGTACAGAAGACGCAGAGCCGAGCGCTCGCGCTGCATCAGCGAGGTCACGTCCACCAGCATCTCGATCAACGCCGGGTGGAAGGGGTACACGTCGCGCAGGTAGTCGATGCCGGCCTCCCCCATGAGCACCGGGAGCGTGCTCTGGTGAAGCTCGGCCAGCGAGTCCACCACGGCCTGGACGACGGCAGGGTCGCGGGGGCGCAGCACGCGACCCTTGACGATGTGTCTGAGCTCTACATCCTGCAGGCGGGTCTGCTCAAACCTTTTTGAGTGGTGATCGAGGTGCTCGTGAATCTTGGACTCATCCCTGAGATCGGGGAAGAACTCCGTAATGTTGCGCTGGCGGGCCACGAAGACGAAGATGGGGAGAGCCCGCTGGCCGGTGGTGTGATCCACGATGATATTGAGGTTGTTGATCTCGGCGGCGAACTCGGCCGCCGATTTCTCGGCCAGCCAGAGCAGGAACTCGTCGATCATCAGCACGATGCCGCCGAACCCCTGGCTCCTGACGTGCTCGGCCAAGCGCTTGAGCCCCTCGCTCCAGCGCGGGTCGATACCGGCCTCGTCGGGGTTGCGCCCCTTGTACTCCAGCCAGGCGCGGGCAAAGGTCTCCCGACCGCGGGCCGAGCCTTTAGCGATTTGCTCGAAGTCCTCTCGCCCCCCCACGATCTGGGCCAGCTCCAGGCGCTTCCAGACCACGTCGCCGTACTCTTGCGCCTCTCGCCGAACCTCCTCGAGGATCCCCTCCACGTTGAGAAACTCGAACAGGAGCTTGCCGCGCTTCTTGAGGGCCTCGTTGGCGGATTCGTAGAGGACTCGGTCAAGACCCGTGCTCTTGCCGCGCACGCTCAGCATGTGGGTGCGGACCACCAGCATGTTGGCCTCTTGCAGCCATTCCCGGTGGTCCGTCGGGAAGTACTTCCCGAACTTGTCCCAGGCCGGGGCGGAGTTCTCGAGCAGCAAGCCCAGCATGGTCATGAGGTGGGACTTGCCGCTGCCGAAGCTGCCGTGCAGAAAGCGGCCGTATTCCTCGCAGCGGTGGTAGACCTGACGCATGTCCTCCAGAATTTTGGGCAGCTCGCGCTCGACGACGGGCGTTACGACGTAGTCGTGAACCAGGCGCCGAACCTCGTCCGAGCCCTCTTCGGCCTCCCGCAGCTTGACCACGAAGTTCATGGCCCGGATGTCGGCGGGGGCCGGCAGGTCGTAAGCTTGCGTGATGGTGGTGACGGTCGTGCTCATGGGGAGGTTCCCTGGCGCACCTTGCGGGGTTTCTTCGGGGCGGCAGCCCGTTTCTTTCCCGGGGGCGGGAATCTCTCACGCCACTCCTCCAGCCGCTCGCGGCTTGGCCCGTCCGGGC
>QWHO01000283.1 GCA_021404945.1 bacterium CPR1
GGCGGCCGGGTTCGCAAAGAGCTCGGACGTGGCCTGATCGGCGCGAGCAACAACTGGGATCTGGCCATCGGCGGCGGGGTGGCCCTGGCAGCCGGTATCGCCACCGTCTACGCCGGCGTGGTGGGCGGCGCCCTGGTGGGCGCGGCCCTGGGCGGCGGACTCGGCCCGATCGTGGCCTCGGCCACCACCAGCGGCGTGATGGGCTTCCTGGGCGCGGCCTGGACCACCACCGCCATCGGCGCCAAGGTCGGGATGGTCATCGGCGGAGCCACCGGTCTGGCCGGCGGCTGGGCCCTGGGCCAGAGCGTGGCCGGCGTTCCCGCCAAGGGGATGCGCTGGGTCGGCAAGAAGCTGGCCGGCGAGGATCCTGATGCCGGGCAGCCGGGCGAGCAGAAAAAGCTGCTGCCCCTCAAAGGCCCGCTGCGCGTGGTCGGCACCGTGGTGTCCGGCATGGGCGCCCTGGCGGGCGGCGTGGGCGGAATGGCCATGGGCGGCGGCATCACCGCAGCCGGCACGGCCCTCTCCAGCCTGGTCAGCGGCAACTTCAGCCTGGCGACCGTGGCTGCCACGGCCGGAACCGGCGCCCTCATCGGCGGCGGCATCATGCTCGTGGCGGGCGGCATCGGCGGCTACCTGGCCGTCAAAGCCCTGCGTCACGGCGCCACCGCCGTGGTGGATGGCGCCCACAACAGCCGCAAGTGGATGGAGCTCGACGAGAAGGAGAACCGTCTCACCCAGAACGCCGCCCAGCTCGACCAGTACGGCAAGGGCCTCGAGCAGGCTCGCCTGGACGCCCGCGAGAACCACGCCGAGCGCACCGAAGAGCTCGACCGGCGCGAGGACGCCCTCAAGACCCAGAACGAGCGCATCGCCGACAAGAATGCCCGGGTGGACGAGCTGGTCGAGCAGCGCGCTCAGAACCTCTACAACACGACCAAACAGGGGCTGGTCGAGCGGGAAGCCGGCCAGAACCAGCGCCAGCAGCACCTCGAGTCCGAGGACGCCCGGGTCAACCAGAAGCGAGCCGACATCGACCGCTACATCGACGAGCGCCAGGAGACGCTGTACAAGGACCTCGAGGGCAAGCTCGAGGGCCAGTACCAGACCCGCAAGGGCCAGCTCGAGGGCCGCGACCGCGACCTCGACCGCGCCGAGCAGCAGATCCCGCAGGTGGTGGCCGAGAAGGTCGAAAAGACCCTGGCCCCCCTGCGCCGCGACCTCGAGCAGCGCCGCGACAACGCCCGCAACATGGAGAGCCAGGCCGACCGCCTGCGCAGCCAGGCGATGGCCGATATGGCCGCCATCCCGGGCATTCAGTCGGCGGCGCGCAGCGAGCGCTCCGAAGCCGACCGCAAGGAGCGCGAGGCCGACTCGATTCGGCCCGACGTGACCAGCCTGCAGGGCGAGGTCAACTCCAAGCGCAGCCAGGTGGAATCACGCAAGTACGATCTCGCGCGCCGCGAGGCCCGCGTGGAGCAGTGCGAGCGCGACAAGCGCAAGTAGAGCTGCTCACCCCAAGACAGAGCCACCCGCGAGGGTGGCTCTTTTGCGTTGCTGCGTGACTCCACTCGACTCGGACTTGCGCTGGGAAGCTTGCCCTGTAACAGGTAGAGACCCGAAACCTCTTGACCATCAAACATGTCTCCCATTATCATACTCCTATGAGTCATCGATTGCAGGTCATCATTCCCGACGATCTGGATCGGAAGGTGCGCAAGGCTGCGCAGAGGCTCGGGGTTTCGCGGGGTGAGTGGGTCCGGCGTGCCCTGCAGGAGGCCCTCAGCCGGGGCCAGCAGTCGGGGGTCGACCCGGTGGCTCGCCTGGCTTCTCTGGAAGCACCAACGGGTGACATCGAGCAAATGCTGGCGGAGATTGAATCGGGTCGTTCGTGAAGGTCTTCATCGATTCGAACATCCCGATGTACGTGGCCGGACGCGAGCATCCCAATCGGCTTCCGTCTCGGCGCTTCCTCGAGCGCGTCCAGCGTGGCGAGGTTGAGAGCGCCACCAGCACCGAGGTTCTCCAAGAAATTCTCTATCGCTACGCCGCTTTGCGCAGGTTGGACCTGGCGCGCACCGTCTACGACCTCTTCGTGGTTGTCTGTCCGGAGGTGCTTCCTGTGACTCTCGCGGATACCGACCGGGCCCGCGATCTGCTTCTTTCCGATCTCGGGCTATCGGCAAGGGATGCGGTTCACGCGGCGGTGATGCTCAACCACCAGATCGACTATGTGGTGAGTTTCGACCGTGGATTTGACGACGTGCCCGGGCTCACCCGAATCGAACCTGACTGAGGCCCAGGAGCGGGAACTGCCTACTTCCCCTCGATCCAGTTGGGCCAGTCGGTGTTGGGGGCGGTCAGTGGTCGCCAGTGCTCGGCCTGGCCGGTGGCCAGCACCTGGGCCAGCAGGCGAAAGGTCTCCGTGTCGCTCGGCCTCTCGTTGACGCGGGGGTGATTCCACTCGTCCAGGAGCAACAGCTCGCTCAGGTCGGCTGGAACGATCTCGGCCAGCTCCTCGCGCGTGGCCAGCAGGGCCTCTCGGTGCTCGCTCAAGAGCGTGAGCAGCAGCTCGAAGTCGCCCGGCTCTGCCAAGCGCGGCCGAATCTCGAGCCGTTCCAGGGTGGCGGGCGAAAGATCGACGGCCACCCGCCGGCCCCGCACCAGAATGTAGCCATCTGACCTGAGCTCGCCGGTGTGCTTGTCCAGCGCCGGCCCCACGTCGGCGCTGAGGACCAGCGAGAGCGTCTCGCGGGTCTTGAGGCAATTTCCGTAGCAATACAAAGTCGTGTGAATCGAGCTCGGACCGGCCCCGATATTGGTGCCGAGCACCTCCATCACCAGGGCCCAGCGGGCCCCGTCCCCGTAAGCGTGGAGCCGCACCGAGGCCATATCCACGTTTACGTTCTCGAGGATCGGCCAGTTGCAGCGGCCGGCGGCCTGGTCGAGTTGCCCGAGGATCTCTGCTGCAGTCATCAGCGGCGCTTCGCTCGGGGAGCGTGTATCCCCCTTCTTGTCGCTGCGTCTAGGGTTGCAGCAAGATGTTTCCAATTGTCAAAGTCCTGGCAACAAAGCGTTACCTGGTGTTCACAACGTTTACAAATCGGAAACACATGCCCGGCCTGCTTGACCGCGCCGAAGCCTATGATGGGTGTAACAGGGGACCGGCCAGAAACGGTCCGAACCGAGAGGAGACCCCACGATGGATATGATCAAGAACCTGGTGGGTGGAGCGATGGGTGGCGGCGGCGGCCTGGGAGATATCGCCGGATTGCTTGGCAGTCTCAAGGGTGGCGGCGGTCCCGGCGGCCCGGGCGGCGGCAAGAAGTGCGGCAAGAAGAAGAAAATGAAGCAGATGATGCAGCAGATGCAGCAGATGATGGCGCAGATGCAGGGCATGATGCAGGGGATGATGGGCCAACAGCAGGGGCAGCAATGTGGCGCCTGTGGCCAGAAGCAGAACCCGTTCGGCATCCAGAACGGGGGCAACATGCTCAGCTCCAACATGAACCCCGCCTTCGGCGGCAACAACGCCCAGCAGGCCTTCTCCTTCGGTGCCGGCCTGGGGATGGGCGTGGCGGCAGCGCGCAGCGGCAACCTGGGCGGACTGCAAAGCCTGGGGCAGAGTAACGGCGTGCAGAACTTCGCCGGTAACGTGGGTGGGTTCAACACCGTCGGCCAGATCGGCAACGGCGCCGCGGCGTTCGCCGGGGTGAACGGCACCGGAGCCTTCGCTATGGCGGGCGCGGGCAACATCCGCACCATGCTCGGATAACCCTCTCCGTCTGGCGGACCGACGGCCCCGACAGCGTTCGGGGTCGTTTCCTGTTTCTTAGGGCAGACCACGAAGAGTGTCCGTCAAGTCCTTCCCTACCGTTACCGTCGGTTTGCTTACCCCGGGACGATCTTGCAGGACGCACCACAGCACAATATTGGGAGTCGCGCAGCCGGAAAAGCATGCCAGGGGGCTGCGCGCCTCGTTACCAGGGAAACTCCAGGCAGATCTGGTTGCGCAGGGCGTACTCAAGGGCTTTGTCCACGAAAGCCTGGAACTTCTCCAGGAACTGAAGGGCCTCGTAAGCCCGGGGGTAGGATTCGCTGCCGGTGAGCCAGGAGACCAGCAAGGTCGGGGCCGCAAACCGGTCTTTGGTGCCGTCGGGATGGCGATGGCCCATGGCCTTGACCACCCAGTCCACCTTGTGCGCCACCTTGGGGTCGAGGCCGGTCCGCACCGCGATGCGGGTCAAGAGATTGGCGAAATTCGGGTCATTGGTGGCTCGGGCCACATTGCGGTAAAGATAGGCGACGGCAAAGCACATCAAGGCGTTACCCACTTCATGGTCGCGCACCCGGACCGGTCCCGTCCGCTCGAGCTGATCGCGGAAGGCGCCACCGCTGCGAGGAGCGTGGGCCAGGCTGGCGATCAGGGCGAGAGTTGTGGGGAGAGCGTGCAGGTAGGCCTGCGGGTCGGGCGTGACCCGGCCCTGATAGCGGGCCAGCAGGTCGCTCGACTCGGGCAGTCGCAGCAGGCGCGACTCCATCTCCAGGCGTGACTTCTCCAGGGTGGCCAGGAAAGTATCCATCGCGGGGGCTCCTTCGACGCCACTCCTGCCGGGCCAACGAAGCTCAAAAAATTGCGCTGACAGTGGAGGCAAAACTCTCCGATCGACCCGTGAAGGCGCCGTGGGTGCGCCTCCATAAATCTACGCGGCACGGTCCTCCTGGCCCTGGACCGATCAAAGCGCGGGACTGTAACATCGCGGCGAGGAATCAGACCCTTCCCATGGTTTACCCTCCAGCGTGGAATGCAAGTCGTCGTTGCCACCCCCGCCGCGGTCCCTGGTTTTCTGGGGAAAGTGCGCGACTACGCCCGTCCCCGGCCCACCACCGGTGGTGATCTGGCCGGTCCCTCTCCCATTTCGGCCGCCATCGCGGGCGGAATCCAGGGCTACATCACCGGGGGTCCAACCGGAGCGGCTGCCGGCCTGATCGGCGGCTATGCCGGGGTCAAGATCGGAGAGAAGAGCGGATCTTTCAGCGTGGCCCTGGGCGCCGGCGCCCTGGTGGGAGCCGGCGTGGCCGCCGCGGCCACAGCCGGACTGGCCGCCATGTCGGGGGTCATGCTCGCTCCCCAGCTCCTGATCGGACCGGCCGTCATGGGGGCCTTCACCGGCGCCGTGGGCACCCTGTCGGGCAGCCGTCGGGCGGCCACTCGAGACAGCGTCTACGGAGGCATGCTGGCCGGTGGCCTGGCTTTCGTGGCCACTGGCAATCCGGCCATGGTCCTCGCCGGAGCGGCCGGAGCCGGCGCCGCCGGACGGGCCGTCACTCCCGCCGGCCGGGCCGTGCTGGGAGTGCTCACGGGGGCCGGAGCGGGAGCCATCGCCGGCCTGATGAGCGGCAACGTCGCCCAGGGGGCGCTGGTGGGAGCTGTGATCGGCTCGGCCGGCTCGCTGGCCGGGCCCACTCTACGGCAGGTGCAGCGCAACGCCACCGAAGACCTGACCCTGGCCATCAACAGGCGTCTCGACCCCTGGCTGGAGAAGCATCCGCTCACCACCCGGGGCAAGATGATCGCTGGCGCCACCTCAGGCGCGCTCATGCTGGGTCCCATCGGGCTGGTGGCGGGCTGGAAGGGCGCCGCTGTCATGGCCGGCATCGGAGCCACCGTGGGAGCCGTCAGCACTTACAAGCTGGTCAAGCGACGCGAGCAGTCTCAGGAAGCGCAAAAGATTCGCCAGGAGTACATGCTGATCGCGCCCGCAGCCTATCGCTTCCTGCCCGATCCCACGACTCCTCAAAAGGATTGAGCCCTCCGGGCTGCAAAGTCTCCCCCCGACCGCAAGCAACCTTGGGAGGCAGCATGAGCGAGGAGATCACCACCCCGGAAGAAACCCCGACCGAGGAGCCCACCCCGGTACCGCCGTCCCCGCCGCCAGCGCCCGAAGGGGTTCAGCTGACCCCGCAGGCAACCCGCAACCTCAAGGGCCTGGTGAACGAGGTCCGGCGCATCAAGAAGCTGATGGGTGCTCGGGCGCTCGAAAACAAGCCGACCAACGACCTCGAGGACGTGCTCGACTCGATCAGCGAAAAGATCCTCTGGTGCCTGGAGACGGAAGTCGGCCTGTAGCCGATCAGCCGTGGCCTGGAGGCGCGGGAAAGGCCGTGCCGAACAACCTCGATCCCGGCCGTTCAGCCGTGGCGGTAGCCGCCGCCGCGATAACGTTTGCGTCCGCGGTCTTTGCGCTCACCACCACCGCCGCCGCCGCCGTGGTGGTGGCCCCCGGCCAGGTAGCGGCCCTCGGCGAAATCGGCTAGCTCTTGCACCTCATCCGCAGAGATGGTCAGGAAGATGCCCCGATGCATCACTCTGCCCACCACTCCAATGGGGGCGAGCACGTCGCGGCTGAGCATCATACCCCGCTCCAGAACGAGGTGACTCACGTTCTCGGTCTCGGGCTCGACAACGACGAAGCGCAGCTTGCCGACTTTCTCGCCATTGGCGGTGTAAACCGCCGCGCCAACGTGCAGGCTGTGGGTGGGTATCTCGGTGTTTGTGGTCACTTGGGCTCCTTGGTGGGCGCACGCTTTCCGCCGCGCCGTCGATATGATTCTGAGATTGAGCGCCAGCCACATCCTCTGGCAACCGGCTCTGGGGCGAGTGTTACCTCTCTCAGACCCGGAACTCCTGCCCGGGAGGAACGCAACCACACGGAGGAATCCGAGCCTCCCCTCGGGAAGCGCCATGCATCGCCCAGTTCTGGCAATGAGTATAGGAGCGGTTTCTACCATTGAGTGGTGAAAAGCTAGGCACCCTTCGAGTCTCGGGCACTCTCGACGGCCTGCTGAAAGAATTGCTGCAGCGGGGCGGCTCCGACTTGTTGATCGCTGCGGGCTACCCGCCCGCCATGCGGATCCATGGAATGCTGGTCAAAACCAACCACCCTCTTTCCGACCCCGATGAGGTCGAAGGCATCCTCTCGGCGATCCTTTCCGATGCCGAGCAAGAGTTCTTCCGCCAGCAGCAGGACATGGACTTCGCCTACCAGATCGAGATCCCCGGCCAGGGTGCCTTCCGCTTCCGGGCCAATGCTTTCATCCAGCGTTTCGGGTGCTCGCTGGTGTTCCGCAGCATCCCACGCGAGATTCCCACCATGGCCCAGCTCGGGTTGCCCGACGAGCTGACCCGCTTGATGGACTTCCATCAGGGGCTGGTGATGGTGACCGGCCCCACCGGCTCGGGCAAGACCTCGTCGGTGGCGGCGCTGGTCGATTACTGCAACCGCACCCGCCCACAAAATATCATCACTCTGGAAGATCCCATTGAGTTCGTGCGCCCCATCAAGAAGAGCCTGGTGGTGCAGCGGCAGGTGGGCCTGCACGTGGACAGCTACAACAACGCGCTGCGTGCCGCCCTGCGCGAGGACCCCGACGTCATCGTGGTGGGCGAGTTGCGCGACCTGGAGACCATTTCGCTCTGTATCACCGCAGCCGAGACGGGCCACCTGGTGGTGGCCACCATGAATACCATGTCCGGCGCCCAGACGGTGAACCGCATCATCAACGCCTTCCCGCCGCGCCAGCAGTCCCAGGTGCGCATCATGCTCAGCGAGTCGCTGCGAGGCGTGATCTCGCAACAATTGCTGGCGCGCGCAGATGGACGAGGCCGGGTGGCAGCGGTGGAGATCCTGATCACTACCGGCGCCACCTCCAACTTGATCCGCGAGAACAAGATGCACCAGGTGGCCTCCATCATGCAGACCGGCTCGCGCAAGGGCATGCGCAGCATGGACCACAGCCTGCTCGAGCTGGTGCAAAACCGCCAGGTCAAGGTCCAGGAGGCGATCGATCGGGCTCACGACCGGGCCAGCTTCATGCAGGCCGCGTCCGAGTTCACCGGAGGCCAGGCCACATGAGCAACGGGCTCGAGGTCATCAATCGCTATCTCACCCTGGTGGTGGACCGCAAGGGCTCGGACCTTCACATCCAGACCGGCGCCCCGCCCGCCATCCGTGCCCTGGGCGAGGTGCAGTTCCTGCAAGAGCCTCCCCTGACCAACGAACGCGCCGAGGGCATGCTGATGGCTCTGCTCGACGAGGTCAAGGTCGAGGAGTTGTTCAGCTCGGGGAACGTGGACTTTGCTTACGAGTTGCCCGGCATCGCCCGCTTCCGCTGCAACCTGCTGCTGCAGCACTATGGCTATGGCGGCGTCTTCCGAGTGATCCCTTCCAAGATTCCCACCATGACCGAGCTGGGTCTGCCACCGATCCTGGAGGAAATCTGCTTCTTCAACAAAGGCCTGGTGGTGGTGACCGGTCCGACCGGCTCGGGAAAATCGACCACCCTGGCGGCCATGATCAACCACATCAACCACAGCCGCAGCGTGCACATCATCACGGTGGAAGACCCCATCGAGTATGCTCACCCGTCAGCCACGGC
>QWHO01000284.1 GCA_021404945.1 bacterium CPR1
GGCGGCCGGACTGGCCGCGGGCGGCGCGGCTCTGGGCGGCCGCGTGATGGCCCGGCTGGCCAGCAAGAAGGCGGCCGAAACCACCAGGGCCGACGCCTTCCAGTGGGCCGTCGGCAACGCCCGTAATTTCCACGAGCACCACGGCAATGTGCCTCTGGGTACTCGCATCAAGCAGGCGGTGGCCGAGAAATTCATCTTCCCCGAGGTCCGCAAGGGGATCGATCAGAGCACCGGTGGGCGCATCCGCATCATGATGAGCGGGGGCGCCGCCCTGGAGCCTGAGGTGGAGGGCATGTTCCGCTCGGCCGGCTACAAGATCGCCCAGGGTTACGGGCTCTCGGAAACGGCCGGCGCGGCCATCATGAACGACCCCAACGACGCCAAGCTGGGCACCGTGGGCAAGCCTCTGCAGGGCGTGGAGGCACGCCTGGGCGAAGCAGACGAGATCCAGCTGCGCGGACCCAATGTGTTCACCGGCGGTTACCTGGGCAAGCCCGACAAGACCGCCGAAAGCTTCACCTCGGACGGCTGGTACCGCACCGGCGACAAGGGCAAGCTGGTCAGCGTCCCCGTCTACAACCCCTGGAAGGTAGGCGGTTGGGCCGGCCTGGCAGGTGGAGTCGCCGGCGGCGTACTGGGCAGCCTGGTGGGCTCGCCGGTGCTGGGCGCGGCGGTGGGTCTGGCGGCCATGGCGGGCGCGGGCGCGCTGATCGCCAACCAGGTGCGGGACGACTACTATGCGATCTGCGGCCGCATCAAGAGCCAGTTCAAGCTTCCCGGCGGTGAATACGTGGCCCCCGAGCCCATCGAGGAAAGCCTGAAGGGCAGCCCTTACATCCAGGAGGCCGTGGTGGTGGGCGCCACCGACAAAGACATGGTGGGCGCCCTGATCGTGCCCAAGTTCGACAACCTCGCGACCTGGGCCAAAGCCAAAGGCCTGCCCACCGAGCCGGCCGAGATGATCAAGCACCCTGACGTGCTCAAGATGATGCGCGAGGAAGCCATGCAGCGCAGCTCCGGCCACGCCAACCACGAGCGCGTGCGGGCGGTGGCTCTGCTCGGTCGCGAGTTTACCGTGGAGGCCGACGAGATGACGCCCAGCTTCAAGGTGAAGCGGCCGGTGGTGCTCGAGCGCTACGCCGAGCAGATCAAGGGCATGTTTTAAAGCGCAAGGCCTCTGGTCTTGCACTTTAGAACGCGCTGGAACGCAGTTCCGGTGCGTTCGTCAGATTGTGCTCATGGGCAAGACCTGAGTGCGAGCCCATGAGCAGACTGATGCAAAACTGGATGTGGTGGCAAAGCATAGCTCCGCCACCGCATCAGCCTGCCAGGCAATCTGTCGAGCGCAGGATGATGCAAAAGCCCTCGAACCTGCGAGCTCGGCGGCCCGCCCGACCGTCGGGCCTCACTCAGGAGAAGATCCAGGCCCGGAACGAGGTCCACAGGGAAAAACTCTGCAGGCTGCGCATCTTCTCCACCAGCCGGGCCGGCCCGAGCTGCCGTTCGAGCTGCAGGCAGCGACGCAACCCGACTCCGTAGATGGGGCAGTCGAGCGAAACCATGTTGTCGGCGAAGGTCGCATAGCCCAGGCTGTGGGCCACCCGCCACTCCACCCAGCTGGCAAAGCCCTCCATCACATCCTGACTTTGTTGCGGGCAGTTCTCCGACTGCCAGGCGTGGGCGTGCTCGTGGCCCAGGATCACGCTGGTGAACCAGACCGGATAGCCCTCCACCACCCACATCGCCCGCTCGCGCTCGGCCCACAGACCCACCGTGGCCAGGCTGAGCGTGTAGGCGTCGGTGTGCAGCTTGGGGATGGCCGAGGCCGAGCGGGCCAGGCGCAGCTCGTAGGGATCCTCCACCCACAGGCCCAGCTCTTCGCGGCAAAAGAGCTGCACGTCCTCGAGCAGGCGGCGAGCCGCCGCCGGGCCCGACACGGTGGGGGCGTGGCAATCGCGGCAGACGTTGTCGTGGTTGCGGGGCTTCTCTTCCTGGCAGAAACGACAGCGACGGCAGGCTCTCCAGTAGCACGGGAGGCAGTACCAGCTGTCCTCGAAGACCAGCCAGCGGTCGGCGAAAAGCGCTCCGCAGCCGGCGCAGGCCCTGGCCGGCCCCTGGCAGACCGGGCATTCGCCGCCCCGGGCGATGGCCTGACCGCATTCGAGACAGAGGGGGTAGCGCTGGGCGCAGCTGCGGCAGTAGGCCTTGTCCAGGTAGGTCAGGCAGTCGCCGTGGATCAGCTCCTGGCAGTGATCGCAGCGGGGAAACTGGGGGGCGCAGTAAACGCAGATGACTTTGTGGCTGCCCCGGGTGGCCGCCTCGAAAACCGGACGGCGACACCAGAGGCAGCGGGGCTGGCCCTTCTCACACTGAAAGCAGCAGGCCAGACCGTCCTCCCAGGAACGGCCTCGGCTCGGCTCGATCTCGAGCCCGCAGCTGCAGCACTCGGTCATCTAATCGCCTCAATGCCAGCCTGGTGGACAAAGTTCCTCTCTTGAGCTCCTGGCTGCAACGCCCGCTGCCAAGCTCGCGCGCTGAAGCTGTCGCTTGCGGCGTCGTGCGCGTCGTGGTCCGAGCAGGACGGGTGGGCCTACACTCCCGCGCGTTGCGCGGGGGTAGACAATCTTTGAACGGTGCCGCGCGTGCAAGAGCTCCTCGACCGGGTCGGGCAGAACATAGAGCATCTTGACAGCATAAAGAGGCGTCCTCATGATGCAAGTATGAGAACCACCGTCACACTCGATCCTGACGTCGCTGAAAAACTGAAAGGCTATGCCCACAGAGAGAAGCTGTCGTTCAAGCAAGCCCTGAACGAGCTGATCCGAAGGGGGCTGCGAGCGCAGCAAGAGCCCTCCAGGAGGACGCGGTTCAAGGTCAAGCCCCATCACGGCGGGTTTCGCCCTGGCATCGATCCCGGTCGACTGAATCAACTGCTTGACGAGTTGGAGGTCCAGGACTTTTCACGTGAGGCGCGCGCGGACCGGTGATCATCCCGGATGTGAACCTGCTTGTCTATGCCTACAACGCGGACGCTCCATGGCACGACGAGGCGCGGCGCTGGTGGGAGGAGTTGCTCTCGGGAGACCAGCCGATCGGGTTGCCGTGGGCAGTCACCTGCGGGTTTGTGCGGCTCATGACCCACCCGGCAGTGCTCCTCGAGCCGCTGGAAACCACGCGGGCTCTCGAGCACGTTCGGTCCTGGTTGAGCCTGGTCAACGTGGAGGTGCTCGACCCGGGGCCCCGTCATCTCGAGCTCTTCGAGCGCGCCTTACGGGAGGCCGGTGTCGGAGGCAACCTGGTCACCGATGCGCACCTCGCTGCCCTGGCTCTCGAGTACCAGGCTGAGGTTCATTCAAACGATGTGGACTTTGCTCGCTTCTCCGGTCTGAGCTGGCGAAACCCCCTTCAGGGGCCTTAAGGTCGACCTCGCCGCTCGGCCAGGGTAGAGCCTGCTGGCAATCCTATGCCCCTTCAGTGCCGGAAGTGGCGCACCCCGGTCAGCACCACGGCCAGCCCCAGCCGGTCGCAGGTCTCGAGCACCTCGGCATCGCGCACCGAGCCGCCCGGATGGATCACCGCCGTCACCCCCGCGGCCGCGGCCACCTCCACCGAGTCGGGAAACGGGAAGAAGGCGTCCGAGGCCAGCACCGAGCCCACCGACCGCTCGCCCGCTCGCTGCACGGCAATGCGCACGCAGTCGACCCGGTTGGGCTGGCCCCCGCCGATACCCACCGTGGCCTGGCCCTTGACCAGCACGATGGCGTTGGACTTGACGTGCTCACACACCCGCCAGGCGAAGGCCAGGTCGACCTGCTCCTGCGAGCTGGGAGGGCGTTGGGAGACAGTCTGCCAGACGGTTTCGGCCGGGTCGCCCGGATCGCGCTCCTGCCAGAGCAGACCGCCGCGCACGCTGCGGTAATCGCCGGGCGGGTCCTCCACCGCACCCATGGCCAGCAGGCGGCAGTTCTTGCGCTTCTCCAGGGCCACCGGGAAAGCCGGGGCAGCGATCGCCTCCAGGAACAGCTCCTGCAACTCGGCCACGGCCTCGACGTCGAGAGGACGGTTGACAGCCAGGATGCCCCCGAAGGCCGAGACCGGATCGCAGGCCCGGGCCAGCCTGACCGCCTCGCCCAGGGTGACGGCGGTGGCCATCCCGCAGGGCGAGAGGTGCTTGATCAGGCAGGCGCAGGGCTCTGAGAAGCCTTCCACGGCGCGCCAGGCGGCATCCAGGTCGAGCAGGTTGTTGTAGGAGAGCTCCTTGCCCGAGAGCAGCTCACCCCCCAGCGGACGGCCTCCCGGCCTCCAGGAGAGCAGGCGGGCGGCCTGGTGCGGATTCTCCCCGTAGCGCAGGTCCTGCACCGGAAAAAGGTCCAGGCTCTCGACCGCAGGCTCGAAGTAGCTCGAGATGGCCCGATCATAGCGGGCCGTCATCTGAAAGCCTTTGACCGCCAGCGCACGCCTTTCCTCAGAAGAGAGCCCGTTGCCCCGCAGGGCGCCCAGCACGCGCTCGTAATCGGCCGGGTCACACACCAGCACCACCCGGGAGTGGTTCTTGGCGGCCGCCCGGATCATGGCCACGCCCCCGATGTCGATCTGCTCCACCGCCTCCTCCAGCTTGACGCCGGGACGGGCCACGGTAGCCTCGAAGGGATAGAGGTTGACCACCACCAGGTCGAGGTAGTCCCAGCCGCACGAGGTCAGCTCGCGCCGGTCGTCTGAGGAGTCGCGGGCCAGCAGGCCACCGTGGATGGCCGGGTGCAGCGTCTTGACCCGGCCCTGCAAGATCTCGGGCGAGCCGGTGTAGTGACTCACCTCCTCCACCGGCAGCCCGTGCTCGCGCAGCAGGCTGGCCGTGCCCCCCGTGGCCAGCAGGGAGTATCCCAGCTCGGCCAGGCCGGCCGCAAAAGTGGTCAGTCCGGTCTTATCCGAGACGGACAGCAGGGCTCGTTTCATCGCTCAGCTCCTCTTGTAGACAGCGGATCAAGAGCCGATGCTCGGCCTGATGGATCCGCTCGGTCAGGCTTTCCAGGGAGTCCTCGGGATGGATGCTCACCTGCTCCACCCCCAGCACCGGCCCGGTATCGACGCCCTCGTCCACCCGGTGCACCATCACCCCGGTCTGGTCCAGGCCCGCCTCAAAGGCGCGCTCGATTGCGTTCAGGCCGGGAAAAGCGCCCGGCAGCGCCGGGTGCAGGTTCAGGACCTGGTCGGGAAAACGCTCCAGAAACACGCTCGAGAGAATGTGCAGAAAGCCGGCCAGCACCACCCGATCGGGCCGGGCGGCCGCCACCAGCTCGGCCAGGGCGGCGTCGTACTCGCGTCGCGAGCGTCCGTCGCGCGAGAGCACCAGGGCCTCCACCCCGGCCGCGCGAGCCCGCTCCAGCGCGTAGGCCCCGGGCCTGTTGCTGACAACCAGGGCCACTTCAGCCTTTAGCCTCCCCTCCCGGCAGGCTTCCAGGATCGCCTGCAGGTTGGACCCGTTGCCCGACACCAGCACCACCAGACGCTTCACGCCAGCACCACACCCCGCTCGCCGGTCTCCAACTGGCCCAGCACGAACGACTCCACCCCCAGCCCCTCACAGAACGACTCGACCTCGCTCTCGGACAGCACGGCCACCATGCCGATGCCCATGTTGAAGACCCGGAACATCTCCTGCTCGGCCACGCCCTGGCTGGCGATGCGCTCGAAGAGCGGGGGCACCTTCCAACGCGAGCGGATCACCCGGGCCCGCAGGCCCATCGGCAGCACCCGGGGCAGGTTCTCCAGCAGCCCGCCCCCGGTGATGTGGGCCAGCGCCTTGACCCGTCCCAGCCGGGCCCCCAGCGTGCGCAGGTAGGAGCGATGCGGCTGCAGCAGTGCCTCCACCAGCTCGGCGTCCGGGTCGGGAAAGAGCTTGCGGATCAACGAGTATCCGTTGGTGTGCGGACCGCTCGAGGCCAGCCCCACCAGCACGTCGCCCGAGGCCAGACCGGTGCGGGGCAGTCGCTCGGAGCGGTCCACCAGGCCCACCACCGTACCCACCACGTCCATCTGACCCTCGCAGTAAACGCCCGGCATCTCGGCCGTCTCGCCACCGAGGAGAGCGCAGCCGGCCTCGCGGCAGGCTCCAGCCATGCCGGTCACCACCCGGGCCAGTTTGTCGGGCTCGAGCCTGGAGCTGGCCAGGTAGTCCAGAAAGAAGAGCGGGCGGGCTCCCTGCACCAGGATATCGTTGACGCAGTGGTTCACCAGGTCGGCGCCCAGCGATTCGAAGCGGTCGAAGCGGGCGGCCAGCATCACCTTGGTGCCCACCCCATCGGTGGAGGCCACCAGCAGGGGCCCCTTCAGGCTCTTGAGGGCGCTGGCGTCGTAGACCCCGCCGAAGCTGCCCAGACCGGCCAGGACCTCGGGGCCGTAGGTGGAGCGCACCGCCTCGGCCATCAGCTCCACGGTGCGCGAGCCGGCCTGAAGATCGACCCCGGAGCTTGCGTAGTCGGTCATGCGGTCCTCCCGATGTCGCTGCGGTAGTGAGCCCCTTCAAAGTGAATGGCGCCCACGCGCCGGTAGGCGTTGGCCAGAGCTTGCTCGAGTCCCGAGCCAAGGCCGGTAACGCCCAGCACCCGACCGCCAGCGGTCAAGATCCGATCCTCCACCAGCTTCGTCCCGGCGTGGAACACCACGCTGTCCGGGTTGTCGGCTCCGAGGTCGATGGCATCTCCCGTGCGGGGCGTGTCGGGATAACCTTGAGCAGCCATCACCACGCAGGCAGCCTGACCCGGGCCAAAGCGCGCCTCCTCCAGCCGGCCGCGAGCGCAGGCCAGGCAAACCTCGAGCAGGTCACTTTCGAGCAAGGCCATGAGCACCTGGGTCTCAGGGTC
Organism: bacterium CPR1; assembly: GCA_021404945.1. Taxonomy (GTDB): domain Bacteria; phylum Vulcanimicrobiota; class Xenobia; order Xenobiales; family QWHO01; genus QWHO01. The sequence goes on from QWHO01000284.1 coordinate 6,861, forward strand.
TCCGAAGCGGCAATTGTACTCCAGCACCCGGAGTCCGTCCGGGGTCAGCATCAAGCCGGCGTAGAGCACGCCCACGAAGGGCCGGCCCTCGGCCTTGAGGCCCCGCACGGCCGGCTCCAGGGCCAGAGCGCACCACTCCCCCACCTCGTCTTCCAGCGACACCGCCCCCATGCCCCCGGTATTGGGACCGCGGTCGCCGTCGAGCAGGCGCTTGTGGTCGCGCACCGCCCGCATGGGCAGCACCCGCTCGCCGTCGCAGAAGCCCATCAGCGAGACCTCGCGACCTTCGAGCCGCTCCTCGATCACAACCTCGTGCCCCGCCTCGGTCTGCATCAGGCCCTGCAGGGCCTCCAGGGTGGCCCGACCGGGCTCGGGCAAGAGCACCCCCTTGCCGGCCGCCAGACCGCTCGCCTTGAGCACTACCGGGTAGTCCACCCCGGTAACGTGGGCTCGGGCCTGCTCCAGGTCGGTGAAGGATCGATGCCGGGCGGTGGGGATGCCGTGGCGCAGCATGAAGTCCTTGGAGAAGCTCTTTGAGCTCTCGATCTCGGCCGCTCTCTGGGAAGGGCCGAAGACCGGAACCTCGAGCCGATCCGCCAGGCCGGCCGCCAGGGGAGCCTCGGGGCCCACCACCACCAGGTCAAAGCGCTCCCGACGGCACAGCTCTTCGGGGCCGCCCGCCTCGTGGCGCACCGGCGCCCCTCCCCGTCCCAGAGCCAGCACGCGAGCCAGCCGGCAGCGGGCCGCCGGCAGGGGCTGGCCCGCCATCAGCCGCGTGCCGGCGTTGCCCGGGGTCACCACCAGCTCGTCCAGGAGCGGAGAGCTGACCAGCTTCCAGGCCAGCGCGTGCTCGCGACCTCCTCCTCCCACCAGCAGCACCTTCATCCGGCGATGGCTCCTTCAAACCCGGTTTTCAGACGATCGTGGGACAGATCCAGCGGATAATCCCCGGTGAAGCAGGCCTGGCAGTAGCCGTCGGAACGGCCCACGGCCCGCATCATGCCATCCAGCGACAGGAAGGCCAGGCTGTCGGCCCCCACCGCCTGGCCCACCTTCTCTGGTCCCAGCCGGTGGGCGATCAGCTCCTCGTGGGTGCCCATGTCCACGCCCATGTAGCAGGGGTGCAAAATGGGCGGGCAGGTGATGCGCATGTGCACCTGGCTGGCCCCGGCCTGACGCAGCATGGTCACCAGCTGGCCGGAGGTGTTGCCGCGCACGATGCTGTCGTCGATCATCACCACCCGGCGACCCTTCAGGTTGTCGGCCAGGGGCAGAAACTTCATCGCGACGCCCTGACGCCGCAGGGCGTCGCTGGGCTGGATGAAGGTGCGCCCGATATAACGGTTCTTGATGAAGCCGTCGTTGTACTCGAGATCGAGCTCGCGGGCGTAGCCGATGGCCGCGGGCACGCTGGAGTCGGGCACGGGGATGACCACGTCGACCTCGGCGGGATGCTCGCGGGCCAGCTCCTCGCCCAGCCGCTGGCGCACGGCGTGCACCGAGAGGTCGTCAAAACGCGCGTCGGGGCGCGAGAAGTAGACGTGCTCGAAGACGCAGA
>QWHO01000285.1 GCA_021404945.1 bacterium CPR1
TCCTCGTCATTCTGGTCGTCGGTGCAATGACGCCGTTCCCCACCCTCTCCCTGGGATGGGTGACGGTCGCAGGGCTGTTGTTCTTGTCCTGGCCGGATGTGGCTCTGGCACTGCGCCGGCCTTTCCTGTGGGCCTTCATTGGACTGGCATTCGTATCAGCCCTTTGGTCCAAAGAGCCCCGTACGCTGGAGGCCAGTCTCGTTTTTACCGGAGATTGCTGGCTGGGTCTGGTCCTGGCGCGTCGCTACAGGACCAGCCAGATCGTTTGGTTGGCCTGGTCGGCGGTTACCGGCGTTCTGCTCGCGCACACCGCGGTGATTTTCCTGGACCCGTCGACAGGCTTTTCGGAAGGGGGACAATGGCGAGGGTTTCAGCCACACGAAAATGCCCTTGGCCGGACGGCAGGGCTGGGTCTGCTTCTGACGGCGATGCTCCCGGCGGGGAGCATGAAAGCTTGGATTCGCGTCGGGCTGGGGCTTCTATTCGCAGTCCTGTTGCTCGAGTCGACCGCGCTAACGCCGTTCCTGGCACTTGGCATCTGCCTGGCGGGCTACCTCATGGTGCGCTTCTGTACCACTCACCGTCGGGCACTGGCCACGCTCATCTGCGTTGGGGGGCTGCTGATTCTGTACTGGGAGCCCATACTCGATGCGGTTGACCGCAGCCCGGTCTTGAGTGGCCGGGTAAAAATCTGGGACGCTTCGCTTCGCTATGTTTGCGGCCGTATCTGGTTCGGCCATGGTTATGGGGCGTGTGAGCCTGCTCCCTTTGTCGGCCTCGTTCACTCCCACAACGGTATTCTGAACCTCATGACGCAGTTGGGTCTGGTGGGCAGCTTCCTGTTCTTGCTGGATTTCGCCACTGTAGTTATCGAGGGCGGCCGCAGGAGCGGCTGGAACCCGGCCAGAGTCCTGGTGCCGGCCACCTATCTCCTGTTTCTTGCCTGCCTGAACCTTGTGGAGGTTGCGCCCCCACATGCGGGCCATTTTGCCGAGGTGATCCTGTATGTCGCCTTCACCCAGCAACTCCTGATGGGAGAGCCCTCCTAGCTAAGACCCCCGCCGTTTCAGCACGCGAATGAGGTAAGTCCATCGCCACACGTTTTGTGCCACCATGTAAAGGCTGCGGACCCAGGCCACGCCAAAGACTCCGAGGGTCGGGGCCGTGATCAGGTAGCCCGCCAGGCCAAGGCTGCTGGTGAGCAGGGTCGAGCCGCGCCAAAAGCGTTCGTGGCCACCCACCAGGAGTGCCTGTCCGACCGGACCCGTGGCTGCATTGACGAAGGCTCCGAGCAAGACGATTTGCAGGAGCGACCAGGAGCCCGAGTAGGTCGAACCGAGCTTTGCAAACAACGGCTCGGAAAAGAAGACGCCCAGGAAGACCCATGGGGCGGCCCACAGAGTGGAGAAAAGACATCCCAGGCGCATCAAGCGAGCGGCCTGCGCCCAATTCTGATTGAGCAGAGCAACTCCCAGCATTGGGGCCAGGGCTGAGGCCAGGGCCTGGTTGGCGAAAATCACGACGTCCACCAGGCGTCTTGCCAGACTGTAGTTGCCAACCTCCGCAATACTGGCGAAAGGTGCCAAGATGAGCAAGTCACATTGGTTCATGACACGCTGTAACAAAATTCCGGCCACGAGCTTGCGCGTCACATTACTCCACTCCCGCGTATCATACCGGGAGGGTCCGACCGGCCTGGGTAGAGAGCGGTAGAGGAGCACCCCCTGAGCCAGGCAGGCCAGCAGCGTGCCCAGGAAATACAGCGCGAGTACCCCGAGCAAGCCCATCTTGGGCTGCAGCCACAGGCCGGAGATCACGATCAGGGGTGCGACGAGGTGCACGAACAGCAGACCATCGACAAGTCTCTGGCGGGTTAATAGGATTTGCTGCTGCAGCCGGCTCAAGCAATAGGCTGGGAGAAGGACAGCGGTCCCGAGCATGGTGGCGGAATACAGCGGGGGCAAAGACAGGAGAGACTCAAGCGCGCCGAGCAGCAGCGAGACCACGACCGCGCCGAGCAACGAAACCAACTGAGAAGTTCGGGCCACTCCCCAGAGAAGCTCTGGTTCGCCTTTCTCGGTGTATTGCGCGACATACTTCGGAATTCCCTCGAGCCATCCCAGTGGACAGAGCGAGGCCAACAGCACCAGGGCCGCCTGGATGAGGCTAAAAATCCCGTAGACGCCGGCCCCCAGCTGTTTGGCGGCGATGCCCTGCATCGCTAAGCCCACCGCCATTCCGGAGCCCGTGAGGAAGAGTGCGACGAGGGAACGTCCTCCGACCCGTCGGGTTAAGCTGATAGCCACTCTGGCGTCACGAAGACTTCAGCCACCCCGACAGGTCCCTGCCCAGCAAATCTTGCAGCCTGACGATGTCCTCGCGATAGGTTTCAATCAATGCCTGGCGCGTCTGAGGGTCCATTCCTACACGTTGCATATTGGCTTTGCCCAGCTTGGAGCGAATCTTCTGACGCACGGCCGGAGGGATGAGAGGCTTTAGGAGACTCTTGATGGGATGCTCGCGCGTCATCAGACGACTCAATAGTTTGTTCTTGGGCTTGCCGGAGTAGTTCGTGGCGGGGGCGTAGCCAGGCTTGTATTGCGGGTCGACTCCCAGGAACAGAAAGCATTCCCGCAAGGTACGGTCCGGGTCACTGCGGAAGTCGTCATACAGGATCGTCATGACCTGCTCGCGTCCAAATGCCGAATAATAGCGCTCGAGTTGCTCGCCATAGAACCCCATCGCGCGGTAGTGCCAGAGATGATGCCAGTTTTCCTTGATTCTGCGGGGCTCGTCCGCCAGCGCGTTTTCGAACAATGATTCCGGCTCGAACAGTCGGGAGCTGAGGTAGCTGAAGGCTGAGTAGGCGCGCTCGGCTGGATGCCGCAGGATGCAGAGGATTCGAGCTTCAGGCGTGGCCTGGCGAATCTGGGCGCAGGCGCCTGGGTAGTAGAGATAGGAAACCGAGGCCTCGCCCACGGATTTGACGTTCCCCAACTTGCGAAACAGCCTGTTGTAGTCCGTGGCGCGGGTAACGGCCTTGCGATTGATCGTCTCCGAGTCCCCAGGACCGGAGAACGTCAGTATCTGATCGGGAAAAGCGAAGTAGTGGGGCTCTTTCGGCTCCGTCATTGCGATTTCGGGGTGCTGCAGGAGATACTCGTACAGCGCTGTCGTCCCCGAGCGAGCTGCTCCGATAATGAGGAAATTCGGCCACTCCACGATGGCACCTAATACTCGGCGGCACGCGAACCTCCTCCAGCCGCAAGGAACTTCGATTGTAGACGAGAAGCTACTTTCCCCATGCGGCCGTTCCGCCCCGCCAGCAACCGCACGAGGTTCGAGGGTATCGACCTCCCCTTGCTCTTCTTTCTATTGATCCTACCGCTGCAGTGGAAGGGCTCTCTGTCTGTAGACCTTGGCATCTTCCTGTTGGGGGTCGGCCAGATCCCGTCCTGGTTCTTGTTGCTGATAGGTTTCTTGCGGCCGTTGACCTTTGTGGCCTTCTTTCGACTGGCCCCTCTTTTCAATACCTTGTTCATCGCGTTCTATGCCGTCCTCGGGCTGTCCATTCTGTGGTCGCACGACCTCGGTGGCGGTGTGCTGGTGTACCGCCCCAACCTGCGCTCGCTGCTGTTCTACTTCGCGCTCGGCGCCTACCTGACCAGGTGCAACGTCGCCCAACTCTGCCGCACCGTGAGCCTGGCGGCCCCACTCTCGGTTCTCGTGTTCATCATGTACGGGGCCTACACTGTGCAGATGACTCCGGTCGATGAGCTCGACCCGGAGATTCGGAAGCTGAATCCGCGTATCATTCTGCTCAATATGATCAACTACTCCCCGGAGAAGGCAAATCTGGAACGCGATGATGACGAGTTCGAGACCACGACCGTCAAGAACCTGATTGCGGCCGGCTTCAACGTGCTGCTCTACCTGTTTTTGATTTGTGGCACCACCAGCGGCCGCCGGCTCCTCAATCCCATTACCATCCTCGCCTTGATGCTCTACCCGGTCGTCATTTTTGCTTTGCTGAGCCGGTCCAACTTCCTGGCCCTGTGCGCCGGCATGGGTGTGGTGGTCGTGCTGTACCAGGTATCCCCTCGGATATCTTCCAGGCAGAAGCTCTTTTCCGTGGTGTGTGCCTTGCTCGTACTTCTCTTATTCGGCTCGCTGGCAAGCGTTCGCGGCGGCTACATCGAGGATTTCATGCAGGTCCAGGCCGGAAAGTACGAAGAGGCTGGATCGGATGTCCGCTTTCCACACTACGTCCGGGCCTACAAGGAAATCGCTCGTTCCCCCCTGTTTGGTTACGGCATCGGGGCCCGTGTTTCCGACGGATTTGCCGTTCACAACCTGTTCCTGGGGGCCTGGTTCCAGATGGGCCTGCTCGGCTTTATCCTGTCGGTGGCATACTACATGACACTCGTGTACTATTTCGTGCGCTGTTGCCTGCGAGCAGCGTTCGTCGCTCCCAGTCCGGATTTCCCGCTCAATCCTTTCTGGTTGCCCGGCCTGCTCGTCATTCCGATGCTACGTGCCCTTATCATCGGGGGGTACGGACAGTTTCAGTCGCCTGACGTGGCCGCCGTAGCGTTCTTCATCTGGGCCAGTCAAACTGCCTGGACTCGCCCTGCCGAACCAGCCATCAGTCCCGAAGCCAGCCCGACAAATCCCGATTGAGCAAGGTTTGAAGCTTCTCGATGTCCTCCCGGTAGACTGCCTGCAGGCGCTTGCGCATGAACGGCGTCAGACGGTCGGGGGCCCTGGCGTTATGTTTCTGAAGCCAATCGATAGCAGATTGCCGGAGACGTTCCCGACGAGTCTTGGGAACGAACGCTCGGGCCATCCTGCGCACCAGACCTGGGATGTAGACGGCTCGGTTCAACCAGGCGAAGCGGGGCACGCTGGAAACGTTCTTTGATTCCAGGACCGGAGGCACGAAGCTCGCCTCCACTCCTACAAAGCGGAACAGGTCGCGCAGCGTCCCCTCCTGGTCCGTCTTCAAGTCCTCCAGTAGATAAACCTTGATTTGCTCTCGAGGAAAGGCCGAGAAGTAGGGATTCAATTGAGAGTAATAGTATCCGCGACTTTTGTAGTGCCAGATAGGTCCCCAATCCTCTCGGATGCGGGCGTCCTCTCCATCGAACGCAGCCTCGAATGAATCCAGCGGCTCCCTGCCCAGCATCCGGACGAAGTTGTAGTGGGAATACGCTCGTTCGACCGGGTTCCTGAGGATACAGACGAGACGGGCGGTAGGAATGAAGGCCTGAATATTGTCGATCGTGGTTGGGTAGTATAGATTCAAGGTGGACGCCTCCCCGACCGCCTTGAAGCCCTCGGAGCCTGCAAACAAGCTGGCATAGGCCTCCAGGGTCCGGTAAGGATTGGCGGCGGCGGGGTCTTGCGGGCCGCGAAACTCCTTGTCGCAGCCGTAGAGTGCCAGGAAGGACGGCTCTTTGACTTCGGGCATGAATACTTCGGGATGCTGGCCAAGATAGTGATAAAGGGAGGTCGTGCCGGATTTCTGGGCACCCAGGATCACAAAAGTCGGGAGTCGCATCACCTCAAGCCTGACAACCGGCTCCCCCGTCTACGGTGAGGGTTTGGGCCTGAATGAGATCGCTCAGCGGGCTGCATAGAAACAGAACGGCGTCAGCCACCTCGGCCTCGGTCAAGCGACGCCCGTTGGTCATCATCGCCTTCTGGGCCCGCTCAAAAACCTCGGGCGGGAAGGCCCGGGTCGAGTCCGTCTCCACCAGGCCCGCCAGCACCACGTTGAAGTTGATGTGGTGGCCGAGCTCCAAAGCGAGGTGGCGTACCATGGCCTCGAGCGCTGCTTTGGAGGCGCCGATGAGTCCGTAATGAGGTAGCGCCTTGTGCGATCCGTGGCTCGAGAGGGCCACGACCTTGGCCCGGTCGCCCGCCTTCTCGAGCCAGGGCAGGGCCGCCTGCACCAGGGTCAGGAGGGGCATGACGTTCGTGTTCATGGTGGCGGCGAAGTGCTGGGGCGTGGCGTCCATCAAGTTCCGGAAGCCGCCCGTGGCCACGTTGCTGACCAGGATGTCCAGCCGCCCGAATTGCCCGCCCACGTGCTCCACCATCGCCTGCACGTCCTCGGGCTCGCTGACGTCGGCCTTGACCAGGATCGCCCTTCGCCCGAGCGCCTTGACCTGCGCGGCCACCTCCCGGGCGGCCGCCTGCGAGGTGAGGTAGTTCACGGCCACGTCGGCCCCGGCCTGGGCCAGGCGCAGAGCGGTCGCACGGCCGATTCCGCGGGAGGCGCCGGTGACCAGGCAGCATTTCTGGCTCAGATCGATCATACGGAAACCGCGCTCTCGAGCCAGGCCAGCTCATATCCTGAGGCTTCCAGCAACCGGTCCTTATTGGCTCCGTAAAGGCAGAAGTCGAAGCACGCTCGACCCTCCTTCTTACCCAGGAAGCGGACATGCACCAGGCAGGCTTCCCGCGGGAAGGGGAACCGGCCGACCTTCAGCTCCGCGATGGCCGCCGGGACCGCCTGGCTCGGCTCGAGCAGCGCCCAGGCCAGCCAGCCTACGGCGTAAAGGCATCCGTCCAGAGCCGCGCAGGGGAGCCTCCATCCGACGGTGGCGCGACCGGCGCCGGCCAGCTCCACCACCGCCGGGGCGGTAACCTGACCCCACAGCTCCTGTCCATCCAACAACACCTTGCGCAACGAGCGGAAGGCCGGTCCATGGTACAGGCGCGCGCCGCGCTCGAGGTAGGCGACGGGCCGCCATGCTCCCTCGGGAACCGCCGGCATCGCCTCGGCGGACGTCGGATAGCCCGGCTCCACCTCGGCCCGCAGAACGGGACGGTCTTTCTCGAGCAAAGTGCCGTCACGGGCCGTCACGTCGCTCATCACGGTGTAGACTCGTCCTTCGGAGCGGACCCGAACGAGCTTGGGCTGGTGGCTCGGGAAGCGCAATCCGTTCACGGCCTCGACCGCGCGCAGGCGAAAGCCCTGTGTGCCGGGCTCGACTGCGGCCTCGCAAGCCAGCTCCAGGCTGACGACGAGAGGCATGATGGGGCGCTCATCCAGCAAGTGCTCGGTCAGGAACAGCTCTTTCTCTGGATCGAGGGTCAGGCTGAACACACCGTTCTCGAGCTTCCCGCCGTCCAAGAGGGGACGTACGGCCTCGCGGCTTTCGCGCGTGCTCATCTCATTGGGATAAAACCGGCTGTAGTAGCGATCGTCGGTGATCAGCACCTCGGCCTCGGGCGCCCCCGCTTCCAACTCTCGGATGAGGTGTTGGAGCCCCTCGGCCGCGGGCATGAACTGCATGTCGACCGCCTGGAGCCCGAGCTGGGTCTCGGCTTTGGTTGCCATCCCCACGTCTCCCCAGGCGTGCCAGTGGAAGGTGACTGCGGCCACCTCGGGCCGCAGGGAACGGTACCAGTCGACGAGCTTGGCCTCCATGTCGTTGGCACAGGAGTAGTCGGCGTGGCCGTTGGCGCCGAACCGGCCGCTGATAGAGCCGAAGGCTACGAAATGACGCAGGGCGTCCTGCTGCGTGAGTTCCATGAGCGCAAGCGTGCCGTCGATCTTGGCCTTGAAGCACTGGTCCACTCGATCGGGTTCCTTGTGCTCGAACTTGGCGTCTCGACTCGAGCCCGCGCCATGGAGAATCCCCGAGATCGGGCCGTGGCGCCGCACTTCCTCCAGCACCCAGGCCAGCTGGTCGCGGTCGGAAACCTCGCAGGCGTAATAATACGCTTTGATCCCAAGCGCCTCGAGCTGGGCCAGGGTATCCTCGATCTCCAGGCTCTTCTGAGCGTTCTCCCAGGCTTTGACCGCGTTCCGGCCGGCCTGCCGGGCGCTGTCCATCACCAGCATCTTGAGCTCACGCCGTCCGGTGTGCCAGAGAGCCTGCCATTCGGCCGGAACCTCGGCTCTCGGGACGCGGCCCAGGAGGTGGAGGGTCAGGCCGTAGCGCTGTCCGAGCTCTCGGGCCACGAAGGCCGTGATGCCGCGGGCCCCTCCCGTGCAGATCCAATGGCCTTCCAAACGATGCGTGGCCGGGCGATCCAGCGTCTTCTGCACGGGACGGACCACCCGCCGCAACCCGCGATCCCATCCGACCTCGGTCTCATACGAGGGAACGGCCAGCTCTTTGAGCGCCATCCGGACGATCTTAGCGGAGGGGTCCCCGGGGAACGAGTCCACGATCTTGACGGGCAGATGACGAAAGCCCGCCACCCAGCTCTCGATCAGGATCGCTTTCAGAAGGCCGGGCAGCGCGCCGCCCTCAAAGCTCTTCATCTGGCTGGTGAAACCAAAGTCCCCACCCAGAGACGTGAGGCCGACCAGGGTCGCGTCCTCCATCAAGCCGGCCTGCTTGACCAGTTGGAGCCACTTCTGACAGAGCCAGAACGGGGTCATCAGGACGGACT
>QWHO01000286.1 GCA_021404945.1 bacterium CPR1
GGTCCGTGGTGGACCGTGGGCAAATAACCGAGGCTCAGTTGAGCTGGAATCGAAGGCGGCTGCACTGTGGGTCCGTTTAGCGCCGTTTGCCTGCCTGGGGGTAAGCGCCGGATCATTCCCCGTTCCGAGGCGAACCTGTCCTTCTTGTGCCAGCTTCAACAACCCCGGGTAGGGAAATCCCTCCGGGTTCGCCTGCTGGGGAGGCTTGAGCTCGGCCACAATCGCTCCACGATCGGTCACGATCAGAGTCTCACCGCCCCGCACCAAACGGAGATAGTAACTCAGCCGGTTCTTTAACTCTCGAACGCCCACCATGGTCATGCTGAGAATTGTAGCCTCAGGAGGCCACAATGGCAAGCCTCAGTTTCGTTTTGAAGCCCCAGGTTAAGCTCCGGCCAACTATGCCCCAGCTTTGCTGCGACACAGTTCCATCGTCCCCAGTCCGCATGCTTCGTCGAGGCCGATGCCAGCGGCCGGGAAGTGCCAGCGTGCTGCCGGATTGAGCGAGCTCTGATGGGAGCCCCGAGGATGCAACTTCCAGCAGAGCCTCCATGCTGGCACTTCTGACTGGGGCGTCGAATTCCCACCGTCCTTCGCTACGGATCGTCATCGCGACCCGGCGTTTTACGAGGTCGAGAAGCGCGTCTTTCGGGGTACGTGCAGGCGGTGGCCCGGTGGACCATCTGCGCGAGCCGGGCAGTTTCGTGACCGCGGAGATCGCGGGGGAGAATGTCGTGGTGACTCCCTGGCTGCATTCTCGGGCAGGAGCAGATTGCGGCGCACCGGCGAGGACAGCACGGAGCGCCGGAGCCTGGCGCTCAGCTCGCTCTCAGGTTGATGGCCCGCTTCTCGTCGACCAGCTCGGCCTGGACCGGGTCGGCGCCGGCAGAAGGCGAGACTGGACGTTGTTCTCGCGCCCGGGCACGGTCACGGCCACCCCCTGGCTCAGCTCCTCAGGGTAAACCAGGGCCTCACCGCCCGCCATTTCAGTCCGCATGGACGGGGGCCTCCTGCCTCCTGCCCACCATGACCGTGTGCGCCCTGGCAGGGCTGTTGGGCAAGCTGCTGATTCCGGGCGATCAGCAGGGCTCGACCTGCTCTTCGATGCGACGGAGGTAGGCGCGCCAGAACGGGACCGATTCTCGGAGTCGACGGTAGAGAGCCGGTAACTCGATCGTCTCGTAGCGGTGCACCAGGATATTCCTCATGCTGGCACAGGGGGCCAGGGCTCGGGCGAGCTCCGCGTCGATCCAGCCTGCGCTTTGGAGTGAGAAGAACGAGCTGTAGTAGTCCGAAGCGGGCACTCCTGCCACGGCGAGCGCGACCTCGGTGTTGACGGCGGCGGCGTCCTCCACCAGGAGCTCGAGCAAGCGCTCGGCGGCGTGGTAGATTTGATGCCTGGCCACAAACTCGGACTCGCTGCCGGGGAGGGTCTCTTCCAGCTCTCTCAGGTGCCGGGTCATCTGCGCGAGGCGGCGCAGGATAAGGTCACGATTCAAGACAGTCTCCCCTTGAAGAAGTCTCCGTGTGTAGGCTCGATCCCGCCTGGACCACAACCGCCGGGCTTCCATCCAGCGGCGGCAGGCGGCGTTGCGAAACTCAGCAAAACTCCCCGGGGTGGACTCAAAGAGAACGCGGGGAGCTCGCGCCGCCTCCCAGTTGAGCAGCCAGCCGGCCGTGGGCAGCCAGGCGAGGTCCAGGTCACCTCTCTGCAGACCGTGGCAAAACCGTTCGACCAGATCGTCGGGTCGGTCTCCCGGGCCCTCCAGGGCCAAGTCGAGGTCGCCCGGACACTCCGAGCTCAGACTGGAGCCGAACTGGAGCACCAGGTCCAGGCCGCAGTCCCGGGCAAGCTGGTCGATGCTGTTCACCGCCCCAGTATACCACGGCTGATACTCTCAAGCTCTTGGAGTCGACTACCGCACGGTTGGCCACTCTACTACGTGCCGGGGAGGGTGACCTCCCCGGTCTACCGGTGGTGAGAGTCTCGGGTGTGGCGATGACGCCGACTCGGGGCAGGCAAAGGTGGTCCGGCCCTGGCCGGCGTCACCGCAGAGGCGCCTGGCCTCACAGACCCCGTGAAGGCAGAGCGGGCTTAGTGCACCGCGGGGGCTTGCCCTTCGGCCGGAGATGATCGAGGAGAAGTGGCAGCCTTCACGGACAGGCCACCAGGCAGTTACGTACCGCCTTCCAGGCCCGCTCGACCCCATTCTCGAGCCGATGCTGCTCGGCGATCTCGCGCACGAGGCCAGCGTTGGCAAAGCGTTCGGGCAATCGGAGGTCGACCGCAGGCAGGGGGATGTCCCGAACCGGTAAGACGACCTTGCGAGCCGTCTCCAGGTAGGAGCGACCAGCTTCCAGCTTCTTGCGCTCGCTCTCCTTGAGGCGCTCGCTCTTGAGCAGCGCTTCCAACGAGCCATGCTCGGCGATCAACCGCGAGGCTGTCTTCTCTCCGATTCCAGCCACGCCCGGCAGACCGTCGGAGGGATCGCCCCGCAAGAGCGCAAAATCCCCGTAAGCTCGGCCGGGAATTCCGTAGCGACGGGTGATCTCGGCCTCGTCCACCTCCAAGAGCTGGCTGGTGCCCTTCGTCGGGTAGAGCACTTTGACCTGAGGATCCTCCACCAGCGCGAACAAATCCCGATCGCCCGAGAGAATCTCGACCCTCTGGCGTGCCCGTGACAACAGCGAGGCGATCACGTCCTCGGCCTCATAGCCCGAGTAGCCCACCACGGCCAGCCCCATCGCGCTCAGCAACTCGCGGGCCACCGCCTCTTGAGGGGTGACCGGGTCAGGCAGATCGCCCACTCGATGGGCTTTGTAGCTTGGCAGCGCTCGAGTGCGGAACTCCGGGCGCCAGTCGTCGTCGGTGCACAGGCCCAACTCGACCGGCCGACGGTCCTCCAGGATCCGGGCCAGCATGCTCAGGAATCCGTGAACCCCGTTCATGGGGATGGAATCGGGGGTGGAGTGGTAGGCTCGATAGAGCAGACTGGAAAAGTCGACCAGCAGTTGCATCGGGTCAGCCCAGCTTTCCGAGCAGGTAGAGCGTGCCCACCGACAGCACGGTCAGGCTGGCCAGTGCCGAGCAAGTCAGCAGCTTCGTTCCGGCCCGGTTGTTTTGAAGCGCCCACAACAAGATGCCGGCAAAGCCGGAAACCGACCCGGTGATCAGCGCCAGGCCAAGAGTCTGCCCCTCCATCAGTAGCTCCCCGCCTGCTCTGCCTCCTGCATGGTCAGTTGACGGGAGGTCTCGTCGATCAGCTCGATCTTGTAGCCGTCCGGGTCCTGACAGAACGCCAGCACGGTGGTGCCGTGGCTCATCGGGCCGGGGGGGCGCGTGATGAGGCCTCCGGCGCTCTCGATCTGTTTGCAGGCGGCGTGGATGTCGCTTACCCCGATGGCGATGTGGCCATAGGCGGTGCCCAGCTCGTACTGCTCCACGCCCCAGTTGTGGGTCAGCTCGAGCACCGTTTGCTCGGATTCGGGACCGTAGCCGAGGAAGGCCAGGGTAAACTTTCCGCCGGGATAATCCTTGCGGCGCAGGAGCTTCATGCTGAGAGCTCGGGTGTAAAAGTCGATCGAGCGATCCAGGTCGCCGACTCGCAGCATGGTGTGCAGAATGCGCATGATAGCAGGTTCCTTTCTCTGGTAAGGTGGGCACTTCGGCCTTGCGGCCAGAGCGCCTTTACGAACAAATGTTTGCATTGACACTGTTATATGACAGTGTTATGATTCTGGGGTGAGCCGAGGGACGGAAGGCCGGTGGCGCCTGGCCGAGCTGGTCGAGTTGAGCACCCGTTGGGTCGAGCCCACGGGCCACTCGAGACGAGTTCGCTGGGAGCCAAATGAACGGTTGATCCGTTACTACACGACGCTCGGGCTGCTTGACCGCCCGGCCGAGCTTCGCGGACGAACGGCTTACTACGGGGTGCGCCACCTGCTGCAGTTGCTGGCCATCAAGGCTCTGCAGGCGCAGGGGGCACCGCTCCAGGAGATTCAGGCCACTCTCTCCGGTCGCACTCAGGGCGAATTGGAAGAGCTGGCCGGTCTCCCGGAGAACTGGCTTGATCAGGCTCCCCCGGCTTGCGAGTCGGAGAGCCTGGAGAAGAGAACACCTCCACAGCGCTTCTGGGAACGTCGGGCCGCCCGGCTCGACGTTCCCGAGGCACCGGCCGGAGCTTGCTGCGAGCTTCCCCTGCAGGGGCTCGAGCTGGCTCCGGGAGTCACGTTGATGCTCGACCGCAGGCACTACCCCACGCTCGACCCCCGGCAGCTGAGCCGGTTGGCGGCCCCCCTGCTGCAAGCGCTGCAGTCCTGGAACCCGGCCGTCTTATCGAAGGAGGAGAACGCATGAAAGCCACACTCGAAGTCCTCAACGAAGAGCGGCCTCTGGCCGACGCCAGGGCCGGGTTCGGTGCCATCGAGACCGAGCGGGGCCGGCTGCCCCTGAAATCCATGAGCCTGTCGGGGCACATTACCGGTCTGCACTATCGCAACCAGCTCAGCCAGACTTTCGTCAACGCCTTCCAGGTGCCCCTGGAGGCCACCTACCAGCGTGCGGCCATCGCCGAGGAAGAGCGGCCAGATGTCTTCACCATGCGGGCGGGCAACATCATGCCGGGCGAAGCGATCACCGTCGAGCTCGAGCTCTCCGGACCGCTGGCCCTCTCCGACGGGGAGGCCACCTACCGCTTTCCCCTGGTGGTTGCCCCCCGCTACATCCCGGGGGTGGCTCTCGATGGAGAGAGCGTGGGCAGTGGCACGGCTCTTGATACCGACGCTGTGCCTGACGCATCGCGCATCAGTCCGCCCATCCTGCTGCCCGGAATGCCCAACCCGGTCGAATTCACGCTCTCCCTGGAGCTCGATTCGGCCGGGCTCCCGGTCCGCAACCTGCGCGCGAGCCTGCATGAGCTAGAGATCGAAGATCTGTCCGAGGGGGTCCGTCGGGTCGGCCTGGCACCGGGAGCCACCCGCCTGGATCGCGACTTCATCCTGCGCTTCGAGGTGGGGGAGGAGTCGGTGGCCACGAGCTTGCGGAGCCTGCCCGACTCTGATGGCCCGGGCTGCACTATCTCTTTGACCGTTGTCCCGCCCAACCTGAAGCGTTGTAAGGTCAAGCCGCGCGATGTGGTGGTCGTGCTCGACCGCTCCGGCTCGATGCAGGGGTGGAAGATGGTGGCCGCCCGGAGGGCCGCGGCCCGGATCCTCGACAGCCTGACCGACAAGGACCGGCTGGCGCTGATCTTGTTCGATTCCGTCTTGGAGGAGCCCCTGGACGGGAGCGGCAAGCTGAGCGAGGCCTCCGACCGCAATCGCTTTCAAGCCGTGGAATTTCTGGCCCGGGTCGAGGCGCGCGGAGGCACCGAGATCGGGCCTGCGCTGGCCCGCAGCCTGGAGTACTTTGCACGGCCTCAGGAAGGACGCGAGCAGGTCGTCGTGTTCGTGACCGATGGCCAGGTGGGCAACGAGGCCCAGGTGTACGAGCACGTGGCCCGGCACGCCGGGAAGACGCGCATCCACACGGTAGGAGTCGATCGGGCCGTCAACGAGAGCTTCCTCAGGAGGCTGGCTCAAAGCACGGGCGGGGTGTTCGACCTGGTCGAGTCGGAAGATCGCCTCGACGAGGTCATGCGCTCCATTCATCGCCGCATCGGCTCTCCGGTCCTGCGCGACCTGCAGTTGCACCTGGACGGTTTGAGTGAGGTCACACCGGAGAAGGTGGATGTCTTTCCGGGAATGCCGGCAGTGATCAGCGGGCGGCTGGCCGGACCGGCGCCGGACAGCGTCCGGGTCACCGCCACCAGGGCCGATGGCAAGCCGTTTCAGGCCGACCTGGGCCACCAGCCGACATCCGATCCGGTTCTCCGCCACGTCTGGGCTCGAGCCCGGGTGCTCGACCTGGAGCACCGCCTCGACACGGACGAGGGGCCGGCTGGCCTGGGTCAGGCGATTACCGACTTCTCCTTGCAATGGGGTGTGCTGTGCCGCTTCACCGCTTACGTGGCCGTGGATGCCAGCGGAGTGGTGAATCCATCCGGACAGGTGCATCAAGTCACCCAGGCGGTGGAAGCGCCCTCCCAGTGGGGGACGGCCGTGGGCGGAGCGATGCGAATGTCCGAGGCCCCGGGCGGAGCTGTCCGTCGCTGCTACTCCGCCTTTGGGTCGCCAGCCCCTGCAGCTCCCTGTCGGCCCGGTGCACCAGGCCCGTTGGACTCAGGATGGTTGGGGTCAGGTTCTGGCGCATGTTTCGACGCCCTCTCATCGATCGGGGGCGAAGCCTCCCCTAAGTCCATCGAGGCGGACATGACTGATCGTAAGCGTTCCAGCAGGCCTGCTCCTTCTCCAGAAGAGTGGCTCAGGAAAACGTTCAGCAACCTGGAGAGGGCAATCGAGTCACTGAAGCAAAAACCAAAGTCGCTTGACGCGATCGACCAGATTGAGGAAGCCCTGCTGACACTGGCCCGGTGGGCCAGCGAGCCGGCTCGGAAGCTCGAGGCTCTGGGCCAAGAAGCCCTGAAGAGCTACCGGCGCGACCCTGCCGAGGGCCTGCCCAGTCTTCAGGCCTGGTTGGAAGAGCTGCGCAAGCTGCTCGGCCTGAAACCGCCTCGCAAGAAGAGCTGGTGGAAACGCTGAGCGGAACAAGCCGCCTCGGCACCTGTGGCTCACAGGTCGCCGAGGCGGCCCGCCGGTCTCGATTCGGGCCTCGCTCCTGCAAGCTCTGCGTTGTCGCTCAGCACCTCATTCACCCGCGATCTCGTTCAGGCCCTCCAGAACCGACGCCAGTTCTTCCGGGCTCACACGCCCCAGCGTTGCGGGCAACCTCTCCACCGCCAGGGTGCGAATCTGGCCGATCTTGACCCAGGTCCGCTTGGGAAGTTTGACGGACCGGATCTCCACGGTCAGTGGGAATCCGGCCCGCGGCTCCTGGCTGGTCATGGCCAGTGCGATCACCGTTTGAGACCGCTCGTTGAACACATCCGCACTGATGACGAGCACCGGCCGGGTGCCGCTTTGCTCGCGGCCTCGGGTCGGGTCAAGATCTGCCCAGCGGATCTCGCCTCTCAGTACTCCGGCCACGATTGTAAGTCAAGCTCCAGCCCTTCTTCGGCCAGGGCGACTTCCTCGCGCGGGTCGAGCCGGGCACATTCGGTGGCCAGCCGCGTCTTCTCAAGGCGCTCCAGCTTCTCGATGAGGGCGGTCTCGATGGCCTGGCTCCGACTCGGAAAGACTTGCACAGATACCAGTCGATCGACCTTCTGCAAGAGAGACGATTCAAGCGTAACTGCGACTTTGGCTTTGGGCACGGGTAGCTTCCTCCAGGTATGACATATTATCATACCGTCTAGATCCAATGCAAGTCAGCCCTCGCGGGCACCTGACCGATTGCGATCTTGGCCGCTCCTGAACAAACTGGAGGGTCTCCATTCCAGGCCCGGAGAGTCACCTCGCATTCGCGGTAAAGAGCTGAAGAGCTCAGCGCATATCGACCCGCAGGCCTTCCATCGAATTGTAGCTGGGATTGTCCTCAGCAACTCGCGCGGCCCTGTGGTTGTCCCCTTTGCAGCAAAACGAGTAGCTCCCGCCCTTCTCATCTTTGGGTGGCTCATGCTCGTAGGNNCGGACAGTTGGGGATCATCCGCAGATAGTTGGGGGTCAGGGCGCTCAGAGAGTCGGGATAGTGACCGGAGTTGTCGGTGGACCACATCTCCAGAGCCGTACCGATGTTTTTCTCGTTGGACTTGCAGGCGGTCAGCTGCCCCTGGGCCCTGGCCCGAATGAAGTTCGGCACGAGAATGGCAGCCAGGATCGGGATGACCATGAACATGCACAGGCATCCCACCAGCGCGAAGATGATCACCGGCGAGCTGCTGCTTTTGGGCACAAAGCCGCAGTGGGGGCAGCGCACCGCACCCTGAGGGAAGGGATGGTTGCACTGCTTGCAGGGGCGATGCACCCCCATCGGAGCTGGTCCGGGTGAGATCGCCGGACCGGGTGCTCCGACGGGCGCGGCGGGGAGACTCGGGCCGCTCCCGGGGGTCGGCGGCATAAAGGTAAAGCTACAAACTGCACAGGCATGGCGCTGCTCGAGACAGGTGCGGTGCTGGGCCTGCCCGCAACTCGGACAAAAAAGCCGATTGTCAGATTGGATTGCCTGCCCGCAGGCCGGGCAATTGGCGGTGGTGGCATCCATTGGACGATGTGCCCCCCTTCAAGAGTGCCCGGCATGATTCTCGACAACCTGGTCGCAGGCCTTCGAAGGCGACGAGGAGGTCGAGGTTGAAGGCGGCGACATGAAGACCTGTCCGCGCTGCCAGATTGAGCTAAAAGAGCAATCCTTTGGGGATCTCCGGGTGGATATGTGCCCCACCTGCGAGGGCTCGTGGTGGGAAGACGAGGACGACGAGCTCGGCCAGGTGATGCGCCTGGAGGACCCGATCAAGGCTCTGGAGGGCTCGGACCTGGCTCCTATTCTGGTGCAGGACAAGACGCCCGGCACCTCGCTGGACGCACCGGCGGCATGTCCGGTCTGCTCCAAGAACATGGACCGTTATCGCTATCTGATGATCAGCGAGATCTGGCTCGATCGTTGTCCTGACCACGGCATCTGGCTCGATGACGGCGAGCTTTCGGCCATCGTGGACTATTTCGCCAAGAGCCAGGACATGGAGCTCGATCCGGTAGCCAGCGCCAGGTTGAAGGAGAAACTTCGCGAGATTGCCGCCAGACACAAGCCGGAGGGAGGCTTCAAGGCCTGGATGGGCTCGCTCGTGGGTCGCATTTTGGGGATCGAGTAGGAGCCCGGCCTCCGCAATGCGCTGCTTTTCCGGCCGAGAGCGTGGTCGAGACGCTCAGGCGACCTCGGCCAGCTCAGGAAACTCGTCTCGCGAGCCCACTGGCGGCGCTTTTCGAGCCGAAGCCACCAGGGCCACCGCCGACAAAATGATGACCAGAGCGGCAATCCCGTAGCTACTGATGCTCTCGCCCCCGAGCCAGACCCCGAGCAGAACGGCCACCACCGGATTGACGTAGGCGTAGCTGGTCGCCAGGCTGGCGCTGACGCGCTGAAGCAGATAGTTGTAGGCGGTAAAGCCGACCAGCGAGCCGAAGACCAGCATGTAGGCGAAAGCCCACAGGGAGAGAGCCGTGGGGTGAGCCGGCCAGGTCTCTCCGAGCAGGCTGCCCACCAGGGTCAACAGCGCCCCGCCACACAGCATCTGGGCGGCCGCCGCCATCAGGCCCCTGGGCATGGGAAGGCGAGTGCTGAGCACCGAGCCCAGCGCCCAGGCGAGGGCTGAGCCCAGCACCATGAATGCTCCCAGAGGGTGGGCCTGGAGATTGCCCTCCAGGTTCAGGAGAACCACTCCCAGAAGACCGATGGCGATGCCGATGAACTCCCGTCTGGAGGGCCACTGACCGAAAAGTCCCGAGAAGAGAGCCGTCCAGAGGGCTACCGAGGCGAGCAGAACGGCCACCAGTCCCGAGTGAACGTGGCGCTCGGCCAGCATCACCAGGCCATTACCGCCGAACAGCAGCAGGGTTCCCACCAGAGCGGCCCCGAGCCAGCGGCGCCCCTCTGGATGAGGATGGCCGGCGATCCGAAGGGCGACGTAGAGCGTCAATCCTGCTCCCAGGAAACGATAGCCAGCCGTCAGCAGCGGAGGCAGGCTCTCCAGCGTGTAGCGGATGGCCAGGTAGGTCGAGCCCCAGATGAAGTAGAGGCTCA
The DNA here is from genome assembly GCA_021404945.1 of bacterium CPR1. Lineage (GTDB taxonomy): Bacteria > Vulcanimicrobiota > Xenobia > Xenobiales > QWHO01 > QWHO01. The sequence continues at coordinate 9,731 of QWHO01000286.1, forward strand.
GCAAAGCCAGCACGATTCCCCAGGTCAGAGGTCCACGTCGCATAGCGATAGTCTAAGGGGAATTCAAGTTTTAGAACAGTCTCACATTCGACGTGCTTGATGAAGTACAGTTTGTTGAAACCCCGGAAGAATGAACTACCCGAGTCAAGCCTGATAGCCTGTGACAGTAAGAATTCTAGAGCACAAGTTCGACGAACCCTTGTTCTGATTTGAGAAAATTCTTCAGAAAGCCCGGGACCCTAGACAGGAAGCGGGTCCAGGCTATCGAACCTGCTCTCGTGGCAGACGCCGGCACGATCCTCGACATCCCCCTCCACGAAGCGGCCCGGGCGCGCTTTCTCAACTATGCGGTCTCCGTCATCACTTCCCGGGCCCTGCCTGACGTGCGCGACGGCTTGAAGCCGGTTCAACGGCGGATCCTCTACACCATGGCCCACGACCTCAAGCTGTGGCCCGACCGTCCCCCCATCAAGTGCGCCAAGGTGGTGGGCGGGGTGCTGGGCAGCTATCACCCCCACGGTGACACGGCTGTCTACGAGGCGCTGGTTCGGCTGGCGCAAGACTGGGTGTTGCGCTGTCCGCTGGTGGATGGCCAGGGCAACTTCGGCTCGTTGGACGGTGATGCCCCGGCTGCCTATCGCTACACCGAGGCCCGTCTTCGCCCCCTGGCCCTCGAGTTCATCACCGAGCTCGAGCAAGACACGGTGGACTTTCGCCCCAACTTCGACGACAGCACCACCGAGCCGGTCGTGCTGCCGGCCCGATTTCCTCAGCTGCTGGTCAACGGATGCGCCGGTATCGCGGTGGGGGTCGCCACCAACCTTCCCCCCCACAACCTCCGCGAGGTGGTGGACGCCTGCCTGGCCCTGATCAAGGATCCCGGCCGCAGCACTCGCGACCTGCTGGCCTGGGTCAAAGGTCCCGACTTTCCCACCGGTGGTGAGCTGCACATCACCCCGACCGCCCTGGAGCAACTCTACGAGGAAGGGCAGGGGAGCCTGGTTCTGCGGGGGGAGGTCGTGCCGGAGGATGCCACCGGGCGCTGGCAGCGCCTGATCATCACCAGCATCCCCTACATGCTGGCCCGCTCCAGGCTGGTCGAGGAGATCGCCGGTCGCATTCAGGAGGGAGCCATCCCCGGGCTGGTCAACGTGCGCGACGAATCGGCCGAAGACGTTCGCGTCGTGCTCGAGCTGCACAGCGAGGCTCCCGCCCGACGCGTGCTGCAGCAGCTCTACGACAAGACCTCGCTTCAGACGACATTTCACGCCAACTTCACTTGCCTCACACCCGAGGGGATGCCAGCGCGCCTGGGCTTGAAGCCCCTGCTGGAGGCATTTGTGGACTTTCGTCGTCAGGTGGTGCGCCGGCGCCTCGAGCATGAGGACCGCCAGCTCGGCGAGCGCCTCCACCTGCTGGAGGGCTTCATGCGGGTCTTTCGGGCACTGGATCAGGCGGTCACCATCATCCGTCGGGCCGAGGGGCGCGAAGAAGCGGCCCGCCAGTTGCGCGAGCGCTTCGAGCTGGACGAAGTCCAGGTCCAGGCCGTGCTCGAGCTGCGGCTCTATCGGCTGGGCAAGAAAGACGTCGAGCTGACTCGCCGCGACCACGACGAAAAGACCCGCCGGCGGCGCGAGGTGCGGGCGCTGCTGGCCAGCCCGGCCGCCATGCTGGGCCTGATCGCCCAGGAGCTGACCGACCTCAAGCGCCGTTTCTCCGACCCGCGCCGCACCCGCATCCGATTGCCGGAGAAGCGCTCCAACGAGACCCAGCGCTACCTCGTGGGCGTCAGCGCGGCCGGCTGGGTCTGCCGACGCGGGCGCGAGGACAGCCTGCCGGAGCGCCTTCAAGACAGCTGGACGCACCGGCTCGAGCTGACCTCGGGACAGGCCCTCATGCTGTTCACCTCGTTGGGGAGCGCCTTCACGCTCAAAGTGGACGACCTGCCCGGTGAGCCGCGGCCCATCCAGAAGCTGGCCGTGCTCTCCGACGATGAGCGGCTGGTGGCCGCCTTCAGCTCGGCCGAGAGGCGCTCGGAAGCTGTTTATGTAGCCTCGGATGGCACCGGGGCGGTCTTCCCGCTCGAGCTCTTTCGCTCTCCCGGTGCCGCCCGCTCGGGACGACGCTTTGCCCGTGCCCAGGCCACCATTCTGGGTGTGCAGGTGCTGCAGGGCAAGGAGCGGCTGATCCTGGCTTCTTATCTCGGCCGGGCCTGGAGCGCCCCGGTCAGTGCCCTGCCTCGCAAGACCGGACGAGGAGTTCAGCTCATGGCTTTGGGCCCGGGAGATCTGGTTATCGGCTTTGGACTTCAGAGCCTGAACGTGCGCCGGGTAGGAGCCACGCGCACCCTGCGGCTGACAGCCCGCAAGCTGCCCGAGCTCACAGCGGGCCAGGAAGGCTTGCCGGTGCTGGCCCGGGGTCGATTGGAGCTGAGCCCGGATGAGTAAGACCTACACCGCCCGAGACATCACCGTGCTGACGGGCCTGGAGCCCGTGCGCCAGCGCCCGGCGCTCTATATCGGAGGTGTGGACGCTCAGGGCCTGCATCACCTGGTCTGGGAGCTGGTGGACAACGCCGTGGACGAAGCCATGAACGGCTACGCCACTCGCATTGACGTGGTGCTCGACGAGGACCGCCAGGGAGTGCGCGTCTCAGACGACGGGCGGGGCATTCCCATCGACCTGCATCCCGAGCACGGGCGACCGGCCCTGGAGCTGATCCTCACCACCCTGCACGCCGGAGCCAAGTTCGGAGGCTCACCCTACGGCTACTCGGGCGGATTGCACGGGGTGGGGTCCAGCGTGGTCAACGCTCTGGCGGAGGTGCTGGAGGCAACCGTCTGCCGCGACGGCCAGAAGGTGCGCCAGAGCTTTCGCCGGGGCGAGCCGCTGGGGCCCCTGCAGAGGGTCAGCGGCTCGCGTCAGAGCGGCTCGAGCCTCTACTTCAAACCCGACCCGAGCATCTTTCCCGACACCACCTTCGACCCGGGGCGAATCCGCAGCCGCCTGCGGGCGACAGCTTTCCTGCACCGCCTGACCACTACCCTGACCTATCGGGGCGAGACCGAGACCTTCCGCCCCGGACACGGGCTGGGGGAGTACCTGACCGATCTCCTGGGTCAGGAGACCCCGCTCGGCCCGGTCTTCGAGTGGCGTAGCGAGGGTGAGCCCCGGGCCGAGCTGGCGCTGGTCTGGACGGCCGGGGCAGGCGAGAAGGTTTTCAGCCACGCCAACGGCATCGCCACCCCCGAAGGTGGCACCCACGAGAACGCCCTGCGCAACGCGGTTTCCAGGGCCGTGAAGAGCTATCTGGAAACGCACAAGCTGTGGCCACGCGACCTCAAGCTCAGCGCCGAGGACCTGCGCGATGGAATGCGGGCTGTCTTCTCGGTCTTCCTGAGCACTCCTCAGTTCAAGGGCCAGACCAAGGAGCGACTCAACAATCCCGAGGTCACCGGCCCCCTGACCCAGTCCCTGGCCATTGCCCTGGAGCAACAGCTCAACGACCGCTCGACCACCTCGGCCCAACTGGCCGAGCGACTGATCCAGGCCGCTCGGGCTCGCTCGGAGGCCCGGGCCGCCGCCGACCTGGCCGACCGCCGAGCCATCTCGGCCCCCCGCCTGCAGCTGCCTGGCAAGCTGGCCGACTGCTCCTCCACTCGCCCCGGCGAGCGCGAGCTGTTCGTGGTCGAGGGCGACTCGGCTGGCGGCTCGGCCAAGCAAGCTCGTGACCGGAAGTTTCAGGCAGTGCTGCCGCTGCGCGGTAAGATCCTGAACACCGAGCAAGCAGCCCTGACCCGTCTGGGGGGCAACCGCGAGATCGCCGATCTGGTCAGCGCTCTGGGCTGCGGCATCGGGCAGCGATTCGAGGCCAACCGGCTGCGCTATCATCGGGTGGTCATCCTGACCGACGCCGACTCGGACGGGCACCACATCGCCGGGCTGCTGCTAACGTTCTTCTATCGCCACCTGCCCGAGCTGATCCGGCTGGGACACATCTACCTGGGTCGCCCGCCGCTTTACCGGGTGGCCTACGGCTCGCAGATCCACTGGGCCTGGGACGATCCCCAGCGAGAGGCCATTCTGGCCGCTCATCGCAAGAAGCCGAGCCAGGTCACCCGCTTCAAAGGCCTGGGCGAGATGAGCCCGGGGCAGCTGCGCGAAACGACCCTGGCGCCGGCCACCCGCACGCTCTTTCGGGTAGTGGTGCCGGACGCGGCCGAGGCCGACCGCACTCTGCGCGACTGCTTTGGCAAGGATCCCGCTCCCCGCTACCGGCTGGTGATGGAAAGCTCGCGCGAGGCCGTCGAGCTGGACGTTTGAGCTAGGGCGCCGCATTCACCTGACCCCGCTCCTTGAGGTAGCTCAGCACGTGGTAGGAGTAAGCGGCGATGTCCCCGGCCAGGCCAATGGCCGTGAAGGTCGGAGCCACCCCCGCCAGGGCGGGGATCAGCTTGTCTCCCATGGCTCCCACCAGACCCACCACGTCGGTGGCCACGTGGGCGCCGTCCACGATCTTGTCGGTCAGGGGGGCGTCTTTGTTGGCCACGGTTTCGCGCAGCTTCTTGGCGTCGAGCAGCAGCGCCACCACCCGCAGCATCGGTAGAAAGGTCTTGTCGGCCACCGTCTGCACCTCGCGGGGCAGGCCCGAGTAGACCTGGGTTTTGACGCCTAGAGCCGACTCTTTGAAGGCGAAGGCGGGGTCGGCCTGGACGAGCTTGCTAGCCTCATCAGCCGCTGCGCTGATGAAGAGCTGGCCGCCGCGAATGCTACGTTCCATCAGGCTGGGACCTTCCTTGCTGACCTTGAGCACCTGCTCACCGTCCACGGTGATGGTCAGCTCCGAGCCGTTGCCGCCGATCTTGCCAGCCACCTGTTTGGCGAATTCCGGTGAGCTGAGCAGGTTCTCAACGAGCTTGTCCCCCGGGTCGGGGGTCTCGGGGGGCGTGCCCGGGTTCTCGGGCGGAGGCGGTGAGGGTGGTGGGGGAGCCTCGGCTCGCATCGGTCGGGTGTAGGGGGTGGATGTGATCTGCATGATGCTCTCCTGCGCAAGAATTTGGGGAGGGGGAGGGCCCCGGCCGAGTCAGCCGGGACCCCCCGCAGTCAGCCGGCCTCAGGCCGGCGCTGGTCGGACCCTCAGGCCAGGAACCATTCTGGGGCCGGCGGAGCGGGCGGCTCGGGAGCTGCGTCGCCCAGAATGGTCAGGCGGTCGATGCGGATGCCGTCTTTTTCGATCTTGTCGTCGGAGGTCAGGCGGAAGCGAAGCTGCACCGTCTTCCCCTCATAGGCGCCGAGATCGACCGAGTGGCTCTTGAAGTCCGACTTGCCGGTCAGGTGGGCAACGCCGGTCCAGCTCTCCCCGTCCTCGGAGACCTCGACGGCCACGCTGTCGCGCCGGGTCTGCAGGTCGTAGGCGGCCTCGAAGGTGAGCAGCGGCCGGGTGACCGAGCTCAGATCCAGCGGACGCGAGACCAGCGAGCGGTTAGCGTTGGGCTCGTAGTTTCCCTCGGGGCTATCGCTCCAGACGCGGCCACGCCCTTCGGCCTCGGCCAGGGCCCAGCTGCCCTCGCCCGTGAAGTTGGGCGTGGTGCCGTCCATGTCATCTGTGAAGGCGATGCGCGACGCGGGCACTGTGATGGCCGTGGTGCGAAGCTCCGAGCGGTTGCCCACGTTGTCCTGGTAGCGCACGGCCACGTGCACGGTTCGCTCCTCGGTCGAGGGAGCCAGCTCCAGGTTCTTGCTCTCCACCGTGCCGGTGGCGCTGGCGGCGCCCGATGCCAGCACGCTGGCTTCGTCGAAGCTCACCTCGCCCTCGGCCGCCTCGCCCTCCACGATGGGCCGATCCGACCACACCAGCTTGTAGGAGCTGGCCTGGCCGCACCAGCCGTCATCGCCGGTAGCGGTAAAGCGGAGCTGGATCGAGCGGGTGGTGACCGCCTCGGCGGACAGGTCGTTGGGCGCTCCCGGAGCCACCTGGTCGTTCTCCAGGCTGTTGGCCGCGTTCAGCAGTCCGCCGCTGACCGTCTGGCCCTGCATGCTTGCCAGAGGGGTGGAGCCATGGATCAGTCTGGACTTGATCTCCTCGTTGCTGGCCTCGGGATAGTGCGTGGCGATGAGCCCGGCCACGCCCGAAACGTGGGGAGTGGCCATCGAGGTGCCACTCATGCTGCGGTAGCCCTCTTCGCTGATGTAGGTGGAGTAGATGTCCTTGCCAGGCGCGGCCAGGTCGACCGAGACGGCGCCGTAGTTGGAGAAGTTGGCCTTGGCGCCGTTGCGGTCGATGGCCGCCACGGCCACGATG
>QWHO01000780.1 GCA_021404945.1 bacterium CPR1
GCCGGCGTCCAGTTGGCAGCGTGCGCCAGGAACCCTCGAATCGTTTCCGGCCAGAACTGTGGGTAGAGGCTCTGAAGGAGAGCCGCCATTCGAGCCGCCTGAGCGGCAGCAGCACTCGTATCCCCGGTAACGACCAGAGGCTTAACAAGCGGTCTGTAGTAAGTGGACAGGAGCTGAAGATCGTCTACATAGTCAACCTGGCCCGTGCTCGGCTCCCGGGCCTGATTGCCGCCCTCCAACACGATGTCCGGCTTGATTGGCCACTTGGGCGCCCAGCCTAAGGACGTGCAACTTGACGGACTGAGTCCCCCCGGCTCTGCAACGGGTGACCATCCTGGGTACCGGCGCGGATCGAGGGCGACTTTCTCGGTGCTGGCGCCGACCACCAGCGCATTCCAGGCTTGTCCCGGATCGTGGACCTGGTCCGTCTGATTGCTGTCAGGGTACAGGTGGCGGTCCTGGTTGCTGGTGTTGCCTGCGGCCTGGATAAAGAGCCGTTTAACACCGTCGTAGTCTCCTGAAGCAAGACTGTCGATCGCGCCCGACCAGGAGGACGGCTGACCGCGATCGCGCGAATCGAGAGCTGATACAGCGCTGAGCAGGATGCGTGGCAGGCCGGGTGCCTTAACCTCGAGGCGGTCCACCGCCTGCTGGATCACGGCCCCATAGAGCTCAGGCTTGTTGTCTCCTTGTGGCGGCAGAATCTTGACCGATTCCAGCCGGTGCTCGAGTTTTACAGGCCCCTCCAGAGTCAAGGCCTCCGTCAAATCACCGTAGAGGCTCAGACCTGCCATTTCGGTTCCGTGACCATGGTGGTCGCCTACATCCCAGGCGGGGTCTATCGTATGCAGGTCCCCGGCTTCCAGGGCCGGGTGCAGAAGGGGATGACCTTGCGTCACACCTGTGTCCAGGAGAGAGACCCGTGGAGCCTGTGAGGATGGGGGTAGCACGCGTCGAGCCAGGTCGGCCACCCACTCATACTGCTCGGCCGGTCCCAACGCACTGAAAAAGCCAGCGAGCTCCTTGGAGCGCCTCAACTCGGCGATCGGGTAGGTCAGACTCGCGGCCTGCACCAACCGGCGCAGGGCACACTGGGCTGTTACAACGATGCGGCCAGGAAAGAAGAGGACCGAGCTTGAGACCTCAATGCCGGCTGCCTGCGCCGATTTCCGGAAATCCTCGAGAGTCGCCTCGGTGTGGGTCCGTTCTCCCTCCGCACGGAGCCAGACTTCAAATCGGCAGCTTTCATCCACGGGCGGAAGCTCGTCTCGCTCATCCGTCCAGAGACTCTGGAGATGGGCCAGTCGGATGCTGCTGATGGTGTCGACCAGCGCTTTGCGCCTGGGCTCCCCAGACGGGCTTTCCTTGGAGAGGTAGCCCGTCACGATGCGCTCAAAATGCTGAAGCTTTCCGTCGGGGACGAACACGGCCGCGGTCGTCACATCGTCGACCTCACGCACGTTCAGTAACTCGATTCCGGACCGCATCGCCTCAAGGCTGAGAGCGCCCAGCTCAAAGCCCGGCTCGCCACTGAACTCCAAGACGAGGCCTTC